>JAOUHD010000122.1 GCA_029865345.1 Nitrospira sp.
TCGTGCCTCGCAGGGTTACAGAACCGGCGTTCGCAGTTCAAATCGAGACCAAGGACAATCACTGTTTATCCGTTCCTAATCAGCAACTTACAGATAATCCAAGCCCAAACGTTGGGACACTATTGATAGTTGATCTTTGATAAGGGATTAACGGGGTTAGGCCCGCGTCGAATCGGTTGACGGACGGTGTTCACGGGAGACACGGTCAGCTTTTCGATGGCAACTTCGGTCGGCCCATTTCCAGAGGGAGCGGTTCCGATTTCGGCCAATACGCCGCGATGGTCCGAGGGCCAAAGTGCGTCGCCGTTCGGGAGCCGACCGGGCTGGTCAAATACCACACGGCTTGAACGCACGACCGAGCTTCCACTAGCACCTCCATCAAACAGGAAAATAAAATCGACACGGCGATCGGCAGTGGGCCACTCGACCTGGATATTTTGCCAGACAGTTCCTCCGGGTACTCCCGGATTCGCGATCCGGAAGGCGTCGATGAATCCCGGCTCTTTCTGCCATTCGGTGAGGACTGGAGATTGTTCTCCGGTATTCAAGTCGCCCATCAAAATGGCTCGCCCCGTTCCTCGATGTTCACGGAACAGTTCGCCAACTCGTTGGAGTTGGCATTCGTCGCCTTTCGACGTATGGGCGGAAAAGACCTGGACCGAGCCATCCGGTGCCTTAATCTCAGCTCGCAGGAGAATGCGAGGATCCATGCGACGTGGGCATCGAGGCAGGTCATAGACTTCTGAGCCGACGATAGGATAGCGGCTCAGGATGGCAGGTCCTTCTTTGAAGCCGATGGCTGAGGTGATCAGCCGATCCACAAAGCCGATGCCGAAGATATGTTCGGTCGCAGGAGCGAACACCATCTGGTACCCGAGTGCCTCAGCGATCCGTTGCGGCACGTTGCCATGCTTCCGGCTGTCTGACGCTTCTTGAAGTGCGATGACGTCAGGTTGCAACCGCTTCAGTTCTTGAATGGACATGTCGAGCCGCTCTTCGAGATGGGTGCCGCTCTCGAAGAATCCTGACCATGCTCCATCGTGCAGCAGGTTGTAGGTCAAGACTCGCAGTGGAGGCGAATCTCCTCGGCCTTCTTCAGCGTGCATTACGGGACTGCAGAACAGTAGGATGGCGGCCAGCCACGGGAGCGTATACGAGAAGCGGTTGACCATGGATTATATACATATCATACGCCTGTCTCCTAAATCTTTCCACAGTGCGCAGTGAATACCATGATGTGACTCGGCGATTGAAGCTGATCCTGGTCCCGTCCTTGCGCCGTCTTTTCAGCGGATGCTAAGATCCAAACATCAGTATAATTTAGGTTGGCTTTCGGAAATATCATGCCAAACATTACATTACTCGTGTCGCCCAGTTGTGGAGCCTGTCCATCGGCCAAAAGTCTGTGGAAGCAGTTGCGCGTGAAGTACAGCTTCTCCTATCGTGAAGTGGATATCACCACGAAAGACGGCCAGGAGCTGGCCGACCGTCATTCTGTCCGTGCCGTGCCGGCGACGATCATCGATGGGCGCCTGACGTTCGTCGGTGTCCCAAGTCGAGAAAGCGCGGAGAAGGCCATTCAATTGAAGATCAAACAGCGAGAAGGGTAGGAGAGCCATGGACGAATACGACAACGAGCTCCCGGATCTTCCACTCATTGCCAAGGGGCCTCCGCCGGATTGCCCGATCTGCGCCGATCCCATGTCGTTTATCGACGGCGACTGGGCCTGCGTTGACTGCAACGGCGAGCTCTTGGGGCCGGAGACTGGGTAGCGTACAATGACTCGCCATGTTGCAGGTCGTCACGGGTCGCTTTCATCCTACTCTTGAATCTGCTCTCGTCCATCGACTCACACGTGTCAAGGCGACTGATCCGCTTGCGCCGATCGCGATCTTCGTTCCGTCCAAGCCACTCGCCGATCGCCTTCGCACCATTTTCGCCGTCGAACACCGGCTGTCGTTCTTCAACTTACATATCTTGACCTTCCACCAATTGGCCCTACGGCTGGCTGGGGACGTACAGGTCGACCACCTACTGCCGCGGGTCGTTGATGAGCTGTTCTTTGAACAACTCGTTCGTCACATTGTTCACAGTAAGCTCACCAGCCAGGTTCCGTTGCAACGAATCGGACAATCCTCTGGGACGTGGGGCGCGCTCTGGGCGACCATTCGCGACTTGAAGGATGCCGCGGTCGACGCTGCGCAAGCGCTGCAAGGTCTCCGTGAAGGTTATTTCGAGGATGACGATCGGGAGTGGCTCGGCGCGCTCCTGTCGCTCTATGCGGCCGTGAAGGAAGCTGGCAAGACCCTCGGGGTTGGGACGCAAGACGATCTGGCCGAGGCCCTCATCCCGTTCATTCCGACCGCTACGTTTCTCCAGCCGTTGAAGGCCGTGTTCTACTATGGGTTCTATGACCTGACGCAGGTGCAGCTGTCCCTCTTTGAAGCTATCAGCCGTGCGAAGGACACGACCTTGTTTTTTCCGCTGGAGGATGACCCGGCGTTTGGGTTTGCTCGGCGCTTTTTCGATCGGCATATCCAGTCGCTGGTGATGTCGGATGATGCCCCGATCCGGCTGGAACAGGAATCGTCAACGGTGGCGCACGATCATGCCCAACTCACCATTCGGAGCGTAATTGGCGCGGAAGAAGAATTGGCAGCAACCTGCCGAACCATTCTCGATCTGATCGAAACCAACGGGTATCGATTCGATGAAATCGGCGTCACCGCCCGGACCCTTGATCCCTATAGCCTGTATCTTCAGTCGAGTTTCGATCGCTATCGGATTCCCTTTCGTACGACGGCATCAAGGCCGTTGATTCAGGAACCGATCTGCAAGCTCGTGTTGCAGGTAGCCTCCCTGCCGTTGAACGATTTCTATCGCACGTCAGTTCTCGATGTCGTGACGTCTCCGCTCTACGTCACCGATTTATATGATGAGCTGTCGGCGTCGTATCGGCCAGAACAGTGGAAGATGCTCGTCCAAGCGCTGCACATTACGCACGGGGTTGAGGCGTGGACACGGTTGGAACAGGTGAGCCAAGCTGCATTGGTGATTGATGGTGAGGAGAGCCTTGTTGATTCGCTGGCCATTGCGCCGGAGGTGATCGGCCTGTTTTGGCAGGTGGTCTCACAGCTCGTACAAGCCTGTTCGGCCCTGCCATCGCGAGGCACGATCGGTCAGATGGTCACAGCGTGTCGAGCACTCATTGAGCGGCACCTGCGTCGGCCAGATGCAGCCGTATCAACTACCGACACCGACGATGGCCCGCTTGCTCGCCACACAATGACATGGGACGCCATCGACCGTATCTGGACCACGCTCATGGAATTGGAGCCGCTCAACGAGGAGATGACCTGGGCCGAATTTGTTGAACTGTTGACCCATACCTTCGAGCGCACGACGATCCCTCTCCACAATGGTTCATCTCAGGGCGTGATGGTATACGACGTGATGGCTGCCCGCGGAGTGTCGTTCAAAGTCCTGTTTGTCCTCGGGCTGAACGAAAAAGTGTTTCCGCGCTATATTCGCGAAGATGCATTTCTGCGTGATCGTCATCGGCGCGTGCTCGACGCCACGCTTGGATTTAAGATCGATGAGAAACTGACGGCCTATGGAGAAGAGACGTTGCTCTTCCGCCTCTGTTGTCAGACTGCCACTCAGCGACTCTACTTATCTTATCAACGGGCCGATGAATCTGGCCGCATGCTGGCCGCCTCTCCGTCTCTCGGCGACGCGCGCCGTCGGTTCGGCCAGGATGAGCAGCCGGTCGATGTGGTGCCTCGTCGTCTGACGGATCGAGTCTCACAACAGCCAATGATTACACGATTCTTGCCGCCGGCTGAACTGACTCAGTGGTTGGCCATGAACGGGCAAGACCCGACCGATCTGGTACGGGCGCTCGGGCGTGATGCGGACACGTTCCACCATGCAGCGATGGCGCTCGATCGAATCGAAGAAGACGGCGCGACGCTCAATCTCTTTGATGGGATGACGGGGGCGGTCGAATCTCATTGGGTGCGGCTCATCGAACGGGGTCTCGCTCCGACGCCGCTCGAACGGTATGCACGCTGTCCGTTCCAATATTTTTCCGCAGATGTGCTGCGACTCGAGCCGAGCCGGGTTGCGATGTCGCAGGAGCCAGATGCGGCGCTGGTTGGGACGCTCTGCCACGCCGCATTGCGTTGTTGCTATGAAGAGCTCGTGCAGGTCGGGTGGCCAACTCGACAAGTAGCGGACGACATGATGGATCAGAAGATCCGTCAGTCGACAGAACAGGCGGCGGCAGACCTGGAGTCACAACATCGAACAGGCCACTATCTGCTGTGGGAGTTGGCGAAAGAACAGATTGTGGCACTGGTGATCGCGGCGGTGAAGGCGGACGAGGAGGAACAGGCCGAGCATCCGTACCAGCCTATTGCATTTGAAGTGGACGGTGAAGGGACGATTCCCGATGTCCTCGACGAGGGATTGTTGAAGATCCGTGGTCGCATTGATCGTCTCGATCGGAACCGGTCCTCCGGCACGGTGCGCGTAGTCGATTACAAGTTCAAAGTCGGCTCAGCGATGAAACCGGAAGACCGGAACTTGACGCAGTCGGCGGTCCGTGGATATCGGCTGCAGCCACCGCTCTATAGCTGTCTCACGGTTCCTGGCCAGCCTACTCCGAGTCAGGTGCAGTTCCTGTTTCTCGCTCCTCAGTGGTCACCGACGATCAGCCGTTCAAGTTTTGAGACGATGTCGTGGTCCTCCGATACCGGAGTACTGATCCAGAACACACTGAGAACGCTGGTGGACGGCATCCGTACCGGACGCTTTTTCATTCTTCCAGACGGCTATTGCGATAGTTGTGACTTTCGTGTGGCTTGTCGGCGAGAGCATGCGCCGACGTGGTGGAGGGCTCATCGTGCGGCCGAGCCGAAAACGTTGAAGATGCTTCGTGCACAGAAAATTTCCGATGAGTAACGATCTCCTGATACCGGATCGTATGGCGCGCGAGTTGGCCGAGACGACATTCGATCGCAATGTCGTTGTTGTGGCCGGGGCAGGGACAGGCAAGACGACGTTGCTCGTGAATCGCCTCGTGTATCTGCTGATGAAGGAACCCGCTCCGGTCTTGATCACGCAGGTCATCGCCTTAACCTTCACCAACAAGGCGGCGACGGAAATGAAAGTCCGACTGCGCGAGCGACTCGTTGTGTTGGCTCGCCCAGAGGCCGACCCGGTGCGATCAGGCGACGGAGGGGCTGTCTCGAGGGAAGATCTGCGAGATCGCTATGGACTCAGCGCTGATGCAATTGCCGCGCGTGCTCAGGCCGCACTCAACGATCTCGAAAAGGCCCAGATCGGCACCCTTCATAGTTTCGCCGGACACCTGTTGCGACTCCACCCGCTAGAGAGCGGAGTTGATCCTGATTTCAGGGAAGACGACGGCTTACGGTTTGAAGAGCAATTCACTGCAGCGTGGGATTGCTGGCTCGACCAGGAATTGAGCCGATCCGGACAACAACATCGCCTCTGGCGATCGGTCTTGTCATCGACCACTCTTGAAACGGTCAGAACGTTGGCCCGGTCCTTGTGCAGCGAATTGATCGACCTCGGCACTCTGCAACAACAACTTGCATCCACAGCAGTGCCACCGGTTGTCTTGAGTTGGATACAACATATGGGAGACCGGGCGGAGCAACTTTTGAAGGCATACGATCGACCAAAGCGCCGGAAGGTCGAGCACATGCTCGCCGCCGCGGCGTCTTTGCTACATCTCATAGTAGACAATGGGTTACCAGGCCGGAAAGGCCTGGCGATGGAAGAACGAGAGTGGTTCGGCAAGGACCTTGGAAGCGCCGTGGGTGGGTGGGAGAAAGGTGATTTCAAAGAGGCGGCCGCGATCATCCAGGCGGCGCAACAGCTCCTGACGGTCGACCATGCATTCTTGAACGATCTCGTGACGCTACTCATACCGCTAGCGCGGAACATTCGTGAAACCTTTGCTCGGCAGGGCTGGATTTCGTTTGATGGGTTGCTGGCACGGGCACGGACACTGCTCCTCGAACATCCGTCGGTCCGTGAACGGATTAAGCGGGACTATCGAGCCGTGTTAGTCGATGAGTTTCAGGACACAGACCCGGTGCAGTACGAGATCATCCTTGCGGTCTCAGAGCGGCAGGGGAGCCAGGCGGCTCACTGGCACGAGATGACGCTCGAACCGGGGAAACTCTTTATTGTGGGAGATCCCAAACAGTCGATCTATGCCTTTCGGCGAGCTGATATCGAAGCCTTCGACCGCGTCGTAGAAAAGGTCACGGTGGACGGTGGAGTGGCCCAGACGTTGACTACGAACTTCCGGAGCGATGTGGCCGTGTTAGAGCCGGTGAATGAGGTCTTCGATCGGTTGTTCGAACGACAGCCGCTGGTTCAGCCAGCGAATGTTCGATTGGAGGTGCGACCCCAACGGCGTCAGGCGTCAATCGAACCGGGCGTTCGTCTCAGCGTGACCACGCCGGATGGTGAAGCAGAGACATTCGATGCTGCGGGGGCGACGAGAGCCGAGAGTGAAGTGCTGGCTCGCTGGCTGAACGACGAGGTTCTGAGTCGCCCTTCCGTGAAGCCGGGACACATCGCGTTGCTCTTCAGGAAGCTTACGCAGGCTGATGCCTACCTCGATGCCTTGCGCCGGCACGATATTCCCTACGTTATCGAGGGGGAAAAGCATTTCTATCGTCGTCAGGAGGTGATTGACCTCGTGAATCTGCTGCGGGTTTTGGATCATCCTCATGACGAAATCGCGTTAGCCGGTCTCCTGCGCTCACCACTTGGGGGGCTGACGGATCGGGAGCTCTATGAGCTCAAGCAGGCAGGGCATTTCAATTATCTCCAGGCCGTGAGTCTCGGGTCGTGGCCCCATGCCAGCGCGGCTGCTGTTCAGCGGCTGTACGAACATCTGGCATGGCTCCACCGGGCTATTGCCATACTGCCATTGGCTGAGGCCATCGCGCTGATGTTTGACCGATTGCCGATCCTGGATCTGGCGGCTGCATCACTCCATGGCGAACAGGCCGTGGCCAACCTCCTGAAAGTCAAACAGACGGCTGCGTCATTGGCCGACCGACCTCACATGACCTTGAGCGGATTTGTGGAGCTCATGATTGCCCGCCTTGACGAACAACCGGACGAATCGGAGAGTCCTCTCGCCGAGGAGTCGCTCGAAGCCGTGCACGTGTTAACGATTCATAAGGCCAAGGGGTTGGAATTCCCCATTGTTGTGCTGCCAGGCCTTCACCAAGGGAGCGGGCGGGAGCGAAGTGCACCACAGATTTCCTATGATTGGTCGAGTGGCATCTATGGTCTCTCCCTCGACCGTCATCGGTCTCTCGGTTCGTTGCTGGTCCAGCACAAACTGCGGCTGCGAGAAGAAGCAGAACGGCGACGCGTGCTCTATGTGGGGATGACTAGGGCCAAAGAGTTGTTGCTGTTGTCAGGAGGGATAACCGGCCGCTCAATCGGCGAAACGGTCTTTGACCTGCTGCAGAATATCGGGACGGGGGAGATCGGAACAGCTTCGACGGAGGCTCTGAAGATCGGCGCCAGCGCGATTCCCCATCGAGTGATCAAGGCACCGGAACGAAAGCGGCCACGCCGACGGTCGGATAGAGCAGCTAGTGCAGTAGTGATTGATCCATATGAGGTTGCTGAACGGTGGAAGATCAGGACGGCTCGATGGACCGAAGTTCGTGAGACCTCCCATCATCTGACACCGACGATGCTAGGTAAACGATTGGCGCGGACTGTGCGTGAGGCGACTCCTGCTCGACAGGATGCCGCGGTTGGACGGTTAGCTGGTGTGGTGGCGCATCGCTTGCTCGAGGGTTGGGACTTTTCACAGCACCCTTCTGGGTTATGCGCTCAGGTAGGATTAGCCGTACAGGCAACCCTTGGGCCGGATGGCCAGTCCCATGCTGAAGCGATCACTGAATCCGTGAACGATCTTCTTGCGACGTTCGGTCGATCGGAAGCCTATGAACGTCTCCGGTCGTCCCAAATCCTTGGCCGAGAAGTCCCTTTCGTCATACCTTGGGGTAACAGGCAGGTCATGGAAGGGGTGATCGACCTCCTCTACCGGCTTGATGGAGAGCTGTGGGTCGCCGACTATAAGACGGATGCGATATCGGCCGATCAGGCAGCCGCGCGGGCTGAGCAGTACAGAACACAGAGTGAAGTTTATAAGTCTGCGATCAGGCAGAGTCTCGGGTGCGACTCGGTTCGGTTTCACTGTCTGTTTCTGCGATGTGCAACGGCAGTAGAATTGTAAGGGTAGGGACAATGGAAATGGCCAGGTGTGACCATGTCTCATTTGAGGATTTTGAAAAGCTGGTTCAGCAGGCGATTGCGGACCTACCTCTTCCCTACGCTAAGCTCATGGAGTCTATTGCCGTGGTTGTGGAAGAAGAGCCGCCGCAAGACGTCCTTGAAGACCTTGAGCTGGACAGTGAAGACGATTTGCTTGGGCTGTACCAAGGTCAGTCACTCGCGGCTGATTCGTTCTTTGGGCCCGGAGGGGAGCAGCCGCCACGAATTTCCATTTACAGGGGTCCGATCCTCCGCATGTGTGAGAGCCCTGAAGAAGTGGTGCAGGAAGTGCGTGATACCGTTGTCCATGAATTGGGCCACCATGTCGGCCTCGACGATGACGACATGCCGTACTGAGTTCAGTGCTGAGTTGAAAAGGCCGGAATCCCTTCGCTCAGCAGTCAGGACTCATTGCTCAGGACTTTCAAGCGTGCGCAGCTTTCTGCCTCGCACGCTGGTAGCCTAGGACGAGCATAATGAGTCCGATCGCCACCATCGGAATGGAAAGAATCTGGCCCATGGTAATCGGTCCGAAGATAAAGCCCAAGTGCTGATCCGGTTCACGGAAGAGTTCAACGATGAGTCGGCTAATGCCGTATCCGGTGATGAAGGTCCAGAAGATCGTCCCAGGCGGGGTCGGTCGCCGATCAATCAACCACAACACCGTGAACAGCGTCAGCCCTTCCAGGGTTGCCTCGTACAATTGCGAGGGATGGCGGCAGACCGGACCCCCTGCCGGGAAAACCATGCACCAGTTTACGTCTGTCGACCGACCATACAGTTCACCGTTGATAAAGTTGCCTATCCGGCCAAACCCCAATCCAATCGGCGTGACGGCTGTCGCTAAGTCCGCAACGGCATAGGTCGGAATGCCTTGCCGCTTACTGAACCAGATTAGTGCGATAGCGGTCCCGATGAGGCCGCCGTGGAAGGACATGCCCCCTTCCCAGACCGCCAGAAGCTTCAGCGGGTTCTGGCTGTAGTATGAAAAGTTGTAGAACAGCGTATAGCCGATCCTTCCACCTAGAAACACGCCGAAGGCCGCATAGACGACCATGTCATAGACCTGGTCTTTCCTGATCGC
>JAOUHD010000123.1 GCA_029865345.1 Nitrospira sp.
TGGACTCTCATGCCGATAACCGCAACAGCGGAACCGTGGGCCGATTTGAGTATCACGAAAACGCAATCGTCTCGTGTCGCCTCAGTGCCCACCGACGATCTACCGACTGATATTAAATTTGGCGACCTACATTCGCCGAAGAACATGTTTTCTTTACCGTGGGAGGGTATTGAATGAAAACGAGAATTTCGGCGATCGTTTGCCTTCTCTGTGTCATCGGTTACGCTGAGGTCACTCGGGCGGAAGATCCGTACAGTCAACGGGTGGCTGATCCATATGCCCTATCGCCAGGTCTTCCAACCATGTCCTCGGGGACGCTCGAGCCCTATCTGTCATTTATGGCAGGTGTGGCGATACCGTTCAGTCAGGACGCCACATTTCGTAATGGCGATGTGGAGAGGAAAGTCGACTATCAGATGAAACAGTCGATCGGTGGCAATGCGGGCATCTGGTTTCCGACCAGAAACAAGATGGCGGGATTCGATCTTGGCCTTGAAATCAGCGGCTTTGTTTGGTATCCGGACATCGCCTGCTGTCGGAACGGAGTGAATGGAACGCTTAATCCGGACGGATCGTTTGAGGGGACTACGACGGAAACGCAAGGCATCTACGTGGGCGCCAATGTCATGCTGCGCTACCCGATGGGGATTTCCGAGGCCTATCCCAACGGGCGGTGGTTTCCCTATGTCGGGGTCGGTGGAGGAGCGCATCAGATCGCGCAACGGCCGGGCGGATTCCGTGGGGCTGGTTTTGCCAACGCCATTGCTGACCAGCGGAATACGGCTCCAGGATTTATGGCGGTGGGAGGATTCAAGGCGCATCTCTTTAAGTACGTGGCTGCCTTTCTTGAGGCGAAGTATGTCCAGGCCTTTCACGACGAGCTGGGGACGGATCGATTCGGAGTCTCGCAAAATGACGGATCACAAAATCTATTTCTAGATAATTATGAATCCACGATGAGAACGATCTTTGTGCATGGGGGTTTGTCGATTCACTTTGACGTGAGGCCATAGGCCCGGTCACAGTTTCATGCACACCCTGCCACAGGAAGGTAGGGTGTGCACTGTTTTAAATTACCGACCTTTCCCTCACGTTCTTTCCCTCTCACATAACTAGGGTACAAGATCGGCTGATCTCCAGGCCAAACTCGTCCTATTGATGTGAGCAGCAATGAGTGCCAGTGGAGCTAGGCGACTATTGGAGAAAGGTGTATGTCGAGGGTCAGTTCTTGGGAGACCACTCGATCCAATCGGTGGCGGGTCATCATCGGCACGCGAATGAACTCGACGCCGAAAGTATGTTCCTTGACCCAGCGGACTTTTCCCAGTTCGATGAACAGCGATGCGGTCGGATCCGGCAGGAGGACACTCAGCTTGATATAGCTCCCCATGAGGACGGTTCGCTCACAGGTGACGGCACAGCCTGTAACGGACAGGTCAGACACCACCCCTTCTCCCACAAATGGAGCGCCTCCGAATATCGCAGGATAGGCCACAGGCAGCCGAGGATGGATTCGCCAGTTAATGGTCGTGTCAGCCATGGTTGTGTCCTCCGTACGCCGCAGTCTATCCAGGTAGCCGGCCAGGGGCCATTCCTCGGAGGGGGGGCTATGGCCTTACCCTGGGGCCGTGAAACGTGACTCGTGAAGCGCAAACAAGAATGGCTCAGATGTAATGTTTCTCGCGAGATATGAACGACGCTCGCCTCGCACACTTCACGGACTCATCAACGCGGGATGAGCGGGCGAAGCGGGCTTCACGAAATACACAGCCCATGCGGTTGTGTTACGAACGCCGGTCTTAGGGCTTGTTAGGCTTATCCGTTAAAGGAGAAGGAGGAGGGACCGTTGAAGGGAGTTCGAGCCGTTCCAGCACATCTTGCTTGAGTTTCGTGGGTTCTTCAATCCGGTTGTCTCGTTGCAGGATATTGATATCTTTAGCCTTTCTTGCATTCAGTTCCACCACATCTGCGTCATCCCGGACTAGGTGTGGTGTGAGGAAGACGAGGAGATTCAACTTCTCGATCTGACGACTTTGCGATTTAAACAGCCAGCCGATCCACGGAATGTCTCCCAACACGGGAATCTTCTTTTCACTGAGCGTGATGTTGTCACGCACCAATCCTCCGATGACGAGCGTCTGTTGATCCTGGGCGACGGTCGTGGTTTCCATGGATCGCTTCGTCGTGGTGGGGCCGACCGGGATACTTGCCGACCCAGCGCCGATGGTCTGCGCCACGTTTTCCGCGATCGCCGTAATCTCTTGCTTGATTTCCAGGCGAATCAAATCCCCTTCGAGGACCTGCGGGGTCAACTCTAACGTGACGCCGACGTCTTTTCGTTCAATGGTGACGAGCGTTCCTCCTGTGATGCCTTGGGCCTGGCCGGTTGGGAATGGGCGATTTTCACCGACGACGATCTTCGCCTTCTGGTTATCGGCGGCCAGCACCTGTGGTGTGGAGAGGACATTCGTATCAGTTAAGTTCATCAGGAGGTTCATGAATGCACGCACGTTCAGCGTATTCAGAAGCGGTGCTGCGCCGCCGGTTGCCCCTCCGGCCGCTGCGCCAGTGATCGCCTGGGCAAAGGTTGCCAGGTCTTCCGGCGCTCTGTTGAACCCACCGATCCCCTGTACAAAGCCAGTTTTTCCCGCGCCGAGCACCTGAGTCGGATCTGTGCCGATTTGGCGAAGGCGATCCACTTGGACCTCCAGGATCACCGCTTCCACAAAGACCTGCTTGCGCCGGATATCGAGGTCACGAATGACGGCTTGGAGATGACTCCAGGCAAGTTTGGTTGCACTGATCACGATGGAGTTGGTCGCCTTATCGGCAAACACTTGGACCGGAGCCTCGAATTCCGTCAGCGGTCTGACGGGTGGACGGGTTCCAGGTGTGATCTGCGCTACGGTTTGTGAGCGTGCCACCAAATTGGTGAGAACAGCGGCAAGATCAGTCGCGTTGGCGTGCTTCAGCTTATAGACGAACACACCGCGTTCCGGCGGAAGGTCACCCATGGGGACAATCTGATATAGGTTTCCTCCCTTCGGGACCAAAGCGATACGGGCTGCTTCTAAGGCCGCGACGAACATGGTAAAAGCCTGGTCCGGTGAAACCTTAGTCGGAGAAAACACAGAGACTTTTCCGCCCTGCTTTTTAATGGTCTCATCCAGCACAAAGTTTTTTCCGGTGAGCTCGCTGACAAACCGGGCAAAGACGGGGATCTCGACTTCGTTGAAATCCAACGCGACTTTTGTTGGTTGGCTTCCTCCGCCTTGCGAAAATAGAGGGGGAGGGAAGGCCAAGAAGAGTAGAAGCACCAAGATCAGGCAGGTGCTAAATTCCCTGGTCGTGTTCGATAGGCAATGAGGTATTGGACGGGCTTGCACGATGGACTATTGATTCCGTGGCATCAGCTGATGCGGTGTACGTGAGACTGACCGTACCATAGGCGTGTCGAAAGACACAACAAAGCTGATGTTTCTCAAAAGCGTACTGTCCGCGCATATCCAGAGGAGGGGCGCTCGCTGCCGGTCATCCCTCCCAAGCTTGGAGGCACAATCCTGAGTCCATCGTTAAGTGTGTTCGCCAATACACCGATACAGAGAGGCGACGTGTGTGGGCAGACGACCCCTGGTCCCAAATGCCTGAGCGGATTGAACTGCAAGTTAATCCATTACTTATCAATATCTTAGTATGATGGTCCAGAGGATGAGTGAGCCATTGAGATTGCTAACCTCTTTAAGGGTTTCGCGCCTATGTCATGGCCCAACTTCACGAACGTCGGCAAGAGCAGAATGGGCCGCTAGGGCAGGCTTATACGGGGTCGGGATCTGCTAAGGTTGTAGTGTGCGTGTGAATAAGAAATCCCCTTTAAAATCAGATAAAACCCAGACCTCCCGCGCTCACAAGCGTGGTGTGGTTGGCTACAGCAGGAAGAGCGCTCTTCTTGAGGACGCCATCACCCAAATGAATGCCGGGAAATATGGGCGTTCTTCTACCGCACTGAAGGAATTACTCGCACTTGATCCGCAGAACATGGAGGCGCGACGGCTGTTCGCCACTCTCCACCTTCGTCTCGGGAGCTTGATCCCGGCGAGACAAGCCTTTGACTCACTCATTGATGAAGCGTTTCAGCGTCAGGACTACTGGCTTGCGGAATCGTTGCTTCGCGAATACTTGGCGGCTGGTCCGCGCTGTGTGCCGTTCTTGGAGAAGCTTGGGGGGCTCTATCAGGAAAAAGGAGATACCCTCGAGGCCGTGGCTGAGTTCGGTAAGGCGATCGACATCTTAATCGAAGACCCCGACCCTGACCATCCACAGCATGCCTCCGAGCTCTACGATAAAGTACGAGCCCTTGCGCCAGCGAGCCCAGTGGCATTTCGGTTGGCGTCCTTCTTTGACGCGCAAACCGGTGAGCTGCTGGCCCGTCAGACTCGTGATTCTGGACCATCAACCGACACATCATCCCTCGACATACCTGAGACGGGTCAGGGTGTCACGGCAGGTCCTGAACCGATGGATGGGGTGATGCCATGGGAGATCCAGGATTCTCTGGTGACGTCGCCGGATTCTCCCCACGCAGCCACTGTATCTGATTCACTGGGATCGCTTACCCCACCAACGGTCACGGATCTTCTGACACCTCACGCGCACCAGCACGATGAAGCATTGCCGCCCTCTGATCCACCCTCACCAGAACAAGCGCAGACCATGAGCAGTACGAGTGAAGTGGGAAGTGCTGCATCGGACGAACTTCACACCGATGAAGGTGGGCGTGTTCCCTCTGGATCGCAGATAGATGATCTTCCCAGACAGATTGAGCTTGGAGGTTCTTCCTCGCTCTTGCCCTCATCGGTGTCGGGAGATGGTTCTGCTGCGGCTCAGGAACAAGACCGAGGGTTGGTCGAGGCCGAACCCGAGGCCTCCTTTGAGGCAAGCGTCCCATTGACGGGTGTCGCACCCCAGGACTCGACCACTGCTCCGGAAGCGCTAATGAGTTCGATCCAGCCTGCAGAAGATATTAGCGACATGTCGTCATACCAGGTTGAGGAGAGATCAATACTCGCGGTTGAGAGTACTGAGACGCAACTGGCACCTGATTCGATGGTGTCACCAGGTGGCCCTATTGAGAGTCAGGAACAAGACGGATGGGTGGCCGAGGCTGAACCACGTGCGCCCTATGATGCAAGTAACCCATTCACGGTTGTTGTACCGACGGAACTAACCACTGCTCCGGAAGCGCCAGCGAGCGCAATCCAGTTCTCCGAAGATACCAGTGTCATGGCGTCATCCCAGGTCGAAGAGATCGCAGCGCCTGAATCCTTGGGAACAGAACAATCGAGCGTTCCACCAATAGAGATCGAGGATAGACAACCCTCTCTACTCCAACCTGTCGAGGCCGAACCGAAGGAGGTCGTGACGGAATTGCCTCCAGGCACGCCTAACCCATCAAGCCCAGAGTCGGTTTCAGGCAATGAGGTTTCAGAACCATGGAAGCAACCAGGCTTCTCCTGGGAATCTGTATTCGATAGTGCATGGAAGTTGGGAAGTGATCGTTCGGCACATGGTTCCCCGTCGGAACTCACCGAGACGAATGTCGGTGAAGCACTGACCCCAGCCTCGGCAGTGGGATCTCACCAGGAACAGGTATTAGAAGACCGAGCGGTTGAAATACCAGAGCGCAAAGAATCAACGTCGTTCGGAGACCACACCTCTGCTGGATCTCCAATTGCGCCGATGCCCTGGGATCACGTTCAGGAGTCGGTCATTTCAATTCCTCTGGCGCAGGTCGATCCTCCAATGACAGAGAGTCTGAAGCTGGCGGTAGATCCATCGCCTCATCCAGCTGAACCAGAACTGTCCCCAACAGTGAGTGAAAGCCAGATTCAACCTACGTCTTCACCGGATACGTCCGTTGAAGAAATGGATTCATTCTCGATTGTGCCAACTCAGCAGACGTCGGCTTCGCACGATCTGGAGATTCCTGTTGCTGAGTTGGAACACACCACACTCGAATCCAAACAGACCTCCACTCAGGAAGAGTCTGAACCGCAGTTTCGGGTGATGAGCGCTCCGACGAGTGATGCCCCCCCACCGGAAACTCCTACGGCAGCACTGGCGACGCCGGTTTTTGCGGGTGAACCAGTTGCAGACGCTGTGACCTCTCCCTCAGAAGTTCTGTCGGAGGAGAATGACTTCCCCTTGAACACGGAAGATGAGCATGCAATCGCAGCCGCTCAGAGCCTCGTTCAGGAGTCTACTCCCGAGTCTCCCGTCGCACGACCACAATCTAGCAGCGAGACACTGAGCACGGAGACCGATGAGATTCCACCTCCCTCCCCTCTGCGAACACAACAGAGAATATTAGAATTGCAGCCAGAAATGGGAGAAACTTCTCAGCGCGTAAGAGAGACAGCCGAGGTGCAGGCTCATGAACCGCAACCGCAGGCAATGGCGTTTGTCGAGGCGCAAGCTCCTATTCCTGAACCGGTTCCTGAACCAGTGCCCGAACAGGAAGAATGGATCAAAGCAGGAGAATCGATCCGATTCATCGAACCACCTCACGCCGCTCCAGGTGCACAGGTATCGCCGGAGAGCGCAGAACGGCAGGACGTCGGCCGGTCTATGTCCGTGGCTGCTGCTGTTGATGTGCTCTTTGAGTCGTCTCAAAATATCAGGGCGACAGAGACGCGAGAAGATGTCGCAGAGCCCAAGCCAAGGCGAAAATCTAGTTCGACACTGATTCGATCCCGCTCGGCGATTGCCGGTTTTGTCAGCTCATGTTTTTCGACTACGCGTGCCCTTGTGGTGACGTGCATAGGGCTGGTGATGCTCTCGGGGATCCTCATTGCGCTAGGGGTCGGTGCCATCGGACTGACCTGGCTCATCCTGGAAGAATCACCCTCTCCAACATTCCAAAGTCTTACGACCACTCCTCAACGGACACTGTCGGATTTCAAGAAGAACGGCTACTTGTTTCTCCTCGGGTTTGACGTGTCGGTTGGTCACGATCCGATACAGGTGGGTTACGATCGGAAGCCTGAGCCCTACGATGGCAAGTTAGCGCTCGCGTGCTTGGGGAGCTCAGGCTCGGGAACGGTTGAGGGAGTGAATGCCTCAGCCAATGTCATGCGAGGGTGGGTTCGCAGTTCAGATCCTGTTGGGGCCTTTAAGTCTCATCAGCAGATTATTAAGGAGTGGGGTAAGCAGCATGAGTCGGCGCTCAATCGGTATAGCCAGTGGCAAAAACTTCCCTTTGAAGATTGGGGGTATGGCCAAACGGTGAGTCCGCCCTGTACTGCGATGGTCTTCGCCCACCAGCTCCATGTGGCGGATGGATTCCTGCAGAGTGTCGATCTCGGCATTGATCGACTTGAGACGGATATGGAAGCGTGGCGCATCGTCCTGAGTCAGGCGAAGACTCTGGCGGTGAAAATGCTGGCACTACAGGCGATCACCGATGACATTGCCGTCGCCTCGGGGTTACTCGTAGGCTCCGACTTTGACGGAAAATACCTGGGGCGGGTCACCAAAGTTCTTCGCCCGCTTGATCAGGGCGAACTCTCGATGCGTTGGCCCATGCAAAGCGAACTGGTCGCTGCCTCGAAGACATACGAGACTCAGTTGAAAGCAGCGAGAGCCGAAGAACAGCCGGTGTACACCATGGTGGCATCGGCGCTTCCCTTGCCGATGCAACGTCGTCTCAATGACTATGCGGAATATTATGATGCGTCTTACAAAGACGCCGGCGAAGGGCGGTATGGCTCGTTGCCCAAGTGGAAAGACTATATCCGTTTCCCAGCGTCTGGCGTGATGGATCATCTCACCAACCCAATCGAGAACATCGTGGGGCTTGAACCGCTTGCTCCATGGGATCTGTACAACGGATTCGTGGTCGACACAGATGCCCGCCTTCGGCTTGCCAGTGTACAAGCCTGGCTCAGGCGTGGTCCCGCCGACGGTGATCTCGCCACCCGGATTGCGAAAGCAGGGCAAAGCTTGTATGACCCCTACACGGGACTGCCAATGCTATTGAACATGAAAAAAGGCGCCCTTTACAGTGTTGGACACGACGGGAAAGATCAAGATGCCGATCCCCAGTCCGATGTGGTGGTAGAGATTCCTGTTGGACACATGTCTGCTGCTCCGGCGAAATCCTCAGCCTCTTCATCCAAGCCCAGATAAGTCCGTTTCCGTTCCTCCCGGTCTGCCCCGGCATCGCTTGCTTGACAGAGCGTCGAGCATTCCACACAATCAGCGGGCTTTGCCGAGCTGAAGAGGCACCATGGGGCATTCACCGAAACAATGGCATGAGGTTTTTCCGTGAAGAAGGGGATGACGTTCCCGACGCCTATTCCAACTCAGATCGTATCCAACGAAGAGTTTTTCCCGATTGATCAAACGGCCGAGCAGGCTCGCGTCGAGCAAGTCACGGGAGAGCTGGTAGCAAAGGCGGCGGGTCGGTTGGGAGTCACACGCCGGGAGTTTATAAGAACGACGAGTGGTATGGCGGCCGCGCTCCTGGCCATGAATTCCGTATTCGGGCGATTTTTCAATATCGGGGACATCGAGCTGTTCGAAACGGCGGCGTTCGCCGAGCAGCAGGGAAATCCGTATTTTATTTTTGATGTGCAGACCCACTATGTGAGTTCTCATTACGATCCCTCCGATGCCGAAGCCAATCGGAAGGGGGCCGTGTCCAAACAGGCTCTTCTGTCGTTGAGAAAGTACATTCGCGAGATGGGGCTCAATCCGAAACTGGCCGGTGATCGAGGCACGCTCGATGATCTGTCATGGAAGAATTTCGTGAAGGAAGTGTTTTTCGACAGTGAGACGACCGTCGGCTTGATCAGCACACCACCGGGGCCTTATCCGCAGGAAGCCGTCGTTCCGCCAAGAGAAATGGCCCACATTCGTGACGAGGTCAATCGGTTGGCCGGGTCGCAACGGATGTTGGCCCATGGTCTGGCCACCCCCCAGCTCGGTGCGGCGGATTTGGAATTCATGGCCATGCAGGCTGAGACTCTCAAGGTCGATGCCTGGAAATGCTACACCGGTTCCTGTCCGAAGGGATTCGACCGAGGCTGGCGAATGGACGATGAACACATCGCCTATCCGATGTTGGAGCAGGCGCGGAAGCTCAACGTGAAGCGGGTCTGCGTCCACAAGGGACTCCCTCTCGGTCCCGTTCCGGACTACAACCATCCGCGAGATCTGATCAAGGCGGCCAAAGACTTCCCGGATCTCAACTTCGTGGTATATCACGCCGGGTTTCGGGGCGTGACCTCGATCGAACAAATCTTTGCGAAGACGGGTGAAATTCCGTGGACCACGGAGTTCTGCCGGATGAAGGAGCAGGAACCTGGTCTCTCCAATATCTACATGGAGCTGGGTTCTACCTTCGCACAACTGGTGACGACATACCCAT
>JAOUHD010000124.1 GCA_029865345.1 Nitrospira sp.
GAGCAATCTCGATGCCATTATGACGACACTCCTGTGGGCCTGGGATGGGGCGGTATTGAGATCGTCCGGTGAGTGAGACTGCGACCTTTCGCTACAGCTCTTCGCAGGCAAAGTGTAGCGATTTTCCTCACGCACGTTGGGCAACGCACCGTCGAAGATGGCTCGACACGTAAACGAATGACCCGGCTTGGGTCATTCATTCCCCAATTGTAAGCGTGCTATTAGTCGGGAATCTCAATTTTGCGATAGTGTTGAGATGACAACTTGCAGATAGGGCATGTGTCCGGTGGGATCTCGGTCATGGTCGATCCACAGACCTGGCAGACGAAATAGGGGCCGGTATGTTCGTCGATCGTGCGAGCGACCCGTTCGAAAAAGCTCGGCGACCACCGTTGGATCTTTTTGATAATTCCCTTATGCTGTTTCTCCGACTCCCAGGCATGATTCGTGGCCATGATTGCGTCTTTCATATCCTCGGCTCCCAATTTTTGAAGGATCTCGGGATAGAACGTTTCCACCGCATCGACCTCGGCATCGGCTGCTTTGATAAGATTCTCTTGGGTCTTTGCCGTCGAGACGGTGGGTGTGCCGCCGGAAGGAAGTTCTACACCATGACGCGAGAGAATTTTCCCGAAATTTTGGGCGTGGATCAGTTCCGCGGACCCCAAGGCAGTAAACAAGTAGGCGATGCCAATGTATCCCTCGGCTTTTGCCACTTTCCCAAAGGCCACATACTCATAGTACAGCGCCATCTCGCGATCGTAAGCGTACAGCAGCGCCTCAATCGTTTTCGGATACTTGGTCGTTGCCCATGCAGCGGGAGGGCGAGTCCCGGCAAAAATAGACGCGGCCACGATCGCGCCCATGATGATGCATTGTCTACGAGTCATCCAGGTCGGAGACCCTGTATGTTGAGAGGCACGTAGCCCTGAATCAGTCTCGCGGACGTCACGGTCATTGTTGCTCCGCTCATGAGACACGTGACTGTGCCTGTCGCCGATACCATGACACATCGCGCATCTCCCTCCCTCTTTATTCGATCGTGACCATTCCGGCATGATCGTCGAATTCGATCTTTACGCCGAATGCCGCGCATTTCGTGCCTATCGTCTTTTTCAAGAACGCCGCCTCCTGATCATTGGCCAACCGGACCCCAAGATCCTCAATACAGGTTGGATGGATCCTGATACTTGCGATATGACCACGTTCCGATTCCAACATGAATAGAAACGAGAGATCGTTGCGTTCGTCTTTGTCGACCATATAGTCATCGACAAAATCGCCGCTCGAATAGAGAATGGCCTTACCTTTATAGAGTTCGATCCCCTGAGGCGTGTGATTGGAATGACCCCAGTAGAGGTCTGCTCCCATGTCGATGAGCTCGTGCGCCAGCGCCTGGATTTCCTTCGACGGCGCACCCCAGTTCGGACCAACATGCGCGCTGACAATCACGAAATCGGCCTGCCGTCGCGCCGACAGTAGCGCTTGAGTGAGTCGCGATCGGTACGGCTCTTTCAACCCGTGATCGCCATACTCGACGTAGTTCACGCCCGGTTGCGTTCCTGTCGCTTCCCAGTCCGGTTCATTATCCGTCAGGGCAACGACAGCCACGCGGCCTTCCGGCAAGTCCAGCACAAGAGGAGCACGTGCTTCTTCCATCGTCGCTCCGGCGCCAGCCCGCTTGATGCCGGCCTGGTCAAGTAGTTTGAAGCAATCCAGTAAAGCCTCAGGGCCATAATCCAGCACATGATTATTCGCCAAGGTCACACCGTTGATCTTAGCCGCTTGGAGAAATTCGATTGCGCAAGGCCGGGCACGGAAATGAAACGCCTTCGTCGTCGGATGCCACTCTTCTCCCCGATCGCTGATGACACATTCCAGATTGGCGAGCCGGCAGTCGGCAGTAAGCATGATCGGAAGGACGTCGCCCCAGAGCGCCTCGGGACGTACTGAACGATTCTGAATGACGTACTGATCCACCAACCGTCCGAGCATCACATCGCCGGTCAGCGCGATTCTCATCATTGCAGCACCAGCAGTTCTCCCGACAGACTCAGCAGCTCAGATGCAAGGCAGCAACGACTCAGAGCCATTCCCGCTCCGCCTTGTCAGCCAGTTCGCCCCACAAAGCACTGAGCGGAATATCAGCAAGAGAGTACGCGCCAGGGTCGAGGTCCGGCAGAGCGCGGGCCGCCGCGAGCATGACTTCGGCCGTCACCACCGTTTCGTCGAAACGCCCCTCCAACACGAAGTGCCGACGACCGAGCCGTTGTGAAGAACCCCGCCGGTCGACGACGACACCCCGCCCTTCCTGTTCGAGGGAGGCGAGACTCTCCAAGGGGAATACCTGTGTCTCCTCGCCAAGAAATAGCGGATCGGCATGAATGGCCTGGGCCACCAGATCGGCGTTCGCTCCCTTTTCCAATTCGACATAGACATAACGCTGCACCCTGCCGTCTGCCGCCCTGACTTCGGTACACAGCGCATCTTTCACGCCCACGACGCTCTTGGCCATGACTGTATGACGAAGAGTAATCCCAGGCCGATGCGTCGTCTCGGTCATCCCTCCAGGTGTGAGCAGCGCCAACCAGGATCGAAAGACCGAGAGCGCCCCAGGATCCCACCCGGCTCCGACGACGCCCGGAGCATTGTGATGAAGGGCCAGCTTATGGATCGCCTGCTTGTGGGCGTGAAATGATTCTCCATGGAGAATGGCGCAGTCCACGACCGGAATTCCATGCTGGAGAATCTGAGAGGCAGCTTCCATGACGGCATTCGTCGGCACGCAGATCAGTGCGCCATCTACTTCCCGGACCTGACCCACATGGGTCAGGAGCGGAATATGTCGGAGGTGGTCAGGCAGTCCTTCCGCTCCACTGGCAGGCCGGCGAACGAACGCTCCCACCGTGAGGTCATGGCTCAGAGCGGTGAGTTCCGCGCAGGCCTGCCCAACCTTGCCAAGACCGACAATCGCGAGTCGCAATGGTTTCGTCGATGCCATCGTCTGCGATGAGCTAGGATGAGGGTGGAAACTTACGCAACCCAGCCCGTCCCGCCAGTGCGTGCAACTTCTCGTGAATGGACTCGTTATTATAGGCATGGATGTCTGCCAGGGCTTCGCAATACGAGGTCAGCGCTTCGAGCCACCCCCTCTGGTTCTGATAGTCATTAGGGCCTTCCCGCGCCAGCGCAATCTGCCTCGCAGCCTCCTGCAACTTTTCGGCTGCTTCCTCTAGATGGCGAGATACTGTCATGGCACCTCCTTTTCTTCGTCGTCACGGCACGTTCATAAAGGGATCACGTTGACATATGTTTCTCCTGGGTCAAGATCGGTTGATGAAGTGTGTCAGTATTATTGATTGCTCCCAACAAGCCGCCTGATACGGACCGATCCCCTCGTTCAACATTGCACCTACTCTTTCAATCGGTGAGCAATAGGGGTGCCCACCGCACTTCTGTCTTTGAGTAGGTGCCGCAGGAGGTATTTTTCAGAGATAACACGATGAGATCGAAGAGACTAGCGAAACGGAACCCTAGCTAAAAAGGAAGTACACCGTCTCAGCAAATCGGAATGACTGGGACCTTTTGCTACATCATGACGCCCTTCCTGTCGCAGATTTCCTCAGAGATCTTTGTCCCCCACCCCTCCGTCCCGTTCAACCAAGGAGGTTTTCAACGAGTTGCGCGGTTCCTCATGGTCACATTGCGTGGCTCTCTTCTTGCCAAGGTACTGGGAGATACAGTTGGTGAGGTCCTGCTCAAAATCATCGACGCCGGGAGGGAAGGGTGGTTTCTATGAGAACGAAAGCCTACATAGTCTCTGTTGCTCTGGCATGTGGATTGGTAAGCATAACCATCCCCGTTACCAGTCGATCGGCAGAGACGATTCAGCGAACGGTCCAGGGTACTGTGGTCGCTACGGACGTCACCGTCGATCCTCCGACTATCGTGGTGCAGGTATTGCTCCCTCATAATGAGGCGCTCGTGGTCGGAGCTCGTGTGCCGACAGATGCGAGGATTATGAGAGGGAAACAGGCCGCTCGGTTAGCTGATGTGAAAGTCGGTGAGAAGGCGGATATCACGTACCTCAAGACCGCCGATGGCTTGATTGCTCAATCCGTTCACGTTCGATAACGCGCAGGAGGAATGATGTCGCTCCAGATTCGGCGTCCGTGTGACATACTCGTTCTCTGGCTGATTGTGCTCACGATTGTGTCGGGCTGTAGTGGTCGGAGAATCACAAGCGCGGTGGAGGATCAAGCTTTTCGAGCCGGTCCCTCCTCTGCACCTGTGGATGAGGCAACGAAAGTCGTACCGCCTACTAGAGCAGAAGAACCGGAGATGCTCGTGGCGGAACAGCCTGTTGCGTCGGTGCCCCCAGCCAAACCGGCGCCTCCACCGGCCGAACGGCCGGCCGAGCTCGCGGACGTGTATTTTGATTTCGATCGGTATGCGATCCGCGCGGACGCGCAACCGACGTTACAGCGCCTTGCCAGCCTGCTGACATCGGAACTGACTCCAGAACTCGTGATCGAAGGTCACTGTGACGAGCGGGGCACCAGTGCCTACAACCTCGTCTTGGGAGAACGGCGCGCTCAGGCGGCCAAACAATATTTGGAAGATCACGGTCTGACCGCGCCTCAAATCCGAGTCACCAGCTATGGAAAAGAACGGCCCTTCTGCACCGAGCACAGCGAGGCATGCTGGCAATCGAACCGGCGTGTGCATTTCAGGAAGCCGTAGCAGGGGTTGCGGAACAGCGCCTCTCGGGCTGGTGAAGAGAAGCAACTCGCTTGAACCTAATAGATTCGAGGAGGGTCCTGTGACGCACGTACTTATGCGACTCATCGGTGGGATGGGGCTTGTCACTCTCATAGGATGCGCTGGGACCGGCGAGGTGATTCCCTTGCGACTCCACGTAGTCCCAACAGGTACTGAGAAGGCCGTGAAGCCGGCTGAACCCCCGAAGGTGGCCATCGGCGAATTTGAGGATGGACGGAGCGTTCAGACAGGCTTGGGGGTACGGACTCATCTTTGGGGAGGAGTGAGCTATTTTGACGTTCCGGGAAACAAGCCGGCCGAAACCGTCGCACACCTGTTGGCTGACTATCTCACAGCCAAAGGCTGGAACGTCTTGAAGCAAGGCAGCACTGAGCGCGCCGATGTCGTGCTGACAGGAAAGATTCTTGAGTTGTTCGTCCGCGCGAAAAGCCGGGTCGGCTTCACGGAGCTGACGACAAAAACCAAGCTGGCCATTCAGGCAAAGAACTTGTCGGACGACAGCATCGTGCGTATGACGTTGAACGGCGCAGGATCTGAAGATGTCTTCTGGTTTGACCGGGAAGATCTGGAGAAGGTCGTCAACGAAGTCCTCGCCGACAGTTTCAGCAAGTTGGTGCAAGACACAACGGTCGTCAATCGGATGCTCCGGCTCAAGACTCCATGAAAAGACGGCTCCCATCGAACCCTGGACAGTATCTGAAGCAGAGTTTAACCATCCGCTCAGTCCTTCAGTGAATCAATGATCCGATGGATCAACCTCCCGTAAGAAGGTGATTCATGTATCGTCGTGTCTTAGCGTTCGATTTCGACGGCACGCTCGCCGTAAACGGAGATGTCCCTCCCGAAGTTGAAACGGCGCTGGAACAATGCCGGGCGAGCGGTCATGTTCTGTTTCTGGTCACGGGGCGTCGCTATGAAACCGTCTCGCTCGGCCGTCTGGCGGAACTGTTCAGCGGTATCGTCTGGGAAAACGGTGCGGTCCTGAGCCACACGGCGAGCGGAGAGACGTATCTCCCCTTCGGCCAACTCGACCCCCGCCTGCTCAAGGCGATTGAAGAGGCGGGCATTCCGTTCGAGCGGGGACTTGCCATTGCTGCCACATGGACGCCCCATGACCAGGCCCTCTGGCACATTCTCAGCTCACAAGGCAGCAGCACCTCGCTCGAATACAACAAGAGTGCCGTCATGGTTCTGCCGCCAGGAGCGACAAAAGGTTCAGGGTTAGAACGACTGCTTGCCCTGTGCGGTCTGTCTCCAAGAAACCTCGCGGCTTTCGGGGATGCAGAAAACGACCTTTCGATGATGACATTGGCTGAGGTTGCGGTCGCCGTGGCCGATGCTGTTCCTGCCGTCATCGAAACAGCGGATGTCATCGCCACGGCGCCAGGCCCTGAAGGCGTCCTTGAAATCCTCAAACAGTACCCGTTGGGTGGCAAGTTCCTCGATATCCCGCTCAAACGTGAGCGACCCATCCTGCTGGGGCAAACAGAATCCGGAACAGCGATTCATGTTCCGGCGGCACGACTGGCCGGCCTGAATCTTGGAGTCTTCGGCAATTCAGCGACCGGTAAGTCATGGATGGTCGGTTTGCTCGCGGAAGGACTCCATCATGAGGACTATCAAGTCCTCCTCATCGATCCAGAGGGAGACTTTCGCGGGCTGCGCGTGCTGCCGCGCTTCGCCTCGATCAGCGGTGACCGAGCGACCCTTCCCTCACCCTCCGCGGTTGTCTCGCTCATTGAGGAAGGAGGGGTCTCTCTGGTTCTGGATCTGAGTCAATATCCGGTGACCCTCCGAAGTCATTACGTTGCCGAGCTCATGCGGGCCTTGCGCCCCGTACGCGAGCGCAAATTCCGCCCCCATTGGATCGTGCTGGATGAAGCCCAAGAATTTCTGTTTGAAGGGAGCGAGGTCACCTCGCTGCTTCGTCCCGTCTTGGAGGTTGGCGGATGGGCCTTTGTTTCGTACCGTCCAGATCGCCTCAGTGGCTCAGTCCTTGAATCACTGAATCATCTCCTGTTGACCCGGATCACGGACAACATGATCGGGGATTGTCTGAGGACTCACTGCTCCACGTGTAACTTGAAAGGCGCAAGTCTCAATCAGATCCCGATGGGAAGCGCCTTGCTCTGTGGCGGAGAAGTGGTCCGTATGCGGCCGGCGATTCGGCGGGTTCCCCACGTCCGTCACCTCTATAAATACCTCGATGTCCCGCTCCCACCTGGCAAACGATTCGTGTTTCGCACCGAGAAAGGTCACCTTGGTCTCGAAGCCGCCAGTCTGTATGAGCTGTCGCATGTGATCCCAACGCTTCCCTTGGAAAGCTTGGAGTATCATGATCGTCGGGAGGATTTCGTGAAGTGGGCTGAGTCGACGCTCGGCGATGCAGGTTTGGCTTCACGTCTCCGAAAGGTGGCGAACCGCCGCTATCAAGGAGAGGAGCTTCGGGAGGCACTCGATCAAGTCGTGTCTACGCATTACGAAGAGATCCGCCGATCGCGATAGCCTCGTCGGGCGAGAAAGCGTGCGGACTATTCGTAGGCATGGAGCGTCACGCCATCGCGTTGGCGATAGCGCTCGCGGTGCTCCAGATAGGCGTGATAATCCGCTTTGTCATGGAAGATCGTGGTGCGGCGATTGCCGCGGGCGAGGACATGATAGAACCCGCCGGGGACGTCGAGGCGTGGCTTGTGGGCCATAGGGGAGAACGTACAGTGCGCGAGTTGTTAAGTCATTACGCATGCCCGACCCCAATACGTGTGCCGCCGAGTCTTAGTCGCGTCCCATCATGCGAAACGACACAAAATAGGCAAGAAGGATCAGCTCGACGAGCTGAGCGACCAGGATAGTGAAGAGCGGGATCACATGACAGCGGGTAACGAGAGAGGCCGCTCGCGCCTCGCTCCTGTAGATTCGTTCTACCGTTGCGGTGGTGGCGCACAGAGGCCGCCGAGGATACAGTCATCGCTACCAGCTGACCCCGCAATGACCGCCACCACCACAACACCCGTCAAGACGACCGCCACGAGCGTCCAAAACCACCATGTCTTATAGAACGGCTTGCGTTCTTCAGTGACCTCCGCCTCTTGAATAGTCGGGAGATCCTGATTTCCATCACTCACCGCCGGTGTGGAAGCCGACTCCGTGTTCGGCTGGGCGAAGCCGCCGAGCGGCGCGGTCCATTCCACCCCCAGTATGACAGTCAGCACAAGCGCACCCGTGCGCAACGCTCGACAGCACGGCATCGCACAGCATGTGCTCTGCATGACATACCTCACTATCTGATTTATGGTGTCAGGCATAACTATTGGCTTATTTGGATACATGTAAACATCCGATTCGATCATGCCTGTTCCAATCAGAGCTTCCCTTTATCATTCATTCTGCTCCGCGCCACCACACCCCGATCATCCCCATGAGCCATTACCTATAGGGATGAAGAGCTTCTGCTCATACCTTGCTACTCCTTCGCCACCTTCCCCTTGCGCGTCCATGGCACTTGCCGGCGAGGCGTTGCTGCTACTTTGTGCTGATCCTCATTTCAATTTCTTGCATTGTTAGGATCGCAAAGTTCATACCCGATTCCAGGAGGGAGCACGACCCAGCTCGTGTTATGCTGACGCTCTTCTCTGCTCGACGGTTGCTAGCCACGTCTGTGGAATCAGACAGGTTCCTATTGACCTCGTCTTCGACAAGCCACTGAAAGAAAGCCGCTTTGAAGCGCTATGCGGCGAGACCTGTTGACACAGAACAGAACCTTCCAGTTTGGGATGTTGTTCATTACAAAGGCGTTTCACATTGAGACAGCGCGCATTCCAAATGCACCGGATTGAGTGCAGCGAAAGCGGGCAGCCGGATGGACCGACTTGAGGCAGAAAGGGACAACACAGGTTGCAGTGTAACAACGAGATCGTTATCGAGAAGAAGGTGGGATCACGCGATCAAGGCCACTGCCAGAAGGTTCTCTTTGGAGCTGCGTACTTATCAGGGAAGCTTACGGTGACCGACCGGTGACACACCCCATCCTGAAGCGGCGGATCTCTGGAACAAGATTCGCAGTTGGCTAGAGCAACTGCCCCAGGCCATCAAGCGCACGAGGAAAACGAGTGAGGATCGCTGAGGTGGCAGGGGAGCAACTTCTTTGTTTTGCTTCGGAGGCGAAATGGTTCTTGGTTTCTTCCACTCGCTGAAACGAAAGAACGGGGAGTTCTCAGCCTGACCCCAATTGCATGATGAAAGACGTAGGGTGAGTACCATGCGTGGGCAAACGCTTACGTCTGCAGTCCTTATCATGTGCTTACTCGTGTCGTCTTGTACATCTCTTAAAGTCGTGCAGATTTCTGACAATATAACAAGTGATATTCATGAAGGCGATAGAGTCAAAATCGTTACAAAAGATGGTCGAGATGTAGAATTCAAAGTTGTCTCCGTCACTTCGGAAGGTGTTACCGGAGACAATCAACAAGTAATACACTTCAGTGATGTTGCTAAATTGGAGAAGGCGGAAGTAAGTGTACTGAAGACTGCTGGCTTGACAGGAGGTATAGTTTTGAAGCTGGTGGCCTTGCTTATAATAATTGTGGTTGCAGTCGGAGCTGGGGCCATGGCCGTCGGCGGCCCATGAAAATGGTATCAGGCAT
>JAOUHD010000125.1 GCA_029865345.1 Nitrospira sp.
CCGGCAGACGAACAACTCGCCGATCATCAGCTCAAGACCCTCTTCAGGGCCAAGCTTGCCGAGTTCATCAAGACCCTGGAAGAACGAGACGAAGATATTCTCAGAAATCGTATTCTGTCCGACCAGCCCCTGACCTTGGATGATCTGGGCGACAAATACGGGATTACCAAGGAGCGGACCCGTCAACTGGAAGCCCGCATCATCAAACGCCTCCGTGACTACATCAAAAAAGACATTAAAGATTTTGATCGCTTGCGGGTATGACATCCCAGTGACCCCGCCCCCCACCGGAGAAAATACTCCTAGAATGTTGATTTCCCAATAGGTTACAATGAAATGATATCTGCAGCGGCAGGAGTGATCGGAAACGATAAAAATCCCTTATTCCCCCTCTTGACTTAAGGGAACTAAGGCCTATCTCTTTCCTTGAGTCGTAGGCTGCCTAGATCGCGCAAGTTCAGCCCAACTCTTTACAACCGTCAACGCCTAACGAGTTCACTTTCATCAGGAGGAGGTTCTGCAATGGGTACAGCTGAGAAGGAAAAGAAGAACATTGCCAAGGGGTTTCAGCCTTTGGGTGAGCGAGTATTCGTCACCTACACCGAGGAATTGGATCGGACTGCCGGCGGGATTTATGTGCCGGATTCGGCGAAGGAAAAGCCACAACGAGGAGTGGTCCAGGCGGTCGGCAAGAAAGTGGAGAACGTCAAGGTCGGAGACCAAGTCCTGTTCGACAAGTATTCTGGCAGCAAGCTTCGAATTGAGGACGAAGAGTGCTTGATCCTCAAGGAAGAAGACATCCTGGGCGTCTTTACGGCGTAGTGGCAAACACGGTCGTACCATCATCAACGTTTCAAAGGGGACTTGATGACGTTCAGACTTGAGTAACTTTTAGACTATAACCGGAGGAAAGATAATGGCAAAGCAACTTATGTACGGCGATGCGGCACGGGCGGCCATCCTGAGAGGGGTGAACCAGCTCGCGGACGCCGTGAAAGCAACACTCGGCCCAAAGGGCCGCAATGCGATTCTCGACAAGAAATTCGGCGCCCCGACCATCACCAAGGACGGCGTGACGGTGGCCAAGGAAGTCGAGCTGAAGAACCCTTACGAAAACATGGGCGCCCAGCTGGTCCGCGAAGTGGCCAGCAAGACCAGCGATATCGCTGGTGACGGCACCACCACCGCCACCGTGTTGGCCCAGGCTATTTTCCGGGAAGGCGCGAAGAACATCACCGCCGGCGCCAATCCAATGGAGATCAAGCGAGGCATCGACAAGGCCGTCGAAGCCATCACCGCCGAGCTTAAGAAGCTCAGCAAGCCTTGTCAAAACAAGACCGAGATCTCGCAAGTCGGCACCATTTCGGCCAACAACGACAAGACCATCGGCGATTTGATCGCGGAAGCCATGGAAAAGGTAGGCAAGGACGGCGTCATCACCGTGGAAGAAGCCAAGTCGATGACCACCTCGCTGGACGTGGTTGAGGGCATGCAGTTCGATCGCGGCTACATCTCTCCCTATTTCGTCACCAATGCGGAGCGGATGGAATGTTCCGTGGAGGAACCGCTCATCCTGATCAACGAAAAGAAGATCAGCAGCATGAAGGACCTGCTGCCATTGCTCGAGCAAGTGGCCAAGCTGGGTAAGCCACTCGTCATCCTCGCCGAAGAAGTCGAAGGTGAAGCGCTGGCCACCCTCGTGGTCAACAAGCTGCGCGGCACCTTGAATGTAGTGGCAGTCAAAGCTCCGGGCTTCGGCGATCGCCGCAAAGCCATGCTGGAGGATATCGCGATCCTCACCGGCGGCCAGGTGATTTCTGAAGACATTGGCATCAAGCTCGAGAGCGTCAAGCTGACCGATCTCGGCCGCGCCAAACGTGTCACGATCGATAAGGACAACACCACGATCGTGGAAGGCTACGGCGATGCCAAGAAGATCGAAGGGCGCGTGAAGCAAATCAAGGCTCAGATCGACGAGACCACATCTGACTACGATCGCGAAAAGCTGCAAGAGCGGCTGGCAAAGATCGTGGGCGGCGTGGCCGTCATCAATGTCGGCGCCGCAACCGAGACCGAGATGAAGGAGAAGAAGGCCCGCGTCGAGGACGCGCTGCATGCCACCAAGGCGGCAGTGGAAGAGGGTGTCGTCCCTGGGGGCGGTACGGCCTACCTCCGCTGCATCAAGGCACTCGATGGAATCAAGGATGTCCCGGCGGAGCAAAAGGTCGGACTCGACATCGTCCGGCGTTCGCTCGAAGAGCCGCTCCGACAGATCGCCGCGAATGCCGGCGCAGAAGCCTCGGTCGTCGTCGGCAAGGTTCGGGAAGACAAGAACGCCAACGGTGGCTACAACGCCGCCACGGATGAATATGTCGATATGATCAAGGCCGGCATCATCGACCCGACCAAGGTGTCGCGCTGCGCTCTGCAGAACGCCGCCAGCGTCGCGGGCTTGATGCTCACGACCGAAGTCATGATCACCGAACTCCCCGAAGAGAAGAAGGAATCAGCCGGTGGCCCAGGTGGACACAGCCACGGCGGCGGTATGGAAGGGATGTACTAACCCTTCGACAAGCTCAGGGCAGGCCCTTCGAGGGCACGCTCATTAGGGTAGGGTTCAAAGAAGGGCTCGGTGGGAAACCACCGGGCCCTTCGTGTTTTCGCCCCTTCTGCTGCTAATGCCTGAGTCCGATGGCCCTGAGCATAGCTTTAAAGACAGGCGAAGTCGTCGGCTCGATAAAGAGCGACCTGAAGGTACGATGGACCATCTCGGTATGGTGCTGATGATCGACATGAAACAATTTGGCTGCCTTCATCCGATCCTGTGCACCGTACCCCATCCGGACCGCACAGCGCTCCAGCTCTTCTGAGCTTTCGGGCAACGCATGGGTCTGGAGATCATCGACCATCTGCAACTTATGCTCAACATCGCGTAAGAAGAGATACGCGGCGGTCAGCGCATCGCGGTCTTCGGTCGAGAGCAGTTTTTTCTTGGCCAGCCGGTTCAGCGAAGCGAGGGTGCTCCGGTCCAATAGCGCCGGCACCTTTCGTCCGGCCAGGACTTGAACGGTCTGCACGAAAAACTCGATCTCTCGAATCCCGCCGGTCCCCAGCTTCACGTTGCGCTGTGCGTGGCCACGGTCCATCATTTTGGCATCGATCATGTCCTTGACGGCGCGGACGTCTTGCACGATCGTCAGCGCCTTGTTGCGATCCATTTTTCCCCCGATCCCCAAGATAAACGACTTCGCCAACTTCAGAAACGCCTGCCCGACATCATGGGATCCGGCGACCGGCCACGCTTTGAGCAACGCCAACCGCTCCCAGACTTGTCCGCGTGTCGCATAATATTTCCGATACTCGACCAGCGAGCGAGCCAACTGGCCAACAGAACCCTCGGCCCGCAACCGCAGATCGACCCGAAAGACGTAGCCTTCCTTGGTGGGTTCGACCAACACCCTAGTGAGCTCACGGGCGAGAATCTCAAAATATTCTTCATTGGAAATGCCGACGCCGGCTGGGATAGCGGCACGCCTCCCTCTCGGCGCTTTGGTCTCTCCATCGTGGGACTCATAGAGATAGATCAGATCCACATCGGAGCTGTAATTCAATTCATGTCCGCCAAGCTTACCCATCCCGATGACCGTAAACTTGGTCTCCACCCACCGTCGCTGCCGATTCTGATGCATGGGAATGCCATATTGCTGACGGAGATCGGCATCGACAACCTCGTAGGCCGCATGAATCAGGAGGCAAGCCAAATCCGACAACGAGCTGGTCGTTTCCGGGACCGTCGAGAGGCGGAGGAGATCCCGCACACCGATCCGTAACATTTCTCGCCGCTGGAACCGGCGCAGCGCATCCAGCTTCGATTCTTTGGAGGTGAGATGCCCGATGCTTGCGTACAGCGCGCGCTCCATACCCTTCCGCGTCGGAGGTCGTGCGAGGACATCCTCCTCCGCCAGCCAGTACACCACGGTCGGATCTCGAATGAGCGTAAAGGTCAAGGCATCGCTGTTGCCGAAGATCACACAGAGAAGATCGAGCATGCGCGGCGACGTGCGCAGATAGTCGAGAAATGAGGTGCGGGAGACACTCTCCAACATGCGCTCCCAGTGGTTCAGCGCCTGATCGGGATCGGCCGTCCGTGAAATGGATTCCATCATCATCGGCAGAATGTCGGCCAGCCGCCGTCGTTGGATGGGGTCACCGGCCATGGCATCGAGATTACGGTCCGCTTGATTGGGATCACGCAGGCCATAGGCAGACAAAATCACCCGGGTCCCCTCAGCATTTCGCTTCTCCCCCAGCAAGATCGGCGTGGGATCTGGCTTATCGGGACGACCTTCAGTTAACGATGGAAAAGGCGACGAGTGGGGTATGGTAGTTCTTTGAGGCATGGAGCGGCATTATACTCAGGGGTTCCTCTACGCACAATGAAACCATTCGGGTATACTAACGTCCATGTCCACTGGCGCTCCCGATCGTACCGCGCTGCTCAGCACAGTCCGTCCCCTGTGTCCTGATATTGCGCCCGAGATCCTACATGATTTTTTCAGCCGCATGGACCCAGAATATTTCCGGAAATTCGAACCCCCGACGATTGCCGCTCATATCCGCTCGACGGCTCAGCTCACCCCGGAACGCCCCTGCGCAATTGCCTTTGCCGAGCTGCACGATACACGGTTTGAGGTCACGATCGTGGCCTATGATTACTTCTCTGAATTCGCCACGATTTGCGGCCTGCTCTCTGCATTCGGCCTGAATATCGAAGAAGGAGATATTTATACGTTTGGCGAACAAGCGGCTGTGCCGCTCGCTCGCACAAGTTGGGCAGGATACGGACCGCGCGTCCGCACCACGGGCAGTCCAGGGCTGACCAGAAAAAAAATCGTCGATGTGTTCCGCGTGCTGCCGGTACCAGGAATGGAATTGGGCGACATTCAACAGAAACACCTGGCGGATGCGCTCCACTTAGTAATCAGATTGCTCGATAAAGGACAATTTACGGAGGCCCGCTGTGCAGTGAATCGACGGCTGGTCGAACAGCTTGGCAAGCGCCGTGCATCTTTTGGTGGTCTGCTCCATCCAGTGCAGATCACATTCGACAACAGTCAATCTCCCACCGACACAGTCATGGATATCCGGTCGGACGATACCCCAGCTTTTTTGTACGCCTTCGCCAACGCCCTGGCCATGCGCAACGTGTACATTTCCAAAGCACAGTTCGACGTCGAGGAAGGGAAGATTCACGATCGCTTCTATGTCCGCAACCGCCATGGCCAGAAGCTGACCGATGCAACCGATCAGCAGCAGCTGCGCCAGACGGCCGTGCTCATCAAACAATTCACCCATGCCCTGACATGGGCTCCTGACCCAACCAAAGCCTTGGAGGCCTTTGACCAGTTTCTTGACCTGACGGTGCAGCAAGCGAAAGGGAAAGCCCAGCAAGAAGCCTTGGCGTTTCTCAGCGACAAGAAAACGTTTCCCCTGCTCGCTCGTCTGCTCGGGGCCAGCGATTTTCTCTGGGAAGACTTTCTGCGCCGTCAACACAGCAACCTGCTGCCGCTCCTGCAAGATTATCGCGATGCGCCTCTCATAACCCCAAAAGCGACGCTTCGCAAGGAACTCGATCGCCTGGTGAATAAAGCCAAAACCGACGAGGATCGAAAGGCTGCGCTGAATAGCCTCAAGGACCGTGAACTATTCCGCATCGATATGAAACACATCGTCGAGCCAGACACAGCGCTGCCTGATTTTTCAGCTGCATTGACCCAACTAGCCGAAGTTATCCTCGATCGGAGCTTGAAAGATTGCCAAGCCAAGCTGAATGCGGTGCATGGCCCGCCACGCTTGGCCAATAAAAAACCCTGTCCCTTCACCGTACTGGGCTTGGGCAAGTTCGGTGGCAATGAACTCGGCTACGCCTCTGACATTGAAGTGATGTTCGTGTATGGGGACGCCGGTCGCACAGCCGGTAAGCAGCCGATCGAGAACAGCGAATACTTTGAGCGGTTGGGGGCCGAACTGCTGCAGTGGATCGAGGCTAAACAGGAAGGCATCTTTCACCTCGACGTGCGTCTCCGCCCTCACGGCGGAAAAGGTTCTTTGACCAATCCCTTTGACGAGATCGCCAAGTACTACAGTGCCAGCGGCCTCGCTGCGCCATTCGAGCGCCAGTCATTGATCAAGCTGCGGCATGTAGCGGGTGATGCGGCCCTTGGAAAGCGCGTCGAGGCCCATCGCGATAGCTACGTTTATAGCGGGAAACCCTGGAATATCCCCGATGCCCTCGCCTTGCGCCGACAGCAACTCAAGCAGCTGGTGGAGCGCGACACCATCAACTTGAAGCATAGCCCCGGTGGTATCGTCGATATCGAATATGCCATGCAGTACCTTCAAATCATGCATGGCCATCGACTCCCAGTCCTGCGCACTCCCAACACCATGCAGGCACTGGCGACCCTCGTCGATTGTGGCCTTGTCACGAGGCAAGACGGCGAGATTCTCCGCAAGGCCTACTTCTTTATCCGCATGCTCATCGACGGCCTACGCATGGTCCGTGGCAACGCCAAAGATCGGGTCCTTCCACCAACCGACTCCGACGAATTTATCTTCCTCGCCCGCCGGGTTGGCTACACAACGGATGACTGGCAGGCCGGCGCACGCCATCTGCAAACGGATATCGCGCAGCATATGAAGCTCACCAAAGAGTTCTTTGAACAAACATTCGGACGCTTGTAGCCCAATTAGTGTGATGAGCAGGGGGGTTCGGGCCGGATTGTGGACAGACACAGCGTTGCGATGCGGTAACGCTTGCCACGCCGTCATCCATCACCGCGTCATCAAACGACCTGACGCCTTTTACTCTCCCGTTCCTGCGCGACAGCACAGGAACGGGTAAAAGGGAAGCATTGACAGCCTCGGCCAGCTCAGCGCAAGGTAGCTTCGAGCCAGTGTTGCTCCACTCTCTGGTATTCGATCGACAGCTTACTATTGATGATTCATCGAATGCGTACAGGAGCGGAGGACGGATAGGGACATAGATGGTGAACGATGCGCCAATCCTGTTTCGAGTCGTGTGGCTTTCCTATGTGATTGTCGCAAGTGTGATCTGGGCCAGTTGCGACAGTGCCGCGCGGCAACTCGACAGGCCGACGGGAATGTCGCCTGTCATCCAGACGAAGGACTGGCAGATGCACACCGACCCAACCTATGGCTTTGCCGTCGAATATCCCAAAGAGTACGTGATCCTCAAGGAAGTCACCCACCCAACACCCACACAGCCGGCGGCGGTCCAGCGCGTACGCTTTCAACGGAAGGACATCGTAACCGGCCAGTTTGCGGATCTTGAACCGCCCATGTTGACCATCCAGGTATTCGCGCGATCGTCAGGACGCTCACTGCGCGAGTGGCTCGACTCCTTCGGCCTGCTGCCTCCCGGCAGCGAGATTACTGCCGTTCAACTGCCAGGGGCACGTGAAGGGGTGAAAGTCGCACTCCGGCAGCAGCTTGCGCCCAACGAGTTCCTCTATTTCGCAACCGACCAGTACGTGTACGGTCTCATCCCCTTTGGTCCAGAGAGCGCAAAAATGCTCACGTCGTTTCGCCTGATCATGACGCCCTAATTAGCACGGAATGCCTCACGAGTCAGCGGGGCACTCGGTGACGATCCTCATAATCTGTAAATGTGGCGGGAACTCACCTGCACGGGTGGCGGGTGCGACTGTCGCACCCGCCACTGCCATCTGTAGGATCTTAGCTGCAGTTGCCGGCCTTAGCGGCGCACATCGTGTTGAGCAGCGGAATGAACCCACCCGCTCGGCTATCGGGGATAGAGCTGCCCTGAAGGTGAATATCCGTCGAGACGTACCCATAGGAGGCCACCCCGACAATTGCATTCAGATTACTCGTCAGCCCACCTTTGCCCTGAATGCCATAGTTCTGCACCCACGGACCACCGCTCGAGCCGCCTCGGGCATTCGATCCGTATTCAACATTATTGGGGTTGGTCGCGCGAAAGCTTTGTGAGGTTACCTGCTGCATTTTTTGGCACGCATCGATGTTACATGGATACCCGAGCTTCGTCGTGTGGTTAGGGAGGAGACTAAGGGTCCGGAAGCCCAAGGTTCCGGTGATCGCACCAATTTTCACGCCAGCCCTGTCGTTCATCTCCAACATCCCGAAATCTGCCGCATTGGGAACCACGCCATTGGAGGCGCGCCACTGGGATGTGGTGCCCACACGGCGGGGCGTGAAGGTTCCAAGAGGCGCAGCCCCGTCTCTGAGCGCTGGAACGAACAGGAAGTTTCGGTGAAATCCTGCAGATCCGCCGCTCCCCTTATGGACACAGTGCCCCGCCGTGAGCACAATCCTCTGCCGAAGCACCGAGGCCGAACAGACAAAATTCCCCCCCGTATTCCCGGCGAAGAACAGTTTGCCGACCGTCCGGTTTGGATAGATGGTCTCCAATCCAGGCTGGTTGACCCGCGCGCTGGTGTAATGGGCCCCGAGCGACCCCACAGCCTGCAACTCGATGCCGTCATCTTCAGACTGAATCCTGACCTGCGCTGGATCGTAGAGGCGAGCGGCAGCATCGGCGCCGGCCGTCACGGTGGGGCGCTTCCCAGGGAGTGACATGGGCGTCCCGCTCCCTTGCGATGTTGCCTCTGCGGCGACCGCTTTCTCGCTCACCTTTGGAAGCATCGGCTGCGCGTTTGCTAACCGTTCTGGGGTCCAATAGGCAAGGGCCTCGGCCGCCTGTGCCTCGGTGGTCTTTTGGCTGAGCTCGAACGTCAGCGGGGCAGCTGCGCTGACAGCTGCGCTGAGCCGTGCCTCCGTGTTCTCCTGTGCCTCCGTGTTGCTACCCTGCGTACACACAACTACCAACAGAGCCTGCATGACCCTGGTGAGTGCACTTCGTGTTCTCATGAACAGTCCCCCTCGGTTGTTTAGATAGTGACGTGCCCACCGATAGCGTCAATCGTTGTGAATTGACAAGAATGCTCGCGCGCCATTTTTTGCGACTCTTCCTTATCTGCCTAAGACGTGGCCTATTCCGATCGATGCTGTCGAGTGAATACTATGCCCGCTCTCCTCATGCTGATCTATGCATGACAATGACAGCCACGGCCAGATCATTCAATGCGCACGAGTCTTGAGCATGCGTGGCTGAGGTTCATGCGATCCCCACTCGTCATTCTTTCCGCTCATCGGATCTCTCTTCTTGCTCTTTTTCGTCTTCCA
>JAOUHD010000126.1 GCA_029865345.1 Nitrospira sp.
TGCTTCTTCGGCTTGCTTACGGTCCGTGATGTCGTTAGCGACGGTCACTATACAGAGCGTTCCGTTGAGCTCCGCGAGATCAGCGGAGGCCAGAAGGTAGCGCAATGCACCCGATTTGATCTTCAAAGCAAACTCCAGGTTGCGCACCGGCTGCCCAGCTTTCAAGCGCTCGATGACCCGCACTCTCTCTTCGAGATTCGGCCAGATACCTAGCATCAACGTGGTGTTTCCAATCACTTCCTCTCGACGAAACCCGAACAGCTCAAGACAGGCATCGTTCACCTCGATACAGCGGCCCGTTGCGACCTCCGTGATCCCGATCGGATGAGGACTTGTTCGGAAGGCTTTGGAGAATCGTTCCTCGCTTTCCCGCAGGGCTTGCTCAGCCTGCCTCCGCTCGGTGACATCGAAGATCGCGCCGTCGAGGAAACGCACCTCGCCATTCGGGGTGAACACCCCCTGTCCTTTTTCATAAACCCACCGGACGGTACCATTCGCGTGGATGAGACGGTACTCGATGACATATGGACGGTGCTCCTGCAACCTCGTCCAGGTCGTCTCCTCCACCAACTGGCGATCATCTGGGTGAATCACACTGGCGTAAGAACGGGTGTGGTTGGCGATGAACTCCGTGGCCGGATAACCGACAATGCTCTCAATCGCATTGCTGAGATAAGACATCGTCCACTCCCTGTCCGCGGCGCAGCGATAGATTGCGCCTGGAATATTTGCAACTAGAGTGCGGAACCGTACCTCGCTCTCGGACAATGTTTGTTCCGCTTGCTTGCGCTCCGTAATGTCGACGGTGGCGCCGATCAGGTGCGTCAATCGCCCGTTCTGATCACGAACGCTGTGGCATCGAACGTCAGTCCACACCATGGATCCGTCTTTCCTGACCATTCTCAGCTCGTAGTGACAGGCATCAGCTGCTCCGCTTTGGACCAATTCCCAGTTCTTCATGGCGATCGGCTGGTCCTCCCGACAGACCAGGTTCAGCCACATAAAGGGATCCATGGAGAGTTCTTCAGGAGCATAGCCAAAGAGGGCTTTGAGATTGGCATCTGCGTGGTATTCACCCGCGACGACATCCAATTCCCAAACTCCAACCTTGCCGATGGCCGTGGCGCGTGCGTAGTGTTCTTGGCTGGCCTGCAGCTCTAGGGTCCGCTCGATGACCTTGCGCTCCAATTCATCGTGCGCCTGCTGGAGGGCTTCTTCTGCCCGTTTGCGCTCGGTAATGTCTTGGAACGTTCCGTACGCGCGAACGGCCCGTTCGTTCACGACTTCGACCTTCCCGGCAGCCCGGACTGCAATCCGGCGGCCCTTCGCTGAGACGAGATCTAACTCCAGATCCCAAGACATCCCCTGGGTCGCCGCTTTTCCAAGCGCCTCGGCGAGAAGGAGTCGGCTTTCTGGTGTATAAAAATTCAACGCCGTTTCCACGGTCGGGGTGTACAACTCCGGTGTGGTCTCATGCAGCCGATAGGTTTCGTCGCTCCACGAAAGATGGTTTGTCAGGAAATCGAGCTCCCATCCCCCGATTTTCCCGACCGCTTCTGTTTGAGCTGTCAACGCAAGCTGTTGCCTGTGTTGGGTAATATCCTCCGCAATACCGGCAACGCGATTCTCCCACCCCGCCATTCTGACACGGCGATCAGAAATCCAGCGGACATGACCATCTCGTCCCACGATCCGGTACTCACAATGGAACACCGCGGCTGTCCCTCCTCCAACAAACCGATCATGACTTGCCTTCACTCGCGCGCGGTCATCCGGATGGATCGAGTCGAACCAGAGAAACCAGTTTCGATACATTTCTTCCCGCTCAATGCCCCAGATGCGGGTAAATGCCGAGTTGACATACAAGACCTTCCGTTCGTCCGGCGTCATATCCGCGATCCAGAATGCCGAACCGACCGACTCGGCAAACTGCTGCCACCGAGCCTCGCTCTCCCTCAACGCCTCTTGTGTACGATTACGCTCCGTGACATCAGTGGCAATGATGCCCAGGGCAGAAAGATGGCCCAACGCATCGATTACGGGGAATCTCACCACGATACTGGTATGGGGCCCATCCTCTTGTTGCGTAACTTCCTCGAATTCCTGTCCACAGCCGTTGAGTAGCACCTGTTGGTCGTGCGATTGAGACTGGGCCGCTTGTTCGGGAGAGAACAACTCCTCAACCGTCTTCCCTATGGCTATGCCTGGGGATAGTCTGAATACCTTGTCGAACTGTCGATTGGTATATACATAACGCCCATTGTGGTCTTTCAGAGCGGTCAGATTCGGAGCGTTGTCGAAGAATTGTCGAAAGCGTTCCTCGCTCTGGCGCAGGGCTTGCGTCCGGTCGCACACCTGCTGTTCCAACGTGGCGTTAAGATCGGCCAACGCCTTCTCCGCCTGCTTGCGCACGGTGATGTCCTCGCACACGATGAGGGCTAGCGATTCGCCATCCCCACTCTGCACCACACGCGCGAGCTCGTGTACCCACAGTACCGCGCCATCGCTTCGCACCTTGCGGAATTCCCATTGCGCGACTCCCTCCGGATGACGAAAGAACGCCTCCATCTCGGCACAGACGCGCGCTCGGTCTTCTTCAAAGAAAATCGACGCCACCGACTTCCCAACAAGATCCTCGACGCGATAGCCCAGGTACTGCGCGCCGTACTGGTTGACGGACCTAAGGGTTCCTGTTTCGTCCACGGTAAAATACATGGAGGGGGTTTCATCATAGAGGGCCTTGTATCGTTCCTCGCTCTGACGCAGGGCGTCCAGAGCCGATTGGCGGTCCAACTCCCCGCCGAGCCACCGCGCCATGAGTTGAATGAGATCCCTTTCGGAATCGGTAAACGGCGTGTTGCGGGGTTCGAGGCTCCCAAAACACAGGGTCCCGTAGGTACGCTCCAGTCCGTTGATCACGGTCCCGAGGTACGATTCTAACTTCAGCGCAGCATAGGCTGAGTACTGCTGCCACTCCGGAGAAGCACCGGCATGTTGGAAACTCAATGTCCCGCTCTGGCGAAGCGTCTCGCTGCAGTACGTCTTGCCCAAAGGCACACTCATACCTGGGTGGAAAGCCGTACCTGGTGCTTTCACCTGTCTCACCTCCAACTCGTCGCCCCGGACAAAGGTCTCCATCCCGATCGGCAGGTCGAAGAAGCGGCACCCTAGCTGAAGCAACGCTTCAACCCGTTCCTTGAGCGAGTGGCCCTGCGCCGACGAGATATCGTGAAGCGCGCGGATTGCCTGCCGGCTTTTCCAGAGAGCCTGTTCCGCCTGTTTACGCTCGGTGATGTCGGAGAACAGGCCGAGGATGGCTGGTTTACCATTCCACGTAATCCGAGCTGCCTCGACCTGAACCGGAATCGGCGTTCCATCCATCTTCAGATAGATTCGTTCTGCGCTATGGACAGACACTCCGCCGCTCAGCAGGCGTTTCACATTCTCACGAACATCTTGATGATAGTCCGGATGGATGAACTCAAACGTCGGTCGGTCAAGAATTTCCTGAGCAGTGCTCGCTCCCATGAGGATGGCGCCCGTGGGGTTGAGGTAAACTGTGCGTCCTTCACTGAAGACAAAGACACCCGACGGTGAAAGCTCGACTAACGTCCTGTACCGTTCTTCACTCTCCCGTACCGACTCCTCCATCCGCTTTCGATCAGTAATATCGGTATGTGATCCGAGGAGGCGAATCTGTCGGCCATCTGGCTCTGTGACAAACGAGGCTCGTGCTTCAATCCATCTATACTCCCCATCCTTGTGCTTCAGCCGAAATTCCTGGCGATAGTCTCCCTCGCGATGAGACACGTAGTCTCGTACGTAGGCCATCGCCGCATCACGATCCTCTGGGTGCAGAAGCGTCATCCATGCCTCAAAAGAATCTCCAATCTCCGCCGGCCCGTATCCCAGCTGGTATTTCCATTCCTCGGAAAAGACCACGTCGTTCGTTTCCGTGTTCCATTCCCAGAGTCCAGTCCCTGACGCACGGAGGGCCTGTCGGAGTCTTTCTTGCGAAGTCCGAAGCATCGCCTCCGTACGCTTACGATCGGTAATGTCCAAGGCCGTCCCGGACATACGAAGGGGTTGACCGCCGCTATCACGCACGACCTCGCCGCAACAATGAATCGTCCGTACTTCACCATCGGGGCGGACGATTCGGGATTCCATGTCGTAGGCTGCGGCCCCTGCCAACGCGTCATCGATCGAGGCCAACACTCGATCATGATCGTCCGGCAGTACCGCCGACACAAAGCTGTCGAAGGTGATCGCTCGCGCTCGAGGTTCATAGCCGAAGATCCGGTAGAGTTCGTCGGACCATTCCACTTCGCCACTTGCGATGTCCCAATTCCAACTCCCCAGGTGAGCAAGAGCTTGTGCGATCTCGAAGTGACGAGTCTGTTCGTGCAACACTCGATCCCGTTCGGCAAGCTCATGTGCGAGATCGGCAACCTGCCTGCGCAGCAGATCTAATTCAGGACGGTGACTCGTAGGACTCATGATGAGGCTCCTTGCCGCGCGACGCCCACAGCACCTCAACAGCCAGCTCAACTCACAGGAACGACCATGTCACGTGGCGAATGATGATTGATGATGACGGCCCAGCCTACTGCTTCCTAAGATAAAGACCTCAGGAGAGGGCTAGTGTCCTATGGGAATAGGCGAAAGTCTAGATCCAAATGGCCCGGAGGCACTAGCTGGAAATCGGAAGGAGCTGCATCGATATGTATGATGGTGCCGAAGGCGGGACTTGAACCCGCACGGCTTTCGCCACACGCCCCTCAAACGTGCGTGTCTGCCATTCCACCACTTCGGCACTCAGCAGGATGTTGAAACGAAGCCTACACCTGCGTTGTGGTATCGCTCAAACCCTCAACGTACTCAGAAGTACGCCTCAGGCTTTCGCTCGCTGCGGCCTTGTTGCAGGCTTGTTTGACCATCCTGCATTCTGGCCTCCTGTCAGCAGCTGAGGGGAAAAGGAGTGCGCATTATAGAAGTAGGGTAAAATTGTTGTCAATCAACCGGACGTTCGGTAGAATCGGCATCTCATTGTCCTAGGTCACTCTTTCATGACTCGAACAGACGAACAAGGCCTCTCCTCTTCCATTGCAGCGTTTTTTGATGTCGACAATACCATTTTGCCTGGTGAAGCGAGTGAAATGAGTTTTTTCCGCTGGCTGTGGCGACGCGGTATCGTCGGATGGCCTGAAGCTCGTGAGAGCGTGTCGTGGCTCCTGCAACATTTCCCGGCATTGTCGCTGCACCCGCTCCGTAAGCGGAAGCTGTACCTGGCCGGAAAACCTTCGCAAGTGATTCAACCGTTGGGCGAAGAGTTTTGTCGCGAGGAACTCTGTCCTCGTGTCTCCCCCGCTGCGATGCGGATGCTCGACGAGCATCGCCGTGCCGGCCACGCCATCGTGTTCGTGACAGGGTCCATCGATTTTCTGATCGCCCCCATCGCGGACGCGCTTCGAGCTGATCGTTGCTTTGCCACTCGATTGGAGCAGCAGAATGGACTCTATACCGGTTTCCTTGTGCCACCCCTGCCGTATGGGGAGGGGAAACGCCAACTCATTGATCAGTTGATCCATGAACTGACGCTGGATCTCTCCCAATGCTATGCGTACGGGGATAGCCCGGGTGATTTTGACTTGCTGCGTGCCGTGGGGCATCCAACGGTGGTGAACCCAATTCGCGGCATGGCCTCTATCGCCCGACAGCAGAACTGGCCGATCGTCAAATGGCGATAAGTGACTCCTTGTGATCGAATCAACCGCCTGCTCGGTAAATCATCCAATCGATGATTCAGTTAGTCCACACACGGCTCATGCGCGTCACTGAAATTTTTCATAGTGTTCAAGGCGAGTCGACCTTTGCCGGCCTCCCCTGCGTGTTCGTACGTCTGACCGGTTGCCCGCTGCGATGCACCTGGTGTGACACGGATTATGCGTTCTTTGGCGGAACGGACCGGTCGATCGATGACATTCTCGACACGGTGCGATCCTATGGTTGTCAGTTGGTGGAGGTGACGGGAGGTGAACCGTTAGCGCAACCGGATAGCAGCACGCTGCTCCGTCGATTGTGCCATGAAGGATTCACAGTCCTCCTTGAAACGAGCGGAGCCGTGGATACCGCCATCGTCGATCCATCGGTCCGTATTATCTTGGACGTGAAATGCCCGGGAAGCGGCATGACGGAACGGATGCACTGGCCCAATGTCGAACGATTGCGGCCACAGGATGAAGCAAAATTCGTCATACAGGACCGGAGTGATTACGAATGGGCAAAAAGTATTCTGGATCGCTTCCAGTTGACCGATCGCTGTGCAGTGCACTTTAGTCCGGTATTTGGTGCCCTTGATCCACAGCGGTTGGCTGAATGGCTCTTGGCAGATCGATTACCGATTCGCCTTCAGTTGCAACTCCATAAGCACATCTGGGCACCCAATATGCGGGGAGTGTGAAGAATATCGCCGTCGAGCGAGATGGAGAAGTCCTGACGACAACCAACAATCGGCTGATGCTGCTTGCCCATTGATGCATCAAAGGAGAATCGAATGCCCATTCTGCGAGTTCACGCGAAACAAGGACACGTCGACACCGAGACTACAGACGCGCTGGTCATCCTGCTGTGTGAAGGGGAGGGACTGCCCAAGGAAGATGGGGCGATTCTGGATAGAGCGCTCGGTGGAGCCCTCCGTGACCTTCTCCAGTCACAGGAGTTCGATGGAAAGGCCGGTGAGGTGGTTTTGTTTCATACACACGGGAAAATTCTGGCAAAGCGATTGATTCTTGTCGGGCTTGGGAAAAAACATGACTTGGGTTTGGATCAGATCCGACAGGCGATGGGGCATGCCGTCAAACGGGTTCGCCAAGCCAAATCCGGTGCTTTTGCGGTGGCGCTGCCGAGCATCGTGCCGCATGGGGCGTCGCCGATTGACGTTGGCCAGACCATGACTGAAGGAGCGATCTTAGGAAGTTATCAATTCACGGCCTATCGCAGTGACGCCCCGACGGGTAAGGGAGTGACGGCGATGACGGTTCTGGCTCCGCAGAAAGATCAACTGCGGCAGTTGTCGGAAGGGATTCGTCGCGGTGTCGCGACCGCCGAAGCAACGGTCTATGTTCGAGATCTCTGCAACCATCCATCTAATGTGATGACACCGACCAGGATCGCCAGTGAGGCAAAAACCGTGGCGAAGGAAGTCGGCGTGAATCTCAAGATCCTCGAACAAAAGGAAATGGAACAACTCGGCATGGGTGCGCTACTGGGGGTTGCAAAAGGCAGCCACGAACCGCCGAAGTTCATTGTTCTCCAGTACCATGGAGCCAAGAACAAAAACGACCGCCCGGTCGTGCTCGTCGGCAAGACGATCACCTTCGACACGGGTGGGATCTCGCTCAAACCGGCTGAGAATATGGAACAGATGAAGGCCGATATGACCGGTGGAGCTGAGGTGCTGGCCACGATGCGGGCGGCGGCTCGGCTGAAGCTACCCCTCAATCTCATCAGCATCCTCCCGGCAGCAGAGAATATGCCCGGGGGCCGGGCGATGCGACCTGGTGACGTGGTCAAGACCCTTTCGGGCAAAACCGTGGAGGTGCAGAACACGGACGCCGAGGGCCGACTGATCCTCTCCGACGGCCTTACCTATGCGACGCGATTCAAGCCGGCCGCGCTCATCGACATCGCCACGTTGACGGGGGCGTGTGTCGTCGCGCTGGGTCAGTTCGCGATCGGCATGTTCGGCACCGATACCACGTTGAAAGAAGCGATTCACAAGGCCGGCCTTCGAGCAGGCGAGCGGGTATGGGAAATGCCGTTGTGGGAGGAATATTTCGAGCAACTGCGCAGCGATGTGGCCGACATGCGGAACATCGGCGGACGTGGGGGTGGCATGATCACCGCGGCTCTGTTCTTAAGCAAGTTCGTCGGCGACGCCCCCTGGGTGCATCTCGACATCGCCAGCACCGATTGGAGCGAGCGGGAACGGGCGTATATCCCCAAAGGCCCAACAGGCATCGGGACCAGACTGTTGATCCAGTTCCTCATTAATCGCTCACTATAGAGTAAGAGAAAGACAGTTCGACGATGTCGTACGACCAGATTGGCCAACTTTTCATGATAGGGTTCGATGGCACCACTGTGTCGGCTGACCTCGCCTCCTTCATCAGAGAATATAAGCCTGGTGGAATTATCCTGTTTTCGAGAAATCTCGAATCGATCGCGCAGATCGTGGAATTGACAAGCGATCTTCAACGCTGCAGTCCACACTCCCCCCTCCTGATCTCTATTGATCAAGAAGGTGGACGGGTCTCACGGTTGCCGAAAGACTTTACTATTTTTCCACCATGCGAAGTCCTTGGGCAATGCCGTTCCTCTGAACTAGCCTACGCTGCGGCAGCCACGACCGCAACAGAACTCAAGGCCGTCGGCATCAACATGAATATGTCTCCGGTGCTGGATGTGAACAGCAACCCCACCAATCCGGTGATCGGTGATCGAGCCTTCGGCACAACCCCTGACCTCGTGGCTGAATTGGGGTTGGCCACAGTGGGAGGCCTCCAGGACAATCGTGTCGTGGCTTGTGGGAAGCACTTTCCTGGTCATGGCGACACCAACTCGGACTCGCACAAGGAGTTGCCCATCGTCACGGCGCCGCGCGAACGATTGGAGCATATTGAGTTTCCTCCATTCCGGCTAGCGGTGGCGAACGGCGTGGCAACGATGATGACGGCCCACGTGCTGTATCAGGCGTTGGATGAGAAACGGCCGGCAACCCTGTCCCCGACGATCATCGGGAGATTTCTTCGTGAGGAGTTGCACTACGACGGTGTCGTGTTGACGGATGATCTCGAGATGCATGCCATCATTGATCATTATGGTATTGGCGACGCAACAATCCAAGCCATCCAAGCCGGTTGCGACATGCCGTTGATCTGTAAAGACCGCAACCGCGTCATAGCCGCGATGAATGCCGTTGACAAAGCTGTAGCCGATGCGGACATCTCGGCCGGACGGTTGGCCCAGTCCCTCGCGCGTATCCGTCGCGTGAAAGAGCGTTTCCTGCTTCCCTATCGCCCCGTGATGATTTCAGATGCCAAACTTGTGGTGGGGTGCCGAAGCCACAAAGCGCTCTTGCGCTCCATCGACCGGACACGAGAACGAGTCGCGAAAGCCGACCTATGACCTTTGCTTTTTTCTTTTCAACATAAAAGAGTGGACAACTTTATGC
>JAOUHD010000227.1 GCA_029865345.1 Nitrospira sp.
GGGTGCAGCCGGTAGGCTAAGTCGTGAAGATCGCTGGTCAGCTGCTCCAGTTCTTTGCAAACCGGCTCCAAGGCTTTGCCGAGCAACTCGGGCAGGCGCGGCGGATGCTTTGCGAGTGACGCCACATCGAGCACCAGGGCCGTCAGCCGCTGGCTGAAGTCATCGTGCAGGTCGCGCGCGATCCGCTGGCGTTCGCTCTCTTGAGCCTCCAAGAGCTGTGATGCCAGGCCTTGTAATTGTGCTTGTGAACTCTGTAAATCAAATTGTTTCTGATGAAGTGCCTTCTCCCCCTGCTTCAGCTTCGTAATGTCTGTAGCGATACCGCAAATTGCGTACGGCGTATCGTCTTGTTGCCGAAGCGGAAATTTCCAGACGATGCTGGTCTGGAGACCGTCAACGTGAACTGCCACTTCTTCGAACTGGATGGACCGCCCAGTCTTCAATACTTCAAGATCGTTGGCTCGATAGGCGGCAGCCTGCTCCGGCGGGAAGATATCCTGATCCGATTTGCCGATGATGTCCTGCCGCGTGAGCTGAAAGGTCTGCTCGAATTGTTTATTGACGTCCACATAGTGGCCCTGCAGGTCCTTTATAAAGATCACGTTCGGGCTGTGATCCAGCATGCCTTGAAGCCGCGCATCGCTTTCGTGAAGCGAGAGTTCCGTGGCGTTGCGCTCAGCAATCTCAGCGCGCAACCGTTCGTTCGACCCGTCCAACTCTGCCGTCCGTTCCGCTACGCGATGCTCCAGTTCATCGTGGCTCCGGTGTAGCGCCTCCTCCGCCCGTTTGCGTTCGGTGATGTCGGTCGAAACGCCAAGCACCTGGTTCGCCCGTCCGTCCATACCGATGATCGGGCGTTTGATGGTTTGGAGCCATCGCTTCTTCCCTGCCGCGTCAGTAATGACTTCCTCCGGGATGAACCGCTCCCTCTTCGAGTCCATCACCTCACGGTCCATCTGAAGGAAAAATTCAACCTCGGTCCTGTTTGGGTTGAAATCCGCATCGGTCTTTCCGATGAGGTCCTCGATTGTGGTGCCATAGGCGTCGGCGACGGCTTGGTTTACCAGCGTAAATCGTCCGTCCCGATCCTTGGCAAAGATAAAGCTGGGATTGATGTCGATCACCTGCCGGAGAAAATCGCGCGCGCTTCGGACCGCCTCCTCAGCCTGTTTTTGTGTTGTGCGAGCGCTGCTCGGACGGCGGGGTGTCTTTCTCTTGAGTGAAGATTTCTTCTTGATCGTTTTCGGTGGCATAGCAGAGGACGCAATTGTAGGCCTCATCATGGAGACCAAACAAGAGCACCAAGCTGCCGAACGGCTGGATTAGTAAGGATTCAGTAGTACTTATACACATGGCTAGGAAAACGCCTAGCGTCGGAAGGTCCACGGCGGTGCTCATCCCGGCTCACCGGTCTATCGCCCGGTGCCGCAGTGTGTTGTGCTCGTTGGAGGACACCAGGGAAATCCCTGCTGCGTCTTGCACCAGTTGCACAGTTTCCGTTGTTGCAAAAGGCTTCAGCTTCGCCTCTCTGTGAGTAAATCCTTTTGCACCTTGAACCACAGAAACTCTCACGACTTCTCATCAAGCATGGCATGCACCACGGTTCGGCATGGCCATTGCTCACACTGCTGCCAGTAGCAACTCAAACTGCGTCGGGGTCAGCCAATGGACAAACACTACCCGCCCACAACCGATCAAACGCGGCGCCGGCGGGAACGTTGGACTTCCGGAGAGGAGACGCACATGACTAGTCAATCACATCCTTGCCGTCGCTGTGGCGGACTGATGATCGAGACCTATTCGGATCTGCTCAGCCCAAGCGAGAACGGCAAAGACGAGTTCGGTTGGCGCTGTATCAACTGTGGGGACTATATCGATCGGCAGGTCCTCACAAATCGTGCCCATGAGCTCTACGGTAAACCGGCTTATCGGCCTGGACACGCGCTGACGACTGGCGGGAGGCAGAGCGGGAGATTCTAAGCCGCGCTCAGCCATGACTGATGACAGCCTCTGGAACCAGGCGGTGCAACCCCGCTACCCCTTGACCCACACGAGCAGTTCCATCGTGGTCAACTTCGCCTCATCCACCGCCTAGTTTCTACTGCCCTATTCCGCCACAGTGATTCACTAACCGGGCTGATCCAGACGGGTCAGCTGCATCTGTTGATTTTTCACGAAGGACGGTTATCTTAATAGTGAGCGGAGGCCTCGGTGAGAGGAACACTTCAAAGAATCGAGGTCGAGCGCTGGGGTGGTGAGCAGACCTACCGCATGGTGGGAAGCCTAAAACCCTCCAAGACCTGCACACAAGTGAGAAAGAGCTCTCTAGACCCGCCTCCGCTCTCGTTTTATTTTTCTCATTTGACCCTCCCCAAACAAATTAGACCACAACAGTATGTTCGCACAGAACACCCCGACTGCTCTTACGAGGGCTCGGGCTCTTTCGCGAACTTGAGATTCCTGATCGCCCGTCTTATCCGGATACCGCTCCTTCGTGCAGCCTGCAAAATATCCCTACGAGCCGTAGCCGGCAACGCCTCGGGAACATAGACGCCCGAAAGTTCGTGTGGCATGTACCTCACGAACAGGGCTGTCAGGTGGGCAGTCCCCCAGGCGATCGGTGACGACGGAATTCTTCGT
>JAOUHD010000130.1 GCA_029865345.1 Nitrospira sp.
GCCACCGTGCCCGTGCCGGCGCCCACCGGAGGAACTGTTGCCCGCCTCCTCGTTCGGCAAGGCGATCACGTGAAGGTCGGACAAGCGATCATCGAGCTGAACGAATCTGGGGGTGAGGCGCAGAAGGCTACGACCTCGGCGCTGGAGAAAGCGGAGGTGGCGCGAGTCCCACAGACGCCGCCTGCCGTAGAACCGAATGCCGTAGTACAACGGGAACACCCAGAGACCGGACCGACTGCGCCACTGCCGGCACCAGAGCGCCCGGTCGTGGAGCAGAAGCCTGCCGTGGTCAGTCCACCGCCAGCGGGTACAGCTATCCCAGCCCCTCCATCGGTTCGCCGGCTCGCACGAGAACTGGGTGTGGACCTTTTACAGGTCAAAGGATCGGAAGCCGGTGGCCGAATCACTGCTGAAGACGTGAAAGCCTTTGTGCGGGAACGGACCACACGCGGCACCGTCCTGGGCGTAGGCGGGAATATCTTTTCTACGCCCTATGGGGCTGAACGGCGAGAGCCGCTCTCGTCAACCCGTCGGAAGATCGCCGCGAACATGATACAGGCCTGGACAACCATCCCGCACGTTCATCAATTCCAGGATGCCGACATCACCGATCTCATGGCGCTGCATAAGCGATATGCGCCTGAATTTAGGAAGAAAGGCGCCACGCTGACGTTGAGCAGCCTCTTCCTGAAAGCGATCGTCCATGCACTCAAACTATACCCGCAGCTGAACGCGACCCTTGATCTCACCAATGGCGAGGTCATCTATAAAGATTATTATAATATCGGCGTGGCGGTCGACACACCGGCTGGACTGATCGTGCCGGTCGTTCACCAGGTGGACCAGAAAGATCTTCTCCAAATTTCGCTGGAGCTGGCCGATCTCGCCGAGCGAACCCGCAAGCGAGAGGTCAAGCTGGAAGAGTTGCGCGGAGCGACGTTCACGCTCAGCAACATGGGAGGGATCGGTGCCGGTCCGTTCCTCCCGATCATCAATCCGCCTCAAGTCGGCATTCTCGGTGTCGGGAAGGCACGGGTGACGCCAGTGTATCGTGAAGGCCAGTTCGTGCCGCGTCGGGTACTGCAATTGTGCGTGGCCTATGACCATCGGCTGGTCGACGGGGCGATCGGCGCACGCTTTATCAACGAGATCGTCAAAGTGCTGGAAGATTTCCAGGGCATGTTTCTTGGGCTCTAAGAGGCTTGCTGGAATGGCGCGACGAGCAGCGCGCTGTTATCAAGCTAACGATTCATGTTTGACATTGTAGCCGGGGATTCGATGGCTCCCTCTCGAGTTGATGTGGCGGTGATCGGCGCCGGCCCAGGCGGCTATGCAGCCGCGTTCCAGGCTGCAGATCTCGGCTTACGCACGACGCTGATCGATGAGCATCCACAACTGGGTGGGACCTGCTTGTTGCGCGGTTGTATTCCCTCCAAAGCCTTGCTTCACGCCGCTCGTTTACTCACCGATGCTGAAGAAGCGGCTGCCTGGGGCATTCATTATGATAAGCCACGGGTGGACCTGGAGGCATTTCGCAACCGCGTGCAAGCGATCATCGGCAAACTGACGAAAGGCGTGCGGACCCTGGCAGGTAGCCGGAAGGTCGAGGTCATCCATGCGCGGGCCATGTTCAAGGATGCGACGACCTTACAGCTCTCCGGCACCGCCGGGTCGCACGAACTCTCATTCGGTCATGGGATTCTCGCGAGCGGCTCGAAGCCCGTGATCCCGGCTGCGCTCAGGCTCGACGATCCACGCGTAATGGATTCCACGAGCGCACTCCGGTTGCCTGATGTCCCCAGACGCCTGCTGGTCGTCGGCGGTGGCTACATCGGCCTCGAGTTAGGCACTGTCTATCAGGCGCTCGGCTCCGAGGTCACAGTGGTCGAAGCGCTGCCGCGCCTGTTGAGCGCCGTCGATGGGGATCTCGTGCGACCCCTCCATCAGCGCATGCAACGCCGTTTCAAGGCCATCAAGCTCAACACCACCGTGAAAACACTGGATGCGGTGACGGAAGGTCTGGCCGCGACCTTCGCAGATTCTGAAGGAACCAGCACCGAGATGTTCGACCGCGTGCTCGTTGCCGTAGGACGAAGACCCAATAGCGACCAGCTTGGACTCGAGCACACAAAAGTTGCCATCGCACCGAACGGCTTCGTGCAAGTCGATCGGCAGATGCGCACGACCGAACCGACCATCTACGCGATCGGCGATGTAGTGGGAGAACCGATGCTCGCCCACAAGGCCACGCATGAAGGGCTAGTCGCCGCCAGAGTGATCGCCGGACGACCAGCAGCGCTCGATGCAACGGCGATCCCAGCCGTCATTTTTACCGATCCTGAAATCGCCTGGTGCGGACTGACAGAAGAAGCGGCCAAGGGATCTGGACAAACGGTGAAGGTCGCGCGATTTCCTTGGGCAGCCTCGGGGCGCGCGACGACATTGGGCCGCAACGAAGGCCTCACCAAGCTCGTACTCGATGCGGAGTCCGGACGCGTCCTCGGCATGGGGATTTGCGGCGTCGGTGCGGGCGAGTTGATCGCCGAAGGAGTCCTGGCAGTCGAGATGGGTGCAGTCGCAGAAGATGTGGCCTCCTCGATCCATCCACATCCGACGTTGAGCGAGACCATCATGGAAGCGGCTGAATCATTCGATGGATCACCAACACATCTCTTCATGCCGAACCGGTCATGACATGCGCACGTTCCGGTTGCTCGATCTGACCCTCCCTTTTCCCGCCGAGAATCTTGCGCTGGATGAAGTATTATTGGAGGAATTGGATGAGCGGGGTGGAGCTCCTATCCTTCGATTTTGGGAGAGCGATTGTCCTTTCGTCGTGTTAGGCCGCGCCTCTCGCGTGGCCGACGATGTCGATCTTACCACCTGCGAAAAAGACGGCCTACCTATCCTTCGACGCGCGAGCGGCGGCGGGACCATCTTGCAGGGCCCAGGATGTCTCTCCTATGCCTTTGTGCTGCCGCTCGAATGGAATCCTGACCTTGCGAGTATTCGCACCACCAATCGATTTGTCCTGGAGCGGCTAGCCGCAACGCTTCGTCAGTGGGAGCCGACCACGAGCGTTCGAGGGATCAGCGACCTCGCGATCGACGGCAGGAAGATTTCCGGCAACGCGCAGCGACGAACCAGGAACGCACTGCTCTTTCATGGGACCATTCTGCATGGCATGAGGGCCGATCTTGTCGCACGGTATCTCAAGCACCCCTCGAGACAACCGGACTACCGTTCGGACCGACCTCACAGGATGTTTTTGCGGACACTCAATGCTCCGCCCCAGGCCATGAAACAAGCCATTGCCTCCGCATGGAACGCCATGCCGATGGACCATGAATGGCCCAAAGCCCGCATGCCGCGCACCATCGCGACCGTGCTCACACGGAGCCTGGAAGACCCGTAACAGTAGCAGGATCATGAATGCCGCCACGGTACTCGTGCGTTGTCTTGAGAATGAAGCAGTCCGCGTCATCTCTGGTCTGCTGGGCGAAGAAATCCTGAAGTTCACCGACGCGTCGCTGATTCCAGCATTCGAGTGATCGAGGCCCGGCATGAGTAAGGCGCGGCGTTCATGGCGGACGTCCACGGGCGTCTTACCGGCGAGGCTGGTGTGTGCTTGTCGGCCTTGTGGCCCGGCGCAAATAACTTACTCACCGGGGTCGTGGACGCCTACCTGGATCACGCACCGCTGGTCGCCACACCGAACAGGCCTCTCTCAGTCGGCGCCGCAAAGAATCACCCTCCATGCGATTTCGGTGGCCTTCATCCTTTTCCCCTTTCGTTGAAGCAGCATCGGGTACAAACCGCTCCCCGGTCGGCAATGAAACGACATTGATGACAAAGTCTGGCACCGCATCGAGAACAGTCAGCTCGACCGGCTGATGGGACCGCTTTCGCAAGGGAATCCCCAATGTTTGTGCTTCGCTTACCCAACCGGACTTGATCCACTCGAGGACTTCTCCCGCCTCGCCCTCCCGTCCACTTGAGGGTTCAGATTTGGGAGTCGCCCAGCGTGACCTGAAGAAAAGCAAGTTGATCGCTAAAGTGGATCCAACGTTGACTAGAACTGATTCCAGAGCAGTTGATTCGTGACTTCGTGGTGAAAGAGAACTTCCGAAGCCTTCACCATCGTGCCGAGTTCTTTCGGAGATCGATCTGCCACTAACTGCTTGAAGCTGGAATATTTCTGCTTACTGTCCTCACCAAGGATATCGGCGATAAACTTCGATTCATTAAATAGCGAGATCGCGTCGTTGATACTAGTCGGGAGGAACCGTGCGCAGTCCCCCGTCATCTCTTTTTTTTCCAAGCATTCCCCTTCAAACCCTGTCTTGAGCATCGTGTACAAGACGAGGTAGGGGTTCGCATCGGGAGCGACTGAACGCAGTTCGATACGGGCCGTCTTTTCATTGGCCATCGGAATGCGGATCATGGAGCCGCGATCGATCGCTGAAACCTTGATCTGATTCGGTGCTTCAAAGTGCGGATCGAGGCGGCGGTAGGCATTCACCGACGGGTTAAATACCAGGCAGATCTCTGGCGCATGATTCAAGAGTTTGAGAATGAAGTCCCAGGCCACATCGGAAAGCCCATTTTTCCCCTTCACGTCGTGGAAAATATTCTTGCCATTCTTGCTCAGAGAAAAGTTGGTGTGCATGCCGGACCCATTGATCCCGACGAATGGCTTTGGAAGGAACGTCGCCGTGTGCCCCATGGATCGAGCCACCTGGCGGCAGATCAGCTTGTACAACTGCACGTGATCCGCAGCGCGAACCACATCGGCATAGGAAAAGTTCATTTCGAACTGTGACGGCGCGACCTCCGGATGATCTTTTTCATTCTTGAAGCCCAGGGCGCGCTGTGCCTCCGCCGACTTATCGATAAACTGACGGAGCATATCCAGCGGGAGCGAGTGATAGTACCCACCAGTTGAGATGAGCTTAAACCCGTTCTCACCGTAACGTTGCTCGGCGTTCTGCCCTTCCACAAGGAAGCCTTCAATTTCACTGGCAGCATGTGCGGCAATGCCCTTCTTCTTGAGGTCCTCCGTATAGGATTTCAGCATCCCGCGAAAGTCGCTGTGATACGGCGTCCGATCACTGTTCAACACAGACGCAAAGAAAATCACCTTCCCTGCACCAATCACATCGGCCGGAAGATATCGGATGGAGGACCAGTCGACGGCAAGACGCAGGTCCGACTCATGTTGCGGCGTGAACCCGCGGATAGATGACCCGTCAAATGTCAGATTGCCCAACGACTCCAGCAGGTACTTCTTGTCGTAGTCGAGCATATGAAGTCGGCCTTCAATATCGGAGAAGCATAAAGTCACAGCCTTGATATGCGTTTCCTTCTTAAGCCACGAGGTATATTCCTGTTCCAGCTCTTTGGCTCCGGCCTTCTCAGCACGCTGCGCCGCCTTGAGATTCATTTCCTCGAGCTCGTCATACGGAATTTCGAGGAAACTCTTTAGGTCATCGGATTTGAGTTTAGCCATAGTCCTCATGAAGACGCTCTTTCTGAATTTCTGGAAATAGACCAGCGCCGAAACCCATTTCGTAGCGCATGTCGGTCGAGCTTGCTTGGTTCGTGCTCACCCATCTCTACTGCTCATAATTTTCAACAACCTGTGGCGGGCGAACTTCCGCGTCGTCCGGGTCAAGGCCGACCTCACGAAGGGCGCGTCGCTGGCGCAAGAGGTCCCAGCACTGATCGAGCTCAACCTGGACTTGCTCAAGCCGCTTGCGATCGACTTTGGGATGTGCCCTTTGCTCGTGCAAATGATGTTCTTCTGCAACAAGGCGTTGAATATGATTGAGGACCGGCTGATCTTCGACCTGATTGTCCACCCTGAATCCTCCAGCGCAACGTGATCGGAACGGTCACGCTTTGATGTTACGCCCACCCGAAACTGCGGTCAACTGATGTTCTAGCCAGCATGTATTCCCCGGCGCGTTGCGAGAGGTCCGGCACGAAATGGAGGCCGCCAGCTATCGGCTTCTGAACGATTACGATGTCGTCGACAGCCAGCACTTCCAGATTTTCGTGAAGGCCGCCGGGTGACATCTGAGACGGCTCTCACCAGCGTTTCATCGATGAATCGTTCCGGAACTGCCGTCCAGATCGGCCACGACAGCCATGTGGCAAAATAGCTTGCCCCAGGAGCTTCCACCATTCAAATCTCCTCGTTTTCGCGAGGCTCTTGCTCGGACGGTCAGTGAACGTGGCTGTCGCTTTCTCCCCTCGCAAACGACTATCTTGTAGCAGCCGCCATGCAAGCCAACGGTTGAATCTTCATAGCTTAATTAAGGAGGGCACCATGCGTGTCATATTTCTGGCAATCAGTACGTTCTGCATCGTGCTGACCGTCTCGCCAGCGCTGGCAAAAGAGAAGCAACATGACAAACACATGGACCCACAGGCCATGATGGAGCTGTGGAAGCAGGCCGCCACCCCTGGTGAACCGCACAAGCAATTCGCTGCTCTAGCTGGGAGCTGGACGACTCAGACCAAGGAGTGGATGGAGCCAGGCAAGCCACCCACGGAATCCTCCGGTACCGCGGAACTGAAGATGGTGCTGGACGGACGATTTCTCTATCAGGAATTCAACGGCCAGATGATGGGTCAGCCGTATCATGGCATCGGTATGGATGGATACGATAACATCACCAAGAAGTATGTCACCGCCTGGTTCGATACCATGGGCACGGGCATTTTCTTCATGGAAGGCACGGCCAGCTCAGACGGCAAGACCATCACGTTGCGAGGCTCACACCCTGAGCCAGGGGGCGGAAAGATGTCGCATCGTGCGATCTGGAAGTTGATCAACCACAATACCCAGCAGTTCGACATGTATGGTGCGCACCACGGACACAAAGAAACGAAGATGATGGAGATCGTGTATACGCGGAAAGAATAGCCATTTTCGCAAGGAATCGATGATCCGATATCAGCGAGGACGCCCCTTGATCCATGGACATGCTGTCCATGGAACAGGAGGCATCTCGATCTGACATCGGATCATCGACAGCCCAGACGCAATTGAGAGAGGAGACCCGGATTGCCTCTATTCGTATTACGCAGCCTGGTCACGCACCGCCTTCACTTGCCGTTCGGCTTCCAGCCAATGCTCCAAATCTTTTCCATCCTGGAACCCGCTTCGTTCATACAGAATATAGGCGAGCTCAGCGATTCGTTGATCCAGAGGCTCACATCCTTCCGCCCAATCCTCCGACCTGCCGTTGGTTGATCCGTCGGAAGACGATTCCCGTTGACCAGCCTTGGATCCCGGTACACTAGGCCCAATGACTCTCAGTCCCCTGTTTTCACCTCTCATGCGACGCGCCATACTCCTCCTCCACGTGTAACGTCCTCTCACATCCTGCCCTCGCCAAGGGGACTGCCCCCTCGACACCTCATCGTTCGCATTGTACCGAGATCAGTCAGCGATACAACATTCTTCGTGGATTTCAGAATCCAGTCCATACACCGCAAGCACTGGCTGTCCAATCAACGACCGTCTTGTACGTGCCGTTCCCCCATGCTGTTCCAAGTGAGAACAGTGACAACATTGTGGGTAGCATCACATGAGTTGATGTGGTAGCGTCACAAGTAACCCCACAACAAAGTCTGGAACTGATCGCTCACCGCTCGCATCTACCTGCGACCCGTTCCAGTCTATTCACCAACTACTTCTCACAGGAGGTGCCTATGAGACGCGTATCTATATTTTCTGCACTCTGCGGTTGGAGCGCCATTCTGTTCCTGTCTGCGGCTTGTGTCTCAGCAGAAGGACCAAAGAAAGGAGCATCGGCCATGACAGTCTCGAACGGCAAACAAGTGTCGCTGGAATACACCATGAAGCTGGACGATCAGTCGGTCGTCGATTCAAACGTCGGCGGAGAGCCATTGAAGGTGACTCAGGGGAAACATGAGCTGGTTCCTGGCCTGGAGAAGGCGCTTGAGGGCATGGCGGCAGGAGAGAAAAAGAACGTCACCGTCGCTCCACCGGATGCGTACGGCACGGTTGATCCCAAGGCGTTTCAGGAGGTGGAAAGGAAGATGGTGCCGGCGGAGGCGCAGAAGGTGGGCATGCAATTGGAAGGAACAACCACCGATGGACGGAAGGTCTTTCCTCGGATCTCCGAAGTCAAGAACGAGACCGTCGTACTCGACTTCAACCATCCCCTGGCCGGCAAGACACTCTACGTCGAGGTCAAAGTGCTGAAGGTGGCCCAAGCCCCAGCGGCGAAATAATTCAATCCTCGTGCGGGGCGGTCACCGCCTCGCACGAGGAAGATCTCACACAAACTGAGAAAAATGCTCCGGCTTCACTTGCTTGCCCACCTAACACAACGCCGTTCTTCATTCTTGCCATTTGCACAAGCCCATGAATTGACAGAGAAATGGAGCTGCGCTGGATGAAGGAGAGGAAGTGGAGATGACTGGTGGTCGCCATAACGAGGGATTCAACTAGATCATGTGTATCGATACAGATAGCACAGGTAGAAGGGGTTACGGAACCTGGAATTATTGTGTTCTACTCTGCTCGTCGCACCACCAACACTCCATCCCGAATCGTGACCAATACAGCAGATACGCGTGGATCAGCTGAGACGGTCCGATTGAGTTCTTGAATAGCCGCAGTGGATTCGTCCGGCGGTGGTTGTTTCAACACCTCGCCGCTCCATAGCACATTGTCAATCAGGATCACGCCGTTCGGCGTGAGCAGGTCGAGCGCACGTCGGTAGTAATTGAGATAATTGATCTTATCGGCATCGATAAAGATGAGATCGAATGGTCCAGAGAGCGTCCGCATCGTGTCGAGCGCGGGGCCCATTCGGATGCTGATC
>JAOUHD010000131.1 GCA_029865345.1 Nitrospira sp.
AACCCTGCTGCGTTACTTCACTTCAGCCAAATGCGTCGCGGCGCCATCTGCATGTTCCGTGCATGCATCGGCATGTCCGGCCTTGCCATGTTTCACAGCTTCCGTCAGGTGTTTGATCCCTTCCATCAAATGGGGATTTTTCATTCCAGCAGCCGTCGCATGTTTGAGTGCTTCACTCGCATGCTCAACACAGGCATCCGCATGACCTTCTTTCCCATGTGATGCGGCGCCTTTCGCGTGTTCGACCGCTTCAGCCACATGCTTGTCGCCGGCGAGCGCTAAACCATTCAGCACCGGCGCGCCAACCAATACGCCAAGTCCCAATACCAACATCGCACTACGACAGATTCTTCTCATCATGGCTGCCTCCTTGATGGTTGAAGATGCGAAATTTTACGTTGAAAAATACTCGAATTCACCTTACACAGCGTTCCTCAAGACTGTCAAGAAGGTTTGGAGGCTAGATTAAACCCAAGCATTTTCTGGAGCGCATGAAGATCTTTTTCGGCTGGACAGGCAAAGTCTCGACTCCACTCCCACCACGACCCAGGATAGTTTCTGAGTTTCGAATACCCAACAAGCTTGAGGATGAAATAGAGCCAGGCCGATCGCACGCCACCGGTACAGTAGCAAATGACGTCCTGTCCGTTGCCGATTCCCTTTGCGACCAACATCTCCCTGATCACGGACAGATCTTTCACCGTCGCATCCTTATTCAAGAACCCATTCCACGCCACGTGTATGGCTGAGGGGATGTGACCGGGCCGTGGGATACCCGATACCTCTTTCCCTAGATACTCTTCAACGCTGCGCGCATCGAGAATCGCCGTCTGCGGATGCGGCCCCCTGACGAGGTCTTTCAGATCATCTTTCAATGCGATCAAATCCAGACGTGGTCGAGCGGTGAAGTTTCCCCTCGTTGGGGAAACCAGTCCATGCGCAAACGGCCGCTTTTCCGCCGTCCACTTCACCCACCCCCCATCCAAAATACGCAACCGGGTGTGGCCCAGATAGTCCAACATCCAAAACATCCGCCCTTCGTCGCCCCAGTTGTCGAACGGATTCGAATAGATCACCACCTCACTGTCTTGATTGACCCCAAGCCGCTGGAGAATACGCTCGATCTCGCCGAAAGCTGGATTGAGCAAGCCTTTCGCGACGGCATTGGGATCGCTATATTCATGCCACGTGGAATGCACGGCCCCGGGAATATGCCCGCCGAATTCATATGCGGCCTTGCCTCGCACGTCGATAATCACCACGCCCGATTGACCCAACTGCTGCTGAAGCGATTCAGTATCGATGAGTAATGGATGTGTCACGATGCCTGGCTCTTTCTAGCCCGCGACGGGCGATTCAGCTGTGCGCGATAGCTTTGCAACTGTTGTCATCCTGTTGGCGACGGACGTGCGATCGTCGGGTTTCTTGGTGCTCCAAAGCGGCTTTCAACTCGCCGGACAGCGGAAATTCTTGCTCATAGACAACAAATCGATAGGGATCGTTGCCGGTCAAGCCGTATTTCGTTTGCAACATCTTATGCTGTCCATCGGTCAGAATGTGGTACCGCACCCGTGTTTTCAGCTTGAGTCCATCCGTCTTCTCGGGTATCCGATACGCAAACTGGTAGTCACGGCTGGTCTGCGGGAACAGTCGATTATCATACAACTCTACGATGACGGGCTGCCAGAGGATCCACCGCCCCATCGTGGAACTCTGCTGTTCCAGTATGTGTCCCTGCTGATCTTCGACAAGGAACTCCACCGTAAAAAATCGATCGGGGTCACCCGTTGGAATCTTATGCCCGGCACCGGCATTCGTCAGAGTGAGCGTAAACCCGACCCGATCGCCAGGCTTCGGAGCAGCGGTGTCCGCTTTCACCTGAACTGCCACCGCTCGCCCTACCATATCGGGATCATGTCCCCCTCGCCAGAGATGTCGACGCCCCTTGCGGACCGGTCCACCCAGAGCCACCGGTCTCTCAATCTCCGGCATGTGGCAACTCTGGCAGATGAAGCCCTGCTCCTGCCAGTACTGACCTTCATATTCCGCATAGGTCCCGCAAGGCCCCACGTTATAGAACTGGGCCGGGCCGGACACCACATTGTGGCAACGATAGCACAGCTGAGCTGTCTTAAAATTCGGGTCAAACTTCGTTGGATGCGGCGCTACGGAATCTTCGAACGGCCCATGGATCACGCCGTCGCGCACATGGCAGGCCGCACAGGTGACCGACTCTTTTTGATACTCCGGATCATAGTGCGGATTGGGCTCTTGAATGGCCTTTTCAACCCGTCCACGTGGAATCTCTTTCACCAGCGTGGGCTGCTGATTTTCAAGCGGTGTGTGGCAATTCAGGCAAACCCAAATGTTCTTATCCTTCTTCCAGTAAGCCTGGAAAAACGGATCTTCATAGGCATGGGCATGAATGCTCGTCTTCCATTCCTCATAAATCTCGCGATGACATTGGCCACAGGATTCGGCTTTGAGGCTTGCGAGCCCATCAGGAACTTTCTGAAACGGGATGGCATGGGCATAGTCATCACGCAACCCGAAAATCACGACTGGTTTGATCTCCGTATAGTACAGATAGGTGGCCCCAGCCAGCACAACCATCAGAATTGGGATGACGTACGCGCGCCTCATACGGCAAGCAGCGTCTTGATGTGGGCCTCGACCGAGGCCGCAAGCGCCGTCAGATTGTACCCGCCTTCGAGTGAGGAGAGAATACGACCGTTCGCGTGGCGTGTGGCGATACCCGCCACAATCTCGGTCAACTCCGCATAGCCGGATTCAGTCAGTCCCATACTCGCCAACGGATCATCCTTATGCGCGTCGAAGCCGGCTGAGATAATGACAAACTCTGGCTTAAAATCATCGGCTGCCGCTACCAGGACTTTCTGAAATACAGCGCGATACTCGTCGTCTCCCTCACCGGCTTCCATCGGCACATTGATGGTGAATCCTTCCCCAGCTCCCTTGCCGCGCTCCGTTCCTCGGCCTGTGCCAGGATAATGAGGATACTGGTGGGTGCTGAAGAAGAGAATCGAGGGATCGTCCTCAAAGCTATGTTGGGTCCCATTCCCATGGTGCACATCCCAATCAACAATCAAGACTCGCGTGAGTCCATACTTTTTCTGGAGATAGCGGGTAGCAATCGCCACATTATTGAAGAAGCAGAACCCCATCGCTTGTCCCGCTTCGGCATGATGACCGGGAGGCCGAACAGCGCAGAACACGTGATCGACCTCCTGTGCCATGATGGCATCCACCGCCGCCAATGCCCCTCCTGCCGCTAAATACGCAGCCTGCAGTGTGCCTGGGGACATGGACGTATCAGGGTCGAGCGAGACACGGCCACTCGTAGGTGCTTGGCGGGTGAGCGCTGCCAGATAATTGGAGTTGTGGACTTGCGTGATCCACTCATCCTCAGCCTTTCGCGGCTCGATCCTGACCAGTCGAGCAGCGATTCCGCTCTCCTCCAGTCGCTGCATGATCGCGCGCAACCGATTGGGAGATTCTGGATGACCGGCTCCCATGTCATGTTCAAGATACGCCGGATGATAGACGAGACCTGTCTTCCCCATACACACCCTCACACTCACGCGCAATTCCAAGTCAGATTATCATGCAGAAAACGCCATAGACAATGTGCGCCAGCACTGCTATCGTTCCCCACGAACAACAGGAGCCATCATGCCCAATCCACGAATCGAACCGCTGAAGAAATTCCTGGCCATGGACCCGAACGACGATGTCGCCTGGTTTGGGTTGGGGAAAGCCTACATGGACGACGGGAACTTTGACGAAGCCGCGAAGGCGCTCCAGCAATGCATCACGGTAAAACCCACCTACTCAGCTGCCTATTATGGGCTCGCGCAATCTCTCCAGAAGCTGGAGCGCCTCGACGAATGCCGAACCGTCTGTGCGACGGGCATTGACGTCTCGACGAAGAACGGTGATGCCATGGTGACGAAGAATCTTGAGGCGTTGAAGCTTTCGTTGCCGTCGTGAAGTCTGGGTTCCCATCCACATCTCCCTTTCGCCTCCCATCCTGGGCCATCCGTCTTGCGCGTCGGCAGCAACACCCGATCGTGGCGGCGTCCGATCGTATGCGATTCGTCATCCAGCTCGCACTGACCAACGTCACCGCTCAGACCGGTGGCCCCTTCGGGGCGGCAGTCTTCGAAACCAAGACAGGACGACTCATCGCCGTTGGGGTAAACGTCGTCGAACCCACCAACTGTTCACTTGCCCACGCCGAAGTGGTCGCCCTCGCCAACGCACACGGGACGCTGAAGCAGTTCGATCTCGGCGCGCCTGGTATGCCGAAGCTCACACTAGTGACGAGCTGTGAACCCTGCGCCATGTGTTATGGCGCCATTCTTTGGTCCGGGGTTCGCAAAGTCGTCTGCGCCGCGCGAGGGTCCGACGCAACGGCAATCGGGTTCGATGAAGCTCCGAAACCTAAACGCTGGGTGGCAACCCTGGAAGATCGCGGAATTTCCGTGACTCGTGACCTTTGCCGAGATGAGGCCATTGCTGTCTTTCGACGTTATCAGCAAATCGGCGGTCGAATTTACAATGCTCGGAAGGGGCTCAAGTGACACCACGTCATGAAGCCGCTACAGCGTTTGCCGGATCGAAGCATCATGGGATTCGGAAAGCGGGGCTGAGGCGCTTGGATTCTGAATCAGCATCCGAACACGCGGTTGAGTACGCTGCTGTTTTGGCCGTTCAATTAACTCCACATTCGCAAGCCTTAACGCCGCTCGTGACGGCAACGGCTCGACGTCCCAGAGTGAAATCAACACGGCGCTGAGAGTCGGAACCCTGGTGAGCAAGACTGTCACCACCCCGGCAAGTGCCTTCAGATCCAACCAGATCGCTTCCGAACGAGTGTTCTTTTCCCCCTGAAGGTCAGCTCGTGGAATGGAGATGCTGAGCACCACCGAATCGCAATAGTCGGCCAATTGCTTAGCCTTCTGTTGAATGCGCGCGAGAATCCTGTGGATCAGGATGACACCCCGATCCTCCTCATCCCCAATGACCTCATCCAGGTGGAGTCCTCGTAAGGGCAATCGCTGCCGCGCCGCCGATCCCACCATCGCGGTGACTTCCACGAAAAAACGTTCACGACCGAGACGACATTCAAGATCGGCTGTTCGCGCCTGCGACTCTGGCAAAAACGTGACCCGGACTCCGACACGAAGTAATTGGGTGGCCAACTCCAATTCAGCGAGCGCGGATTCCCTCACCCCGTAGTCATAGTGCGTAAGCCGACGGACGAGGCGGCCCAGACGGAGATGGCTTGATTGATCGACGCAGTGACGATGAAGTGCACTCCAACGATCATGCAGTTCACGAGAAAGCCCCTCCTCTTCCCGTTTCCAGGCTGGTATCGGTTCCGGCTGCCGGCCTCGCAGAGGTGCAACCAATCTGAATGTTTGTCGTGGGCGAAACCGTGCCACCGTTTACGCGACCTCCGAATCCCCCTCATCGTGACTGGACAGGCCCGACAGCTCAGGTTGCCGCTTAGCCAATTCATCGGCCACTTCATCCAACCATCTGCCCGCACATCCCAATACCTCACGCACCAACGGCTCTGGCTGCCCCGTTTGCTTGATCGTCCATTGAGAAACATATTCGAGCAGCGTCTCGCGGTCAAATGATCGAGTTGAATAGGTCGCGAGCGCAGAGAGTTCCCTCAGACCCACGCGCAGAATGTCCCCCACGGTCTCCCGGGCATAGGATGTACTGGCAGTGACATACTGGACAATGCGATGGAGTTCGTGATCGTTCATCCCTCTCTCCGCTCAGGGAATTCTTACACCATAGCCGTGGCCTGTCAACGCCGCTGCACCTGTTCAGTCCGGCAATTTTCTCCAATCTCGCCGTGGCCTGGTGATACACTACCGCCTGTTCCTGGCACAAAACTTACTTGAGAGGAGACTCGGCATGGCAGCCAGACGTCCGGTTCGACAGAAGACTTCCGCGTCCCTTGTATCCAACCAGTGGGATCTCACTCACCTCGTTAAGAACCCGCTGAAAAATTTGAAACAACATCTGGCGGCCCTGGATGCGCAGGTCGTGCAGGTTGAGTCGGCTCGTCCTCGGCTCCAGGCAACAATGGCGAGCGCTGAATTCCACTCAATCCTAAAGCTCACCGAATCGATCGCAGAAGGGTCTGCCCGGCTTGGCGCATTCGCCTACCTCTGGTTTTCGGAAAACACCAAAAACACCCAGGCACGATCGTTTAAGTCCCAGGTGGAGGAGCGGCTCACCGGCATCACCAATCGCCTGCTGTTTCTCGATCTCTGGTGGCAGGGAGTTGATCAGCAGAATGCGGCACGGCTGATGACCGACGCCGGCGACCTTCGGTACTACCTGGAAACCATCAGACGCTATACGCCTCACACACTGTCTGAATCAGAAGAGAAGATCATCAATGTCAAGAATGTCACTGGACGAAGCGCGGTCAATACGCTCTATGACGTGGTGACCAACGGACTGACATTCACGATGAAAATCGGCGGGAAAACCCGCACCATGAACCGCGAAGAACTCATGAGCCACGTGCGGAGCCCAAAGGCATCCATCCGCCAGGCCGCCTACAGAGAACTCTACCGGGTCTTCTCAGGCCAACGGGACCTGCTCGGAGAGATGTATCGGACACTCGTCAATGACTGGAAAGCTGAGAACGTCGGACTCCGTAGGTTTGCCTCTCCCATTGCCACCCGCAACCTCGGTAATGATGTGCCAGACCAAGCCGTCGATGTGCTGCTGGCAACCTGCGCCAAGAATGCCGAGATCTTCCAGACCTACTTCAAGCTGAAGGCAAAGATCTGCAAGATTTCCCCGATGAATCGGTATCATATTTATGCCCCTCATCGGGCAGACACCAAGAAGTATGCGTATGCCGATGCCGTCCACATGGTGCTGGGCGCCTATCGCGGCTTTTCTCCCCAGCTTGCAGACCTGGCCGAACAGGTCTTGAGGGAACGACGTATCGATGGGCCCACGCGTCCAGGCAAACTAGGCGGTGCCTATTGCTACAGCGTGGCGCCTGGCCTGACACCCTACGTGATGTTGAACTTCACCGGGGAAGCCCGCGACATCTCCACCATGGCCCATGAGCTCGGCCATGCCGTCCATGGAATGCTGGCCAAAGACCATTCGATTTTTACCTTCCATTCAACCCTTCCCTTGGCGGAGACCGCTTCTGTCTTCGGCGAACGCATTCTCTCCGACACCCTCATGTCGAACGAGCGCAACAAAGCCGTTCGACAGGGCTTGCTCGTGAGTCAACTGGATGACATCTATGCCACCGTGATGCGGCAGGCCTATTTCATTCGCTTCGAACAAACAGCGCATCGAATGGTGGGAGAAGGGGCGACAGGAGACCAACTGGCCAAAGCCTATTTAGCTGAACTTCGGCAGCAATTTGGTAAGGCCGTGAAAGTGCCGGAGGAGTTTCAATGGGAGTGGCTCATGATTCCCCATCTCTTCGCCAGTCCGTTCTATTGCTACGCCTACAGCTTTGGTAATCTGCTCGTACTGGCCCTCTACAGAATGTACAAGGAGCAAGGGGCATCGTTTGTCCCACAGTACCTGGACTTGCTCGCCACCGGCGGATCGCAATCCCCTCGAGATATTCTGAGCAAGATGGACGTGGATATGACGTCCGGAGCGTTCTGGCAATCAGGATTCGATACCATTCAGGACATGGTACAGCAGCTGGAAGAAACGATGTAAGCCGCTGGATTGACGGTTGCGGCAGAAGTAGTCACCAATCCTAGCCCGCATTACTCATGAACGCTTCTACTACAACCACCGATACGCCGCAGTGACAAGCCTGCCCGTGGTTGTCTCACGGCCAGGCGGGCAGGCTCGCCTCTCGCGACCTCAACATACTGTTTCAAGTATGCCTCGGTCTCTCAGGGCTCCGCATGCCCGTCTCGCTTGGCGTCTTGGTGGTTTCGTCACGAACCGTCATGAACAATGCGGGCTGGGTCGGCGAACGACAGAGTGACCAAGAGGTCATCTCTCACAGATTGCTCAGTTGGTGGATCGCCTTGATTTCATCCTCCTCCAAGGCTCGCCACTCACCCAGGTTGAGGTCGCCCAGGCGAACTGGTCCGATGGCGATGCGCACCAGCCTCAATGTGGGATGGCCTACGGAAGCCGTCATGCGACGAACCTGACGATTCAGCCCTTCATGGATGGTGATCTCTAACCACGCCGTCGGCACGTTTTTTCGAAACCTGATGGGCACAGGCCGTTCTGGCAGTGGTGGCTCCGTATCTAGCAACCTCACCTGCGCCGGTCTTGTTCGCTTTCCAGCAAGCAGCACTCCTGTACAGAGCCGTTCGATCCCTGGTTCATCTGGAATCCGTTCGACCTGCACCAAATAGACTTTCGGCATTTTGTGTTGCGGATCGGTAATCCGGTGTGCCAACGCTCCATTCGAAGTCAAAATCATCAGTCCTTCGCTGTCCTGATCGAGACGCCCCGCCGCATAAACGTGAGGGACCATGATGTAGTCCGCCAGCGTCGGTCTGCCTTCCGAATCGGTAAAGCATGGAAGCACCCCGTAGGGCTTATAAAATGCGATGGAATGAGTGGACATAGCCGTTTCGAACCCTGCCTGTATGGTATCAATCCTGCCGTATCGTGCTTTGGTCGGAAGATGTTGTCTTTCTCCACCCAATTTGGCAGAAACACGGGTTTTTTGTCTATCTCTGCAAAATCGACAGTGGAACGGAACTTGTTGAAGACTGACAGAAAAGGGTATTGGCAAGGTGTGAAAGCTTCGGCGTGATCTGGGAGATGAAGTACGAGTGCACACCTATCGACC
>JAOUHD010000160.1 GCA_029865345.1 Nitrospira sp.
TGGCAAAGGTGGAGCGCCTGCTCAATCGGCGCCCTCGTAAATCACTCGGCTTTCACACGCCCAACGAGGTCTTTCACGCGCTGGCTCAACGGCGCTGAAATTATGCACTGCGAAGTTGAATCTGCGCATTTAATAGTTAGCTCAAAATCGTATTTAGCCAAGAGTCCCTCTGTGGTTCGTAGGTGTTCTCGCGGCACAACCCACGGAATTCTTGGAAATATCGTAGCCCAACTCTCTAATAAGATTTCGGCATGGGACAAAGGAAGCACGCAAGCAGTAGGTCAGTTTGAATTCAGCTACGTCACCGCGTGCAATTTTTGCGACTCATTTTAGACGCCCTGGCTCAATTAAGAGATGCTCATTATTGACCAGTCTTTTTTTGACGGACATGGGACCATGCTGTTTCAAAATAACCCACTACGAGGCACGCCTTGCTTTGCTACGTTCAGTTTCAGTAGGTTTATAGTGTGTGCAGTACTGAGCGAGTCGCGAGATGAATTTCTCATGAAATACAAACAGTTCTGAATCATCCCCTCAGAGTTGTGATGTACGGCTGAGGCTAACCACCGATGGGGGAAGGTTGTGTGTTCAGCCGGTGGAGAGAGACCACAAGATCAGAGATATGCGGTACCGTCCTGAAATAGATGGCTTGCGAGCGATCGCGGTCATTCCCGTCATCTTATTCCACGCCGGTTTCCAACTGGTTAGCGGCGGCTTTGTTGGCGTGGATATTTTCTTCGTCATCAGCGGGTACTTGATTACGACGATCATTCTTGCGGACCTTGAGGCCCGTCAGTTTTCACTCCTCAAGTTCTATGAGCGACGCGCACGGCGTATTCTGCCCGCGTTGTATGTGGTCATGGCATCGTGTCTGCCATTTGCCTGGTTGTGGCTCATGCCGAGCGATGCGAAAGATTTTTCAAACAGTGTCCTGGCGGTAGTGGTGTTTGCGTCGAACATGTTCTTTTGGCAGAGCACCAATTACTTCGATGCAGGGTCAGACTTGAAGCCGCTGCTGCATACGTGGAGTTTGGGGGTAGAAGAGCAGTTTTATGTGCTGTTTCCCATCTTTCTGATGTTGGCCTGGCGATTGGGGCGAAAGAGGATTGTGGGACTTCTGACAATCGGGGCGCTCCTCAGCTTGGCGTCGGCGGTGTATGCGACCAGCACGAAACCCGTGGCGGCATTTTTCCTATTGCCAACCCGCGGATGGGAATTGGCAATGGGTTCTCTGATCGCGTTCTACCTGGAAGGGAAGGCGCGTAATCAGTTCCCTCCGGCTCTCAAGCAGATACTCAGCCTTGTTGGGCTCGGGTTGATCGCGGGAGCGGCACTGACCTTTAATAAAGAAACGCCTTTCCCGGGTTTCTATGCGTTGGTACCGACTGTGGGTGCTGGTTTGATTATCGTATTTGGCTCGCCGGAAACATTCGTTGGGCGGTTATTGGCGAGTCGAGTCTTCGTTGGTGTGGGTCTTGTCAGCTATAGCGCCTACTTATGGCATCAGCCATTGTTGTCTTTTGCTCGCCATCGAAGCCTGACTGAGCCTGGTGAAATGGTGATAGCCAGCATCATCGTTCTTACGTTCGGTCTCGCCTATGTGACTTGGCGATATGTTGAAACACCGTTTCGTCGTGGGAATATCGTATCACAAAGATTGCTGTGGAGAGTGTCTTTAGCTTCCGCGGTCGTGATCTCTGGGGCCACGGTCGGTCTGCAGCCGGTTACGGTGGAGGTGGAAAATAAAATAGCGACAGAGATGGCGGCGCAGTGGCGAATCTATACGTGTTTTTTTGAGGTAGACCAGCCCTATACAACCCTCTTGGAGAATCACTGTGACTTGGCGCAGGGTTCGTCTGCTCAGGGGGGTGACGATCCATCTGGATCCTCCAAGCGATTTGTCTTGTATGGAGACAGTCTTGCGGCTCATTTGTATCCAGGTCTTGTGCGGGTCTTCGGTGAGGATAAGGTGATCCAACTCACCGGAGGGAGTTGTACTGCCATACGCGCGACAAAGGGGCGGCGGTGTACTGATTTCTACGACTGGTTTGTGGATGACTATGTGCCGAACAATAAGATAGATGGCATTATTGTATCGAGTGAGTGGTTGGGAACGTATAAAAAGATTGGCGACGAAGAATTCCGGGTTTCCCTCGATGCGTTGTTTGAGAAATTGAAGGGGCATCGAGTCATCGTCTATTCTCAGCCGGCTTCATTCTCAGTCGATATTCATCGGTATATTTACAAGCTTGGGAAATTCACGAGGGAGGTCCCCAATACTCTCGATCTGGGGACGCACAGCCTGGAGGCTGTGAATGCTGCGCTTTTTGCAGAGTCTGCGAAGTTTGGGTTTGAGTTCATAGATATTGAACCGTTGTTCTGCTCCAGATCTCAGTGTGGGGTGGTGAAAGACGGAGTGGTGTATTTTGGGGATAAGCTTCATTTAACGATGCAAGGTTCCGTGCTCGTAGCGGAATTGACGCATGGTATCTTGACAAGAAGATATGCAGAAGTGCCAGGACCTGGGGCGTCAGATAAATCAATGAGAGACAACACCTTGCCAAGAGGGGCGCTCATGGTCCGCAACCTGGATGGGACGATCCGATACTGGAGTGATGGGGCGAAGAAGCTGTATGGATGGGGACCGCACGATGCAATGGGGATGATGTCCCATCAACTCCTCAAGACGGTGTTTCCTGTTCCACTCGATGTGATTGAGGAGGAGCTTCGCACGAAGGGACGATGGGAAGGGCAGCTCGTCCATGTGCGCCGTGACGGATCCAGGGTCAGAGTGGTCAGCCAGTGGGTGACCGAGCAATCCCCGCATTCGCAAGATGGGTCGATAAAAGTGATCGAAGTCAACAGCCCGCTGAGTGCTAGCTCTGGGTCTTTCAGGAATGAATTGCTTTTGCTACTGAACCAACCAAGATGCTCCAACGGCTCGCCTTCCTGTCAGAAGGTTTCTTGAATATCGATTGATTGCAAGCCGAGATAGCCGTATTCTGCGCGCGTGGTCTTCTGGTTCGTCATCCTCTATCTTCTCCTGTCTGTCGGCATCGGTCTGTTCGCTGCGACACGGGTACAGAACTCCAAAGATTTTGCGGTCGCGGGAAGAAGTTTGCCGCTGCCCGTTGTCACGGCGACGGTGTTTGCGACGTGGTTCGGTGCTGAAGCCGTGTTAGGCATCTCGGCGACGTTCGTCAAAGAAGGCCTCCATGGAGTGGTCGCCGACCCCTTCGGGTCGAGCATGTGCCTAATACTCGCCGGACTCTTTTTTGCCCCACGCCTCTACCGACTCAATATGCTGACGGTGGGAGACTATTATCGGTACCGTTACAACCGGACTATCGAGGTGTTGTGCACGCTCTGCATCGTGGCATCCTACCTAGGATGGGTGGCGGCTCAATTCAAAGTGCTGGGCTTGGTGCTCAATGTTGTGACAGAGGGTGCCGTTAGCCAGTCGGTGGGTATCGTGATTGGAGCGGCGATTGTTCTGACCTATACGACCTTCGGCGGCATGTTTTCCGTCGCGATTTTGGATTTCGTCCAGATTTCGGTCATCATGGGAGGCTTGCTATATATTGCATCACTTGTGAGTGATCTCGCGGGTGGAGTGGGAACGGTCATCGAGCAGGCGGCGGCAGCCGGTAAATTGGAGTTGTTTCCTCCCGCGACATTCGCCGCGTGGCTGCCTTTCGTCGGCGCGTGGATGACCATGATGCTCGGGTCTATTCCCCAACAAGATGTGTTTCAACGGATCACATCAGCGAAGGATGAACGGACAGCCGTTCGTGGTGCGCTGTTGGGCGCGGTGCTCTATTTCAGTTTCTGTTTTGTTCCAATGTTTCTTGCCTACGCGGCGACGTTGATCGACCCGGCGAAGTTCGGCCTCCTGCTGGAGCAAGATTCGCAGTTGATTTTGCCGACACTGATCTTGGAGCACACACCGATCGCTGCGCAGATCGTTTTCTTTGGCGCCGTGCTCTCCGCAGTCATGAGCTGTTCAAGCGCGACGCTCCTTGCACCTTCGGTGGCCCTCAGTGAGAACGTTGTCAAGCCGCTTTTGTCTAACGTGAATGATGCGGAATTTCTCCGTCTCATGCGGGTTGTCTTAATCGGCTTTGCGTCGGTGGTGTTGATCATCGCTCTGTGGTCTGATGCCACCATCTATAAAATGGTGGTGAGTACGTACAAGGTCACCCTGGTTGCCGCGTTTATCCCACTGTTCGCCGGACTGTATTGGAAACGAGCGACGGCACAGGGTGCGCTCTGGGCCATTGTCGCCGGGCTTACGAGCTGGCTGGCGTTAGAGCTCGTCAGTCAGCCGACTGACGTCTGTCCTCCACAGCTCGTCGGATTTGTGATGGCCGCCATCGGCATGTTTGTGGGATCGCTGTGGCCTTCACAGGGGCTTGCCGCTCATGAGGCCAGTAGGGGAGTGAGGGATGGGGCAGCGTAGCGTGCCCACTGGGTTTAGGGGTGGCTTGTTGGCCAACCCATCGGTCTTGGGACGCTAATGGTCGAGCGTAAATCGCACGACTCGTCGAATGTCTTCCACCGTGAAGGGCTTCTGAATCACGCGTCGAGCGCCGAAGAGTTTCGCGACGTTCAGAAAGTTTTGGTCGCCGGTGGCACCGGTCATGGCGATGACTCGAGCATCTAGAAATTCCTGTGTCAGCGCGAGTGTCACTTCCATCCCATCCCGCTCCGGCATCAAAATGTCCGTGATCACGAGATCGGCGGGTGAGTCACGATAGAGCGTCAGGCCGATGTGGCCATTCTCGGCCTCACGAATGTGATGGCCGTCTTTTTCAAGAATATCCCGCAATAAGGCCCGAACCGGTGCGTCGTCCTCAACGATCAAGATAGAAGCCATGTCTCACATCCTCTCAAACTTAGACTGGCAGATGGCCGTATCACATCAGCCTCCGACTCAACGGAATCAAGCTGCTCGCAGGGCGGCGGGTTGGATGTCCTCGTCGCAATCATCGGCTTCGTAATCGAGTTCACCGCTTGCGAGCACGAGCGCCGGTTGTGGTTTGGCGAGACGGTGCTGCTCGATGACGGAATCGTGGACGTTTCCACAGTTCATGCAGCGGTGTGCCTTGGCCCACATATGGCCATGGGTGCCTTCGAAATCCAAGCAGTGATCCTCGATCATCAGACCTTGGCAACGGGTGCACTTCATCATGATGGGCTCCTGGTTAGATATTGTGGAACGCATGCCTGTGAAGAGAAAGGTACCGTAATCCACGGGAATGAATAGACTCGGATGGGGTAACTCGGAAGGTGGGCGTTGTGAGACGAGTAGTCGAAGGACCGCTTACTTGTCAACGCCTTAGGGGCTAGGGATCTCGATGCTTCCTAAGCCAGACCGTACGATTTTCTGAGAAAGGCGACCTCCATAGTAGAGACCGGTGAAAGCCTTGCCGTGCCAGTCGTTTCTGCCCCTGTAGCTGGTTCCTCAATAGATAAACGTAGTTCAGTTCCATTCTCTTCGGTTGAGTCAAGTTCTCCCGCAACCCAGCCGATATCATCACTGGATAACCATAGAAAAAGAGATAGATGTCCGCGGGGCAGGAATCACTATGCTTCCACAAGAAGTGAGCATTGGGGCGGGTCGTACCGTGAGAATGGCTGCTATGGCGTTGGTGGTTCTGTTCTCACTGAGCGGGTGCCTCATCAAACCCCACGCGTTGAACAAGGAAGACGTGAAGGCGCGGGTGGTGAAAGATTTTCACGCGATTTCATCCGTTGAAGAACCAATTGTGGGGCCGATCAACCTCTATGAGGCAGTTGCGCGGGCGTTGAAGTACAACTTGGACGCAAAAGTCAAAACCATACAAGTGCAGCTGGCGCATCAGCAACTCAATATTGCGCACTATTCCTTGCTCCCTCATGTCTCGGCCAACGCCGGTTTCGATGGCCGCAATAACTTCGCCGGCGGTGTCGGACAATCGATCATCACCGGACGTCAGGCGATTGAGCCGTTCACCTCCTCCGAAAAGAATGTTATGTCGGGGAATCTTGCCCTGAGTTGGGACGTGCTGGATTTCGGCTTGTCGTTTATACGCGCACAACAGGCGGCTGACAATGTGATGATTGCCGAGGAGGAAAAGCGACGGATCGCCGTTCGCCTAGTACAGGAAGTTCGCAGTGCCTACTGGCGAGCCGTGAGTGCGGAACGGGTGCTGCCGCGGATCCAGTTTTTGAATGAATCGGTCACCACGGCGTTGGCGAGCGCCCAACGAATCGTCGATCAAAAGCTGCAGGCTCCGCTGACTCCACTCAACTATCAGCGGGATCTGCTGAATATTCAGCGGGAGGTGCGACGACTCTTTCGGGAATTCAGTACGGCCAAGACACAACTGGCCTCTATGATGGGGTTGCCGCCAGGAACGCCATTTGACCTGGTCATACCTCCCCGGGAAACCGTTGTGCCGGTGATCAACTTGGATAGCGAAAAGATGGAGGAGCAGGCGCTCATGCTCAGGCCTGAGCTGCGAGCCATCGATTACAAGAAGCGTATTAATGCCAAGGAAGTCAAGGCTGTATTCTTGGAGCTGTTCCCAAGTCTTAAAGTCTCATTCGGTGGGTACTACAACAGCAACAGTTTTCTCTTCTATCAGAATTGGCTGACCTATGCGGCGCAGGTCAGTTGGAATTTACTGTCTGTATTTCGAACGCCGGCTAAGCTCAAGGCGATCGAAGCCCACGGACAGATGTTGGATACCCAAAGTATGGCGTTGAGCTTGTCTATTCTAACGGAGGTGCACGTCGGTGCGGCGCAGTTCGTCCATGCCAAAGAGGAATATCAAGATGCGCGAAATTACCAGCGAACACAGGCGGCGATTGTCGAGCATACAAAGAATATGTGGGTCACGCAAAGGACAAACGATCTCAC
>JAOUHD010000012.1 GCA_029865345.1 Nitrospira sp.
CACAAGTTTCTTCACTCGCTGCGCGACTAAGTCTTGAAAGGACAGGGCAGTCATGATCTCCGTCAGATGCTTGTCGTCCTGCAGCAGAACGGACGACACCTTCTCAAGTCGTTCCACAAGTGTCTTGCAATCCATCGCCCGCAGGATCTCGACGATGGCGGAGAGATCTTTGGCGATCTGCCCGTGACCATCCTGAATCATCTCCGTCAGGCGCATCACTTCCAGTGTCCCGTCCTCCGTCATTTGTTTGAGATCGCTCAAGTGAGCCGCAGCCGCCGGAAGCTGCACACTGCTGGACGAGAGCTGAGGACTGGCCTCCGAGAGGGCCCTCATCGTGTCTTTGACGAAACGAGCTAATTCGCCGAGTTCTTCGTATAACTTATGCCCGCCGTTTTCCACGCTACCTCCAGCATTCATTACAAGCTCTGACGGCCACCCTCATGCCCACGGACTATTTGAATATCTTGCCGAGCTTTTCCTGCATCATCTCAGCCGTAAAGGGTTTCACGATGTAATTGCTGACGCCCGCCTGCACCGCTTCAATAAGGTTGCTTTGTTGAGCCTCGGCCGTCACCATCAGCACAGGAATGGCTTTGAGCTTTTCATCCGCCCGAATGGCTCGGAGCATGTCGATACCCGTCATAACCGGCATGTTCCAGTCGGACACCACGAATCCGAAGGTGTCGGCTTTCAGTTTCTGTAACGCCTCTTGTCCGTTTTCCGCTTCGTCTACATTCCCAAATCCCAACTGTTTCAAGATATTTTTGATGATTCTCCTCATCGTCACCATGTCATCGACCACCAGGATCTTCATGCTTGGATCGGCTGGCATAACGTCTCCTCTGTTTTACTCTACAGTCACAGCGACGAGGTCCGACGGTCTATCCGAATGGGATGGTCGGATCTTTCCACGACCGCTCGGCGCTTCTTCCAATATCGGTACATTGGCCCAGCGACCTGAGCCGGAATGGCTTGCATCAGCGTAAACTTTCTCCTATGGGTGGGACAGGGTCGCCGTGCGTGGAGGAAAATGTGTTCCCAAGCGGCAGGCTCCGGTCGGATCATGCCCACCACTCATGACCATGGCGCCTTGCCGTCTAGGAGTGGGAACGTCGAGTCCTTCTGCCAATCAATAAGGCAGCCACTCGTCGGTTACGAGGCTTGTCGAGACCGACCATGCATCCACTCATGGATGTCACGGCGAAGGAACCGCCAGTGCTTTCCGATTTTTAATGCCGGCAAGTCACCGACTCGGGCAAGCTTATAGACGGTGGACTTCGGTACCCGAAGGAACCGAGCCACCTCCATCACCGTGAGAATTTCTCCCTCTCGTACGGTGCCTTCCTCGGTCTGAATCGCCGTTGCTGTAGATACTTCATTATTCATGACAACTGAGGTATCGGCGTGGCGGTTTGAAAACTTGAGCACCCAATGGGAGCGAATCTCGGGCTCCACCCTTCGCTTCACACCTTTTCCACTCGGATGCCTGATGCCCATTCATGTTTCTCCACGTCCGACCGACAAAGGATCTGCGACTGGGCCTAAACCAATAGGAATTGAACACAATGGCGCGTGTGATTTCGGTCGCGTCGGGTAAAGGCGGGGTCGGAAAAAGTGTGGTGGCGGCTAACCTGGCTCTCCTCTTGGCACAGAGGGGGCAGCAGGTGGTGCTTGTGGATCTTGACGTCGGCGGCGCTGACGCACATGTGCTGGTCGGCCTCCTCAATCCGCCATTTAGCCTGACCGACTTCCTCAACCATCGCATTGAGCAGTTGGATGATCTGGCTCACCCGCTTCCCATTCACCCGAACTTGCGGATTATTCCCGGCACCGGCGACACCTTGGCGACAGCCAATATGTCCTATTCACAGAAGAAACGCCTGATCCGGAATTTTCAAGATATCCGCGCGGACGTGATCGTCGTCGATATCGGAGCAGGAGCGAGTTATCATACTCTCGATTTCTTTCTTATGGCCGACCATCACGTCGCCGTCGCAACGCCAGACCCCACCTCCGTCTTGGATCTCTACCGGTTTCTTAAGCTCGCGGCGATTCGTCGTGTTTTATCGATGTTCGTGATGCGGGATGTGATGGCGGAAGGCCTAGCGAACCGGGACTACAGCAGTGTGGAAGAGGTGTTGGATGTCGCGGGCAAGACGGATGAGTCCGGTCGTGCGATCGCAGAAACTACCCTGCGAGCGTTTCAGCCGACCCTCATCCTCAATCGCGTATCGGGACGCGCTCGCGTTAACGTACTCCAGCTGAGGAAACTGCTCAAAGAGTATGTTGGTGGCGATTTGACCCTGCTGGGTGAGATTCCGGACGACCCTGCGATGGAACAAGCGGTACGTGCGTACGTCCCGGTGGTTCAGCACGCTCCTTCCTCACCCGCTTCGATTGCAATCAACAAGTCAGCAGATGCGCTATTGCAACTATTCTCAAACCCATTATCGCGTGCGGCATGACTGAGTGTGCAAGATGCGGACAGCCTGTGGTGTTTATCGTTACAGCTATCTTTCAAGAGATCAACAAGATCACTCTCTCCTCACATCAGATCTGATCGGTTACCGATTTTTTCGCACAATGACTCCGTACCATCCGAGGCCATCATACTCCTGGTACCCAATGGTCTTGGCATAGGCAACCACTTCGTGCCCGCTGTTAACATAAAAGCCTCGTTGACGTCCTTGATGATTCAGCATGAACGGCTGCAAGATCTCTTGATTGTCTGACGCAGCGATAATGCGAAGACCTTTGTCAAGTAGCATCACGCGCGTGCGCTTCCAGGCTTCCTCTGAAATCAATGCCTCTTTCTGAACAATGGTTTGTGATTGATGTTCCCAATCGAAGACGACCCCCAACACACCGATCACTTCTCCGTCTATCCGCCCTTCCTTCCGGACAGCGGCTGCATACACGGCGACTAGTTTACCCTCATGAAGCGGGTCGTAATAAATATCGTCGACGACGTACTCATTTCCTCGCATTGTTGCCATGGCCTTCTGAAACCATGGCAACTTCGACCCATCGGCGCCGACTATCCTGGGAAATTTACTCGGCTGGGAGCAGGCCAGGATCGTTCCGTCGACACCGACTAAGACGAGATTGAGGTAGATTGAATAAAATCGATTGATCAGCCCAAGTCGTTCAGAGGCATGATGAAGGGCGGGGCGGGCCGGGCCAGTGATTTCAGTCCATGCACCAACGCTTCATCCGTCGCCCACCAACGAACATCCGCGGTACACTCAAACAAATTGCGCACGATCAGCTGCACGAGAGTCTGCGCCATCTCTGAAAGACGATCGCACTCTTTTTCAGTAAACTGCCGTTCCAGCTCGCTTGTCTCTTCACCGATTGCCCCCAGCTCTCTGGAGGCCTCGGTGGCTTGCCCAGCCAAGTGTTTGACTTCCGTAGCGACCACGGCAAATCCTCGACCGGCTTCACCGGCTCGCGCAGCTTCAATCGTGGCGTTCAGCGACAGCATGGTGATCTCATTGGTGATCCTCGCATTTCTATCTCGATAGTTATCAATCCGTTGTTGGACGCTCTTGATGACTTCTTTAATGCTGGACCGACTCATAGTATTCCCGCTCGACCTGGGTGATGTGGTAAATGAACGTTAGTGGGCTAACCCGACTGACTACGGCGCGCCCGCAGCCGTTCTGCTTGTGCATGGAGAATGTGGCGGATCAGATATTCCTGGTCGTCGGGCTTCAGATCTACGAATTCGGTGGCAACAGCAAACTCCAGTCCATCGGCCTGAGGGACGGAACGAATAACTTTGACCAACGCCTGGATGAGCCTGAACGGCGGAAGAATCATCTTGATCGCGAGCTGGTCACCGGCGGTGAACTCCCGAAGGGAGACGAACCCCATGCCTCCCCCGCTCAGATTGACATCCGTCGGTCGCGCCATCGTGACACTTGCCGGATGAGTCATTGCCAAAGAATTGAGGATGACTTCAAGTACGTAGTCGACTTTCATGATCCAGGGGAGCACCGGTGAGCCGATCAATGACTCTCCCGTACGCGCGAGCAGATCCGCAGTCGGTTGCGTGACGACGGCAGAGATCATCTCCGGGGTGGCACTGATCGCTTCGACAGGAACAGCGGTTCCTGTCTCGGTCAGCACACGATATTCCATCAGCACCCGATCATCGATTCTGATCCATTCTCGCCGTTCATCGGCGGCGCTCGAGGATGGGGCGGACGGTGTCGTGACAGGAGACGCCATGGTCAGGTCGCTTTCACGGTTAGGCGGCACAACTCAATGCCACAGCACACGCGACTCCCGGCGGTTTCGGAGCATGAAGGACCACGCGATTCCGTCCTTGAGCCTTTGCATCATTCAAGGCGGCATCGCCGACCATCATCCACTCTGCAACGGACACCACCGTAGCATCTGGAACCGCGGCCAAACCAATACTGGCTGTAGTACGGACCTGCCCATCCTCAATTGTGAAGGGGTATCGCTCAACACGCTCTCGCAACCTCTCCGCAAGCGCGCGCGCCTGTTGCCTATCGGTATGAGGCAGTACAACCGCGAAAGTATTGCCTCTGTATCGACCAGCTATATCGCTGTCACGCACCGTCCCTCGTATGAGATCAGCTGCCATCTTGAGCACCTGATCTCCAGCGGTATGGCCAAGGCGGTCATTGACGATCCTGAAGAAATCCAAGTCCAGCAGCAAAAGACAAGCCGGCACACCGTAACGAAGTCCAACACTCAACTCCCGCATCAGCGCACTCTCGAATGCCTGAAGGTTAAGCAAGTCCGTGAGTGGATCGCGAAGAGCCATCACCCTCGCGCGTTGTTGCGTCCGGGCATGGCGGAGTGCGAGAGACAGCGATGCACCGACCGTCTCGAGGGCTTCTCGTTCGCGTGGAGTAAAATGATCTGGATCTTTCAGTTGAACAAGGAGGAGGCCGTTCTCCTCCGACCCTAGAGCAAGCGGCACCTCCTCTCCCAGAGTGGCATCCTGTTCTTGCATGGCCTGTTGCGACGCCGAAGATGGGACGAGTCGAAGATGCCGCGAACGGCCGCCCCTCGGAGGAGCGTCCGAGTCAACATCGTGAGCAGGAGATTGGCCGAGTCTGCGCATCAAATACCGGCGCACCTGCGCCTCCCGTTCCCGATTCTGGGAGTCCGACCAGATCCAGGCTCGGTTGCGATGTGATCTCGCAACCCCAACCATAACGGGATCGACCAGGGACGGTAATCCTTTCGTCAGAACTTTGATGATCGCTTCTTCGTCCGTTGAGGACGCAAGTGCATCGGTAAGACAATGCAGCGCGGTCAGCCTTTGGTGGGAGTGTCGCAATTCACCCTGAGCGTGCGCCAACTCCTGCGTGACCCTGGCCAACTCATCGGGTAGCCTACTCGTATCGAAGACTGTCTGTTTGGCCATCGCCTGTTCCTGCCCCCTGCTACGCCTTAATCGATACGGTCACAACGCTCGACGGCTGCCCCCCTAGTCGTTGATGGAGGCCTTGAAGACGTTGTCTGGTCGCCGTCGCCTCTCCCAATAACGTCGCCAACACGACTTGCACGGTACGCACATGATCGCAAACCTGTTCATCGAGCTTCAGCAGATTGCCTGCCTCTTGAACCGGCGTCTGCATGGACGCCAAGAGGGTACCACGCTCGCCATAACATTGAGCAACGGCGTCCCATTGTCCAAGCGCAGCCGCTTCCGCCGCGGTCTGCGTGAGCCGCAAAATATCCTCCTGACCGTTCATCTCTGTGCAACTCATCGTACACCAGCCAGATGAGTCTGCTGCGCGACGATCTCACGCCACCCCTCGCGAAGCATCGTCAGGCAACGGTGCGGACCATCGAGCCGGCGCACATCGTTACGGGCATTGGCCATGACCAGTTCGCTGAGCATGTACTCGTAGAGACGATGCAAGGACCGCGCGATCTCACCGCCCTGTTCGAAATCGAGGACGCTGTTGAGCTCTCCGATGATGGAAATAGCTCGTCCGAGGAACCGGCCCTTTTCCTTTGGGTCATTGGACTCGATCCCGGCCCTGGCGAGTTCAATCGATTGGATAGCCGCGTCGTAGAGCAGCACGACGATCTGAACTCTGGACGACGTCATCACCTGGGTCCGCTGATACTGGTTCGTGTATTGAGTGAGCATAGGTCCTTTCCCTGGACTCCTTTAATTTTTCCTCGTGAGCGAGGAATTGTTCTGAAGGAAGCTGATCTGACTCTGGAGTTGTCCAAGCAGCCCGTCGAGCGCGGCATACTGCAGGCGAAGCCGCGCTTCATACTGCTCGATGAGATCTTCTTTTCGGGCAATCTCGTCGGTTATATTCGCAATCTGATCGGTGAGACCCTTCTTCCTGAGCGTCAGTGCCCCGGATTGAATATCCGCGAGCGAATCCACCGCGACATTGACAAGCTGCGCCACCCCGACGCTGCCGGTCTGAGTCACAAACACATTCTTGACTGCGGTGTAATTCGAGCTCAGCGCTGCGCTCAGCTTGGCATCCTCGACGGTCACCGTGCCGTCGCGCTCTGTCTTAAATCCGATGTCACCCGCGGACGCATACATGGTCAATCCCGGCACGACGGAGGAGAGTGCGCTCCTCACTTGGCTGAGCACCGTCCGCACCGTCGGCTCGTTGAAAAAGATTCCACCCTCCTTGGCGGCGACGTCGTAGGTATTCCGCTCGTTGATGAACGTGACCACCTCGTTGTAGGCTGTTGCTAGATTCTTGATGCCGGTTTGGACAGCCGTCACATCCCGCGAGACATTGACGGAAACGGTGTCTGAACCGGTGGTCTTCTTATTCAGCGTCAAGGTCACCCCGGTAATCGCATCGGTCATGGTGTTACTGCTGCGCTGGAACGTCACCGGGTTGAGCGTAGGATCGCCCACCACGATCACGGCATCTTGGGCCGCTTGCAAGGTATCGGTCCCTCCAGTTCCGCTGGCGTTCAGAAAATCGAGATCGGTGTCGTCCGCCACAATCGTCAGCCCGTTACCGGCGCCGGTACTGACGGCGGTTAATGCCAAGCGGTAGGCTGGAGTCGATTCGCTCCCCGTGTTGACCACCGAAGCCGTGACGCCAGCGCTGAGGTCATTGATAGCGGTTTTGAGATCTTCGATCGTTGCCGTGTCGCTCAGACTGACGGTTTGATTCGTGCCGCTGCCGACGCGAAAGGTGAACGTCCCCGAGCCTCCGCTCACGATGTCAGTCGTCGTGGTTGCAACCGCCTTTACCGCCTTATTCGTGATCTGGTGCGTTTGCGCCAGTTGCGTGACCTTGAGGGTGTAGCTTCCCTGCACGGCCGACGACGATCCCGTCGCGGTCAGCACGGTGGAATCGCTGACCGACACGCTGGAACGATCAAAATTGGAGGGCAGACGCAATTTGTCGGCCGCACTTTGGAGAGCGATCAACTTTGTGCTCAGCGTGGCGTAGTCAGTCGATTTTGAATTAAGCGTGCTCTTCTTGGCTGTGAGTCGCTCGACAGGGATGCGTGACGCCTTGACCAATTGGTCCACGACTTGGCCAAAGTCCAGTCCGTTTCCCAGACCGCCAAAACTGATCGTCGCCATACGCGCTCCTCGCGATCGCTCTATCCCTGCTCTTGCAACAGCAGCCCTTTCAGGCTCGACAAGTACTTTTCCAAATCCAGCAACTCTTCAGGTGGAATCTGGCGGATCACCTCGCCGGACTCCTGTTCGACCACCTTCACGACGACTTGTTCGGTTTCATCATCTACTCTGATCCTGAGCTGCGGGTTCGCCTGACTCAGAACCTCACTGACTTTCGCAGCCGCCTGTTCGATTCTGGACCGCTCAGCGAATACCTGGAAAGTTGAGCGCGCCTCCGTATCCTCTTTTCTTACCTTCGGCTTTTGCCCTATCGCACTCGATGGTTCGTCCCCACGAATGCGTTCGACCCGAAGATCTGCCTTTGGTGTAACGCTGTGTATCATGGCAGCCTCCGCATAAATTTATCGGTGCCGCGCCCCCTATAAAAAGGAGGCGCGGCCCCGACGGCCAGTACTTACTGGAGTAATGCCAGCGCCTGTTGCGGCAGTGTATTCGCCTGCGCAAGCACGGCAATACCTGCCTGCACCAGAACCTGGTTCTTGGTGAATTGTGCTGTTTCATAGGCAATGTCCGCATCGCGGATCCGCGACTCGGCTGCCGTCAGATTCTCACTCGAGACCTCAAGATTCGCGATCGTCGCTTCGAACCGGTTCTGGAGTGACCCATACTCGGCGCGGGCGGTTGCCACGGAGCTGATGGCGCTGTCGATGTTGCTCAGCGCGCTCTGCGCATTGGCCGCCGAGGACACGTTCACGCTGCTGATACCCAGTGTGGAAATCGTCAGCTGGTTCAGGTCCATCGACAATGTATTGCCTGTTCCGCTCTTGAACCCGACCTGGATGCTGAAGCTGATCGAGCTTCCGCTGGTCAAGGCTTGTCCGTTGAACTCGGTCACCGTCGCAATGCGGTCGATTTCCGAACGTAGCGCCAAGAACTCCTGGTCGATGTATGACCGTTCGGTGGCACCCACCGTGCCGCTGGACGACTGCGACGCCAGTTCTCGGAGCCGGCCCAATAGGTTTCCGATCGTGTTCGCCGCGCCGTCGGCGATTTGCGTCAAGCTGATGCCGTCCGAGGAATTCCTCACAGCTTGGTTGATGCTGCGAATGTGCGCCCGCAAGGTTTCGGATAATCCGAGACCGGCCGCATCGTCGGCGGCGCGCGTGATCCGAAGACCGGACGACAAGCGTTCGACCGAGCGGGTTAAGCTTCCCGTACTCACACCCAAATTGCGCTGGGCCGAGATGGATGCGGGATTGTTGTTAACGATAATTGCCATAGCCCATTCCTCCTTGAGAGAAAAACTTGATCAGCCTGTTCGCTTCCGGCATCCGTGCAGAAGCGCGTGCCCAACTCATCACTATGAGCGGGTCTGGTTGCCTTATCGGCTGAATCAAGATGGACTTGAGCCCTTCACCAATCGAGTACGAAGAGGGTGAGCTGTTGCTAACGGACACCAATCTGCCATCACCGTTGGACATCCAACCGCGGTAAGATTTCGTACTCCAATAGGTCCGCCAAACGAACGAGATCTCGGGCCGCCCGCGCCTCCAACAGCTGTTGCACCCAAGGCGCCAGGGCGGAGCCCTCGATCCCTGCCTCCATCGTGGCCGACATTCCATCAACGAACTCGAGGTAATCGGCCAGCCGTCCCAGCCAGGCATCGAGCGCAGACAACGGCCACGGTCCAAATCGCAACGGCGAGAGCAAGGCCGTCCCTTCTGTGCGCAGCGTCTCTTCGTATTTTCTGATGGACCCTTCGGCAGCCCGTATGAGCTCCGGCATCGGCTGCGATACCGCCGTCAGCTGCCGGAAGCGCACGACTGATTCGGCCAGAAATGCGGGGTCCAAGTCACGGTCCGTGATCGTACGCTGGTCGAGTTGCAGCTTGGTGACGATACGAGCTCGGGCATGAGCGCGTTCACTGACTTCCGTCAGCACATGTTCTATCGTCAGCGGTGCCTCGACTTCCCAGTGGTCTTGATCAAGCATGATCTGCATGAATCGTTCTCCTCTCATTCGATACCGGCGTACGAGATAGGTGCTCCGGCAATCGGAGCGTCCGCCTCCGGCGCGGAGGCAAGGTGGGAAGCCACGAGTTCAGTCTCACGGCGCCAGCGCTGGTAGGCCACCGCGTGATGCCTCGCCATTCGTTCCAGCCCTTGCACATTGTCCTGATGCAAAAGGCGAAGGGCCGCCGTGGTGAGCGGTTTTGTGGCCCACGTTGACACGCCGACCTGGGCGACCTTCTGCCGCTCCTCCGCTTGTGCGCGCTGCAGCGATTGAACGGCTTGAACAGAAAGCGGCGTTTGGCTGGTGAGCCGAACGATGTGATCAGCCCGTCGGCAGAGGCTGTCAAGCAGCGGCATCATCGTCCGAATACGGGCCACGTCCTCGTCACGATCCGGGGCAAGACCGTTGAGTGCCGGCAGACGGCTCGATTGGCCAGTGAATGACTCATACCAGCGGCGGCGCCAGAAAGCCGCATACCAGGCGACCTCTGCATCTTCGTGACCGGAGACCAGTGCAAAACTACCTAATTGATCCGCATCGATACCTGATCGATACAAACGATAGCCCGGCACTGCTACGGGCAACAGACCCTGTCCCACCACGTGTTGCATGACCGCAGCGACCGCATCGATCGGGAGTCGTTCTTTACAGGCATGGTGCGAACAAACCTGCTCAAACCCGCAGGGTGCGCATTCCAGATCCGGCTGCATCACCCAATGCCCAGGCCCGTATGGACCGGTCTCCTGAAAATCCACATGGCCGACCGACAGATCAATGACCGGAGTCCGGACACCTACGGCCAAATGCATCGGCCCTGTATCGTTGGTGAGCAATAATCGACAGTCCGCCAGGAGCGCGACGAGCTGCGCCAGCGTCGTGTGTCCGGCGGCATTCTTAATCGCGCTGCGCCCCCCTGCCTCTCGATAAGCCCGAATGACCTCGGCAATCGTGTCATGTTCCGAGGAGGATCCGATGAAGAGAATCCCACCATCCCACTGTTTGCTGAAGCGAGCGAGCGTCACGCCGAAATGCTGTGGCCGCCAGGCTTTCATGAAGTCACTTGCCCCTGCCTGAACCGCAATCCATTTGTGATCGAGCCCACCCGGACTCGATAGAAAACGTCTGGCCCAGTCTGTATTTTCACGTGGGGGCGTCACATGCAATGGCGCAAACGCGCCCGGTCTGCTTCCACCCATCGCATAAACGTCCACGAGATTGAAGCGATTGATCCGGCGGATCTGGTGAATATCGGTAAAGTACGCCATCCAGGGATTGTCGATGACCGTCCCGCCGTCCCACGCGCTCCGCGCACCTCGGATATCAGGGGCACCGACATACTCAGCCAACAGGGCGCTGGGCCGGTTGAACGTCAAGTTGACGATGCGGTCGTAGCGGCGCTGACTCAAGCCCCCGGCCCATGTCGCGACCTCTCGATACAACACAACGGTATCCTTGACACAGGCACGGCTCTCGTCGATCAACGCATGGAAATCATACGCGATGATCTCTCGCAAGCCGCTCAACATGGACGCCACGGGGGCGAACTGCCGATCGACCACAAGGTCCACCGCCGCGCCAGGCCATTCCTCCTGGAGCCGTTTCAACAGAGCACCCATCTGCACGAGATCGCCCATGCGGGTAATATTTAGGATCAACACTTGTTTCATCGCTGCATCACGCGTACACGACATATGTGCATTCACTGCGGCCTTTTTCGTACTTCAAGAAGCGTATCTCAAAAACTAAATGGGAAACACGCGCTTTCCGTTCTGCGCTTCACGAGATACACGTCAGACGAGGTCTCTCGTTTCCGCCCGATAGCTGTCCAACATCAGTATCAGCAACTCTTCTCGCGCCAGTTCCCGACCAGCGCCTTTTGCCTTGATCTGGGCCGCCACATCTTTGAGCTCCACCCGCTGGCCCGACGGAAATCGACGGAGCAGTGCCGCAAGCTCGGGCGGCGCATCGGCACGTTGTCCCAAGACACCGGCGTTACGATCGCCTCGCACCATGGCTCCTATTCGATCCGGTTGATGCATGCCGATCGCCGCCAACAGCTCACTCATGCGATGTGCGTACGTATGCTGCGCCAGCACGCGACGGCGAGCGGCGGCAGCGATTGTACGCCGTCCCGATGAGTCGGCAAGCCAAGTACGGATAAGTGACGGGACCTCGGCCACTGATCTGAACCGGACCATCTCATCGAGGGCGAACAGATCGGGGAAGAGCGACCGCTCGTCGACCAGTTGAAATGCGCCGCACGCAGCCAATTCGAACGTCCGAGGATTGATGAAGTCCGCCTCCGGGTCGAGCCCGTCACCGGCACAGGAGTGAAGATTCAGATTGACGGCCGTGGCGTTGAAGACTTTGATACAGGTCTCCGTATCGATGCGGGTGCCGCCGCGCTGAAGCAGCGAGGTAAGTCCATCCGCGCCCTCCCATTCATTCCCCCAGAGCTTGAACGACCAGTCCTTCGACAGCCATCCCGGAAGCAGCGTGCGTCGGTTGGCATACCCTGCCCCGACGAACGACACATCGGCCCCATATTCAGCCTGTTCAGCCTCGGTGAGCCCCAGGGGGCGATGTAAGGCGGGATCGGTGGCCATCGGCAGATAGTGGACCTGGCGTGCGCCCGCTCGCGTGAGCGCGTCGATACACGACGCTTGCTGGATGACGAACCAATAGTCATACCCGCCCGCCAATTGCTGCCAATAGGTCAGATGCCGGTAGTTTTCGACAAACCACATCGCAGTGAGAAATTTCTTCTTGCGCAGATGTTCGAGTACCGCGAGATTCAACGGCGCCTGTGCGAGGGCCAACACGAGATCCGGAGGATCTTCGGCGAGATTCGTCACTACGCTCAAACTCAACAGATCGGCGAACCGGCTTTGCATCGTCGCGCGATGCCGCGGCTCCCGACCGGAGGCAAACAGATCGTAACTCGCCCGATGCGGACTCTGATCCAGCCAGCTGACCCGATGGCCCAGCGACTCCAGTGCCGTGACCGTGTAGCGTGCGATCGGAAGCGACCCCCCGTAGATTGGTCCGACGACCGCGACGTGAAGTCGGCCACTCTGCTTGGCCGCAACAATCCGTCGGAGCTCCGCTTCCAAATCGCGATGGACATCCGCATGCAAACGAGCAGCCGATCCATACGTCATGAAACGGAGTGGCATCGACCGTGTGGCCAGCTGCTCAGCCATGCCCCCTGGCGCTCCCCACACCCAATCAACCCTGTTGATCCAGACTTCCATCGGCCTGGTCGAGGCGGCATCGTTGAACTCAGCAATATTGGGCACGACGACCGTCAACATCGCCCCCTCCGGCTTCAGCGCGACCAAGGCTTCGACGTGATAGAGCAAGCCGACACCAAGCACGACCGCGAGTTCGCCCGCTTTCCATTCAAGTAATTGCGCTTCAGCCCACGCTTGGGCTTCTTTACGCGGATCATATCCACTGTGAACCCATCGTCCTTCATGCGTCGCTGACGGACTCCCCTCCCGAGAAGGCACGACGGTCAGCAGACCACCCCTGTTCTCCTGCGTGGTCTGAACAAGCGCTGGGTACCGCTCGCGAAGGCCTTCCAGATTCTGCGCCAGATAGCTCATAACAGGGCCGGCTCCAGTTCATGCCAGAGCGCTTCCCGTTCACGCGGTGGAATGGCAGCTTGGCCGACCGGCGAATAATAGGCACCCCATGTATCGCAATGGCTCGTCCATACACTCCAACCGGCCGGTGCACGATACCCCTGCTCACACATCGCGGCAATGGTTTCGTCGACCGGCCAGGTGTCCTCCCTCAGCTCTTCGGCTTGCCACACGACATGATGAAAACCGTACGGTCCGGTTTCATGGACCCGCGCCCGCGCAAAATACCACCCGATCACCGGCCTGCCGAGCGCTGCGGCGAGATGCAGAGGACCGGTGTCTGAGCCGACGACTCGATGGCAGCGAGCGAGAATGGCAGCAAGCTGCGACAGCGATGTGCGCCCTGTCGTGTCCCAAATCCGACCCAGCGCCGATGGAGGCAGCGGCGCTTGAATCTCTGCGGCTCGTTCAGACTCTGTTCCGACAAGCACGACACGCCCCTGCGGTGAAGACACAAGAAATGAGCTTATCCACCGGCGCCAGACCTCCGTGGGCACACACCGCTCGGTCTCCCCTGCGCCCACAATGAGTGCGACCCAGGGAGCACCTTGTTTGCCGATCGGTTCCAAATCGTCAGGCAATCGGACAACCGGAGGATCGAGCGTGACGACACACCCCGACGGAGAGACTCCACAGAGCCCGCAGAAGGCATCAGCCAAGTGCACACGTTGCCCCAGTCGCCGCTGCGCCACATCGCGCACGTAGGCGGCCCACGATGTCAACGCCTCGCCGAGCGGCCCATGCAGCAATGGCCCTTTCACCTCTCGAGCCAATAATGAGCCGGCCACCAGCGCCCGACGATGTTGATTGAGAACATAGGCACAGTCGTACCGGTCCGGGGCCAATCCCATCAGCGTTGTCTCGATCTCCATGAGATGCTCCGCTCGCAAGTCCTGCTGGGCGGCCATCGCCCGGCGCTGCCAGGCCGCTCCATCCCACTCAAGGACTTTCTCAATGCCCGGCAGTAGCCGTCCCACCTCAGCAAGATGAGACGGACAGAGCAGATCCAATTGCGTCTGGGGATGACGGACGCGGAGCTGCGTGATCGCCTGCAGCGATTGCAACAGATCTCCCAATCGGGCCAGTTGTATGACGAGTGCGCGTGACATTCCTTTTTACCTTCTATTCGCCCTAAGCCAGTGGAGAACGCTTCGGGTTCAGCACACACGGCACACTGAGTCCATTCAAGAGTGCGCGGCTTCCATTGTGGAAACGGCTCGTTTTCTTGCGATGGCTTGACCAAGTTCGTTCAAACCATCGAACGTCGGTGCAAGTGCACGAAGCGTTTCGTATTCCAGACTTGCCGCATCAATGTACTCTCCTCGAACCAATGCACCGGCCAGCGCAAAACGGATCGCCAAGTCGGCCGGATTGCGCACCAAATACTTGGACAAATGACGGCTCAGCTCATCCCAGCGGTTTTGTGCCGTACCGGCGCGTAAGAGCCAATGGATGGCTTCGGCATCGTCCGGATACTCCTCCAGCACTTGTAGAAACCGTTCCCAAGCGCCCTGCGTATAGGCACGGCCCATCGCAGCCATTCCCATTCCCATGAGACATTTTTTACGATTGGCCCCGCCACGCAATGCTGAATCGAATGAGGTCTCGGCTGTCTCGTACTGTTCTCGCTGCATGTAGAGAATGGCTTTGAGCAGCAACCCCTCTGCATGCGACGGATAGCATTTCAGCAGAGCTTCAAGCCGCGAGGAGGCGGTCGTGACTTCCCCTTTGCCCAGGGCTTCTCGAATAACAGCGAGCTGTTCTGCCGCAGGATCGTCCAACGTCATTACCCGCTGCGTAAATGCAGACGCGAGCGCCGGCTGCTTGATGGCTTCAGCTACAGAGGCAGCCCATTTCAGAACTGAACGGTCGGCTGGCCACTCAATGCATCGCTCCAATTTCTTCAGGACCGTGGCATTATCCCGCAGACCTGCGGCCTGTTGTGTTTCCGCTACGAGTAGCCACCGACGGCGCTCCTCAGCGTCTTCGAGCGGGCGCCATTGCGCCGAATTCGCAGTGAGATATTCCATACGGAATCCATCCTGAAATGCCACCAAGTCTTCATCCGTCAACCACCAACAGGCACCCCAACGAGCTGTGAAGAGACGATGATTCTCCACATCATGATCCTTTCGCCCTGGCGTCTGACTCTCGAGATGATAGAGAACGCTGCTCGGTTGATAGATCACCCGCCACCCCTGCTGCTTAATCTTTAGACATACATCTACATCCTCAAATCCATTGCGGTAACGTTCGTCGAACCCACCGACCGCTGAAAACAGGCCCCGCCGCACCAGCATACAGGCGGCGGTCACGGACTGGAATTCACGGCGCTGATTGACGATGGGGGCATCGGCAGCCATTTTCCGATGGTGATGGTAGGGAGTAAGCCACTCTCGAGCAAATACGACGCCCGCATGCTGAACCGTTCCATCGGCATAGAGCAACTTACTACCCACCACGCCAACGTCCTGGTGTGCTTCGACCTCTTGCACAAGTGCATTCAGCCAACCCGTGATGGGAATTGTGTCGTTATTTAGAAAAACCAGATACTCCCCACGCGCGACTTGCGCCCCCTGATTGCAGGCCTTCGCAAATCCGGCATTTTCCTGATTGCGGATGACCCGCACGTCTCCGCCCAAACTGCCAAGAAACTCTTGCGTTCCATCGGAGGAGCCGTTATCAACAATGATCACTTCATACTCGATGCCATGCGTCACATCCGCAAGCGCCAGGAGACATTGTTTGGTCAACTCGACCTTGTTCATGACCGGGATGACTATCGAGCAAGTGAACGATTGCGCCCTCCCCCTCTGTCGCAGAACCGGCTCAGCATCCTCACGGTTTTTCTCCTCGTGAACAGGCCCCAGCCACACTGATGCATATCGCGCAATCCACGCATCGATGGATCTCTTCTCGAACACCCACTTGCGCAATGCCTCTCCCTCTCGTTCCGCTGCATCCAAATCGAAAATGCGTTCCCGAATGGCATTGACCCACGCCTTGGCTTGATTGGGTACTCGTTTCACAGGGGCCTCGCGATGAGGCGCAATATCCGTTGCCACGACGGGATATCCCAGTGCGCCATAGTGCAATAATCGGATATCGCTCTTTGCTTCGTTGAAGCGGTTGAGTGACAACGGCGCTAACGCCAGGTCGAGATTCAACGCCGCCAGTTGGTCCGGATAGTTCTGAATCGGCACCATGGAGAAGCTTTCAACCAGCCGTCCGGACTCGCGGGCAAACACCGGAGTTCCTCCAAGAAAAACCCACTCCACCTCATCGCCGAGCTCGTCCATCACTTGACGCAGCAGCTCCAAATCCGTAACGTGGTTACTGTGTTGTCCTGCCCAGCCGACCCTTGGGCGATTCCCCGCACGCCTGAGCGGACATAACTGCCCCCATCGCTCTGGTGCCACGCAATTCGGCAACACTACGGATCGAATCCCTTTTTTCGATAACTCCTCGGCGAGCGGTTCGGTCGACACAGTGACCTGATCGGCTCTGTTCAGCTGCCGAAAAAGCACCGCAAGCTGCAAATCTGTAAAGAACCACTTGTTCGGATTATCCGCCGGAATGTCCCAGAGCAAGTCATCGAGATCGTGGACAATACGGGTGCCACTTTTCTGCGCTCGCTCAAGAACTCCATCCGGCACCCATGGCGTCCGCTGGATCAGCCACACGTGTTCCGGCCCTGCTTGGACCGATTCGTCTTTCGGCGAGATGAGCGCCCCCTTCCATCCATACCGACTTTGCCCGCAAGAGTACGGAATTACCAGTCGAGCATCCCCAGAGTTGGCATCACCTATAAAAACAGAGAGGCTTACCCGCTCTTCGGATTGGCGTCCGTCCACGGTCCGTGCCTCGGCGAGTTTATCCGCTGCCCTTTCTTCGGCCAAAGGAACGACGCATGAACCTCCTCGTTGCGTGATCACCGGATCCGGAGACTTGGTATATGCTTTCGCCTCCTCTTGCGCACCGCTCAACGCCCTCAGATAAGAAGCGGGGTTGAAAGCCAGAGGACGGCTCTTGACGTTGCTGATGTAACAGCTGATGAAATCCCGCTGGCTCCACAACTCACCGACCGCGGAGGAGATCATGCGCCGATAGTGTTCCACCAGTGTTGCCTTCTTGGCTTGGTCCTGCTCAGCTCCGGCCATATCCAAGAACCACCCTTCCTGGTTCAGGCCTCGGCCGCGTGCGAGTCGATCCGCACGGATCAGTTCTCCTGCTAGCATGGCGGCTCCCTGTGGGCTCAAAACCAGGTCGCGCCCAATCTGGGCATCATAGTCATATGGAGGGGACACCCAGGCTGTTGGGACCAATGACGAGAGTCGTGCAAAGTCCTTGCTTTGACAGGCAGCCTCCACCTCTTCCATGAAGGACAGCAGAAAGTACTTCCTGGCAATCAACTTCAATTGTCCGAGGCGTTTCTCGCGCGTATGGGATTGATAGCACCCATACGTGTGCCTTACGGCCTGTCCGAACATAAGTTTGAATTCAATCGGAATGTCATGAGGGAGCAGCCCTGCATCCCGAACCTGCAGCAGGCACTCGACATGCGCGATATGGAGATCGTCACTGAACGGGAGATCAGGATGATACGGACGATCGTTGCCCTGCATGACCTGACGGCCAACCTCCTTGTCGGCATGGTCGTTCGAATGGGAGAACCCATTGCTCTGTCTTGAGATCACGTTTAGAGACAGCGGTTCCCGCACAAAGACATACCGCTTCAAGAGACAACTGACAGCGAGCGATAAATATATGTCCGGATTCATTGATCGAATCATCGGCCCAGGCCTATGCGCCAATTCCCGCAGAAGCGCCGTATGGATCAATCCGTGGTACACATTCGGCAGTCCACCTATGTAATGCGTCCGCCCCGACGCGACATGTCGGAGACCGGTCCGGGCCTCCCGCACCTCGACATTCCCGCCAAGATGAAGCATAAGGCGACCCGCAACGGATGGATCCTGCAGGTCATGCGTGTGATAATAATCAGTATTCCACGCCAGACATTGCACCTCCGTGAAAATACCAAGCAGTTCATTCGCGTACCTCAATGTACCCGGCATAAGCACATCGTCGCATCCCAACACGATCAGGTACGCGTCTTCCTGCATGAGCGAGCGCAAGGCAAAATCCCAATGCGACGTCATGCTCAGCCGCCGCTCGGGCCGCATATACTCGATCCGCCGGTCATGAGCCTGCCACGCCCGCACAAGGTCGGCGGTCGTATCCTCGCTCCGATTGTCGCTGACGACGATTCGGACATCCTCCTGGTCTTGCGCACAGCACGTGGCCAGCGTATCGTCCAGGGTCCGAGCGCCGTTGAGTGTGGGAATGAGAACGATGAATCGGGCCATACCGCCTCCTCCAATCACGTCGACATGATGCGCATCGAATAGTCATTCGGCGTTACCGCCGTTAGCAGTGCGTTCTGAGTTCGCGTTTCGCTCTCACATTCTTGGTGCGCCGGAGATAGGCATGTACCGACGGTTTGGCACTCTTGCACCTCCCCAAGATCGCCGCCACAACACTCCTTTGCGAATCCTCGACACAGGCTTGACACGCGCCTGACTTCGGCATGGTCTGTTACTGGTACGCGCTTGCCGCTCGCGAACACATCACCTGTAAGGCTCACCATACCTCCCAGGGGACAGACCCTGACTGCCGCAACTCTTCCAGCTGCGTTTTGACGCGTATCGTATCCATGGGGCGCCAAAAGCCGTGATGGACGGCTGTCATCATGAACCTCTCGTTCAAGAGCGGAATTCAAACTGCGTGCCACTGAAGGAAACGTTTTCCCCCAGCAGAATCAGGCTTTCGAGAACTATGAATACGATGGTCGGCAGATATTGCCGATCAGGACGGAAGAAACATCCTAAAAGGGAGGGTCCGCTTCAGAGTCGTTCCCCCTGCACGACTTCGTAGACCAACCGAATCCACTACGGCATTCTCAGTTGGAGGGCTATCGCCGTAATCAGATTCGGCGAACTTCGCCCAGCAGCCGCATAAGGACATTCTGGATTGAGGGATTTGATGGATCCAGAAAGCTCTCCTGTACCCCTATCTCAAATTAGGTCTACACCCTGCTCGTATTCTACCGACAACCAGCTTGATGTATCTCTTCACCCACACGCTTAAGATACCCATCAGGGGCCACCGTAATCAGCAGTTTATGGTGAATGCTGGTATCAATTGTAAACTCGGGATGTGTTTTGAGGTACTCCCAGACTGCAGTCTTAGGATTGTTACCAGGCCCCCAGGGACGATCAGCAGACAAAGCTGCAGGCATGTCTTCGACAATGGTATCAAACACGACACAATAGCTCCCTGGCGTTACCAACGGTGCATAGGCCTTCAATTCGGCAAGCACATGGTCATGGGTATGATTAGAATCTAAACTGACCAATATGGATGCATAGCTTTTTGCGATGCTGTGCACTTGCTCTATAGTGTTCTTCTCAACACTGGATCCTTCAATCATGTGAATCCAGTTGCTCATGGGGTGTTGCTCGATGGCCTGCCGGTTGTGAGCCCTAATATCGATATCCAACCCGAGCACCTTGCGGCGGGTTTGCTTGGGATGGCAGGGAGCCCCGGATTCCACAGCGTCGCACATATCGAGCATCGCAAGAAGCGAGGCGTAATAGATAAGCGACCCTCCGTGCGCAATACCCGATTCAATGATGAGATCTGGCCTTACTTTCCAGATGAGCTCTTGCATAGCCCATGCATCATTGGGAAACTGTATCGCAGGACGGCCCATCCATTGAAAGTTATAGGACCACTTGTGGCGTGCCACATCGCGCGTCCACGTTCGCGAGAGCGCCTGAAGGTCATGATCCTCTGCCTGCCCTCGGATATTATCTTGGACTTCTTGGAAAAACTTACGAATCGGTTCCATACGTCCTCTCTCCCTTTGTAACTTCTCCCGCTAAGGGCAAGTCACACCAGCACATCAGATCATGCAGGGGGACCGCTCGATCAGCAGCTTGAAGCAATAGCGCCCCTCCGCACTCGCAGCCCCTTCAGGTCCCATCTCCCAGAAGATGTCGCCCTCTCTCACACGCTTCACCAGCGGATGGCGCCGCCAGCCGCCAAAACCGATTTGTTTGTTCATCATGATCGAAGCCGCATTGTCCGCCAACACATAGGCATACACTCGTTGCACTGCGGCTTCACGGAACAGCCATTGCACCAGTGTTTGTCCAGCCCACACAAATAGTTTGGGATGGCCAACGCGTTCCCCGCGCAACGCATTGTCGAGCAACACCTCTGAGGATGTGAGATTTTTAAAGCCGTAGTGCCCCACCACCTGATCATTCACGCAAATTAAGAAGAGCATCTGCCCCTGCATCTTCAAGAGTACATTCCGCATCCAGCTCCGCGTACGCTCCGGCGTGGCCACAAACTGGCTCAAGAACTTCTCCATACTCCGATTCCGCCAATCAGTGAGCCTCTGTACGATCTCGTAATCGTCAAGCTGCGCAACTGTCACCGGACGTAATACCCCCTCCCGAGTCCCCCCCTCACCGTAGATCTCAAGCGAGAACGGCCGAGTTCCTGCCACAACCTCATTAAGCAGTACCTGAATGGAGTTCACCACGGCATCTCCCTGCCACTAGCCTCATGGAGAGGCTTGCAGCTAGTCTTCAAGATCCTGCCAGGCAAGCACAGTCTCTGCCTCAAGATCTCGTTTGAGCCTTCGCCCAAGAAGAGATGGCAGTAACATCGGTGCCAACCCTGTGCCTGGTCGCTTAGCATCGAGATCATCCATCGTCAGTACATGCCCCGCTTTCAACGGCAATTTACTGATAAGACTGCGCCGCATCTTCGGAATTTGGGCTGCCTCTTCAGAACTCACCACACGTTCGATTCCACCCAGCGCCTCATGTACACCGTGGCATGCACGGACCATGGCGTGCATTTCTCTTGGCTCTGTCGCCATTTGATTGTCCATCCCGATTCGAGAGCGATCAAGCGTGAAGTGCTTCTCTACTAGACAGGCACCTAACGCGACCGCTGCCGCAGGAATCTCACTCCCTATACTGTGGTCCGAATATCCAATCGGATATTGAGGGAATTCACTCCTCAGTCCCACGATATTCCGCAATTGAATCATGGTTGGCGTAGCCGGATAGACAGATGTGCAATGAAGAATAATTAACTGGTCGTTCCCTGCCGCCTCAATCGTATGCACCGCTTCTCTAATCTCTTCAATCGTGCCCATACCGGTGGACAACACAAGCGGCACTCCCAACCTGCCTAACCGGGACAAATACGGAAGATTATTCAGTTCCATCGAGGCAATCTTTACAAAGGGAACACCACACTCAACCACCAGAAACTCCGCCTCTTCCACCGAATACGGAGTCGAAGCGAAATCGATATGTCTCGATGCGGCATACTGCGACAGAACTTTGAGCTGCGCGTTGCCCAAAGCCAACTTGGAAACTAAGCGCTTCGCAATCGTGTTGGTTACATAATAACTCTTGCCATAAAGCGTGTCCGCACTCCAGGACTGAAATTTCACACAGTCACATCCAGCGATTTGAGCCTGGTCAATCATGGCACGAGCTACATCCATGTCACCAAAGTGGCTGGTATTCAACTCGGCCACAATATAGGGCGTTACGTAATCTCCGACACGCCGCCCACTTCGCAGAGCTTTTATCGCCATGGCTCTTTCTACTGCTCAATAGGGTCCACAATCATCTCAGCAAAAAAGAGCTCGCGCGAAAGATAGGGTTCTTGGTCTTCCAAGGGCCGACGTACGAGTCGCCGATCCTGTACGCTGCGAGCCTGCCCCAATTCGATATAGCCTTGATCCACACGCCCCATCACTTCGCACAGAACAGGCCCCTCACACGCCAGCATCGCTGTGAGACCCGCAGCCATCTGAGCGGGACGTTCAATGCGGCTATACTGCAATCCAAAGCAATCCGCCACGCGTGCGAAGTTCAAGCAACTGACCCCATTGTCAGGATCGGTGCCAATGGTGCGGTGGCGAAACAACTCCCGCTGACGTCGGCGAATGATGGAATAGCCATTGTTGTTAATAACAATGATCTTGATGGGCAACCTTTGGTAGCGGATGCTTTCCAGTTCTTGAAGATTCATCATGATGGAGCCGTCCCCTACCACGACCACGACCGGCTGTGCTTTCGCATGCTGAGCACCGATTGCCGCAGGCAGCGCAAATCCCATCGCCCCCTGTGAAGTGGGATGTATGCACTGCATTCCATCCGCAAAGCGGATATTCGTGGGGAGGATGACCTCCGCCAGGCCAGAATCCGTCACTAACGTAGAGGGATTCGGAAGAATCTCACTCAGACAGTCCGCTAATTCATACAAGTCCACCGCATGGTCGCAGGAAAATTCTGGCTCGACCGGGCGAAACAGTTGCTTCCAGTGTTGGCATTTCCTGACCCAAGAAGCAGCCACAGGGTGAACCTTCTCCTGATTCAGCCGAGCCAGAAAGAGACCAAGGTCGCTATGGATCATCTGATCAATACGGATCGACTTTTTGCTATGTTCCACACGATCGATATCCACTACGGTGACACGTGCAGCCCTGGCAAACTTGCTAAAGTCGGGTCCTGTCGTCAGTGAGGTTAATCGAGAGCCAAGCACAAGAACGAAATCGGCGTTTTGAACTGTGAAGTTGCCCGCACGTGAACAGCCCATGGCCCCGACTGACCCTATGGAGAGCGGATGAGTCGTGCCATAGCTATCTGGGGCCGCCGCCGTGTAGGTCACAGGAATGTTCCACCGCTCGACGAACTCCTTCAGCTGTACCAGCGCTCGTGCGGCTCGCACACCACTACCGATAAGAACCACTGGCCGTTGGGCACTACACAACGCGGCCACCACCTTTTGGATGTCCTCTTCCTTCGGCAACGGGCGAGCCTCGGAGCCTTGCGGTACGACCACAGCACGCCCTGATGTCATCTGCGCACTTTGCAGATCAAGCGGAATATCCAGCCACACGGGCCCCTTGCGTCCTGTCTGGGCGTACCACAAGGCGTGCTCCATGACTTCTTCGATGTCCTCAGGAGCGGTCAGCATCTTCGCATACTTAGTCATTGGAGACACCAGGCTGACAATATCAGCTTCCTGCTGGCCATAGGTTCGCAAAGGTATCCCTGTAAATCGGCTGGTCTCACGCAAGACATGTTGCCCGGAGATGAAGATGCATGGCACCGCATCTTGCCATGCCGATAGAACCCCCGTCAGAGTGTTCGTGGCGGCACAGCCGGTCGAGACCAGGCAAGCGCCTATGCCCCCTGTCTGTTCTGCATACCCAATTGTGGCAAATGCGCAGGCTTGCTCATGATGAAGGGACACGGCGGTTAGATCCGCATGCTTTGCCACTGCATCATTTAAGAACAACGCACCCCGCCCAGTGACTTGAAAGACGTGCCGCACACGAGCACGAGCCAGCCTCTGCATCATGTAGTCTGCCACCCTCATGACCTTCGCTCCAACTATGGCTTGGGTTTGTACTGGCTCAGAATTGCTGGTACAGCGACAACAAACTCGGCACTGCATGCTGGTTCACCATCCACCCGACTCTCTGCACAGCCTGTCGCGATGCCCCGCTTAAACGACTGCAGCACGGCATCGATGTGCAACACATCGCCGGGAACGATCTTGCGCTTGAATTTCACATTATTCATCGACACAAAGTTCGTCTTCATCCCGGCATACTCCTCCTGGCAGAGAAAAGTAAGAATGAAGGTCTGCACCAAGCTCTCAATTTGCACAAATCCTGGCACATTGGGCTCATCATCAAAATGTCCAGGGAAAAACCACTCGTTGTACGTATAGCACTTCACTCCGGTCGCCCGTACGCCAGGGACTAAATCAACAACCTTGTCAAGAAACAAGACTGGGTAGCGATTACGCTGACACGCTAGGATCTGCTTGATATCGAGCGCCATTGCAGGAGTCGGATTGGCCACGGCTAACCCTCCATTCTGATGTTGTACTTAGCCAGAATGGTTTGGCCGACCGTATAACTTGAAAAGTCGATAATGTCGTCAATGTGCAACTCTATCCCAAAGGCGGTTTCCAAAGCGGCTATTAACGCCATATGCCCTACGCTGTCCCACGTCGACACAGCTTGATACTTCAAGTTTGACAACTCCGCCTCTTCCACCATGAGAGTGCTTTGAAAAGCCGCCGCGTATTTATCACGATTTGTCATATGGTTCCCTTTCTGCGTGATAACCCTCTCCTATCAGATGCTGCCAAACGCCACCACCGACATTCGCATAGCGATCTCAAGCCCCACGTACGTGCATCCCTCTTCGTTCGGTGGATGAGGGATGATGTTAGCAACATGCGGCTAGCAATCGGCGACTATCCTCGACAAACTCTCGATCAGATTGTAGCCATCCCATACCACACCAATATCAAGGGCCTTGCCAACCGGCACCACACGATCGATACCGGTCCAACCAGTATCCACGACGAGCGAAATGATCTCCTCGGGGTCAACACCAAAACATGTTACCGTCTGATACCGTTCACCGACGATAGTTTTCAAAGATTCCACACTCTTGATGACGGCCTCAAAGAAGAATCCATATTGTCCCTTATGGTGTTCGATTCCCGACGATAGTTCCTTTAGCCTCACGCGACAAATCAGATTCCGATGACGAGTAACAGACACGCACGAGTCCAGTAAAATGGAGACGCGGCAAAGATGGGCATATTTATCTAAGCCCTGCATCACAGGAAATAGCGGCTTTGATAGCAGTACGTGTTCGACTGCTCCCCAAAACCTCAGCATCGCCTTATCCACTTCAGCTTCCTCTCCTCGCCACAGCACCAAATGCGGAGATGAACAGGCGTTCTGATCCAGCACAAACACATCGTTGTAAAATCCTGCTGCGAGTGACTCCACCGTCTCTTTCTCTGCAGCCAGGACAGCACTCGCGTCCATTACACACAGTGAATACCGATCGGCAAACACAACGTCCACGCACCGTGGAGACACTGGCATGGCTCGCAAGTGTGTGATCGTAGCGTCCCCCCCCCACAGGACACGAGCATGGCAGGATTCCGACAAGGCCGCAGTAACCGCATCATCATGAGGGTATAGGATGACGCGTGTCATAGACGCCACTCGTTCATGACCAGGCTGCTTGGCAATTCGATCCATTTCGGCGCAAATGATATCGATTTGCGGATATCTTACGCCTGAAACTCGCACAATATTGGCATTCCCAGCGAGAAGGCCGATGCCCAGAGAAAATGCAAAATTGACTGGTACGTTACCAGGGGCAATATGAAACGCAATGCCACGGCCGATTCTTCGCCCTTGGCCATTCCAGCCTTTTACCAGACGCTGAAGATTCGCTTTCCGACACCAATACGCAAATCCCGCTAGATCTGGATAGGTCCGGATAGCAGGATTAGCCAACAACCGCTGGGAGAGTTCCGCCAAGAATTCTATGGCCTCATGTGAGTACGACCGCAGGGGCTGGCCCACGATCTTACTTAACCGTCCTCCAACGAGGATCTCTACTGGCAGATCAGGTACGCGCTTCATAGGTATCACTACAGCCACGAACTTCAGCTTCTGGAACGCGCCCGATGACTCGAAAGTACTTCCCTAGTCGCCCACATGCACAGTCATCCTCGCCGAGGAGAACACCTATATCCTCCGTGAGCAATGCATGCCCCGGATAACTGAGTGGGACAATAGAAAGAACCTCTATGATTCCCTCTTGGCCAATCTCGGCGACGTCAAACGTGTACGGATCGCGAATAATGACGTCCGCATAGACCGGAGCATGCAACCAGCCTTCCTCACACTCCATGAAAAGCGCTCCAGTTTGCTCCACCATCCCATAGTAATTGACGACCTTCATGTTCCCCACACAAGACTGTAAGGCCATCCGGAATGTCTTGTTGTCCACCGCCTGATCTTGCAACTTTTTCCACCCCCCGCCATGCAGAATGGTGCCGGAGTAAATCGGCAAGATCTTGCCTAAGTGCTGGAGTGGCAACACCCAGTACGACCACATGATAAACGTAAACCCGAAGATAAAGATCGGCGTGCCTCGATGCCGGTCGAGAAAAGCTTCGACAGCCGGCAAATCAAGTTTCATTGAAGTATTCAGCGCATATGTCACATCCTGCCCATACAGTGAAAACCCCAGTATGGCTGCCCCTCTAGCTGAGAAGGCGGATCGATCCTTCACCATGCCGGGAGAGTCCACCACAAGCATGGGAAGCCGGTGCTTCCCCAAAAGCCGGCCCATCAATTTTGACAACACCCTGGTCTGAAGGGATGCCGTAGCCCGATCCAGATAGATCTTCGCCACCTGCTGGCCGGTCGTCCCAGAGGAGGTCATGGTCTTAAAGACTTCCGACCGATTGATGCTCAGCAGATCAAACTCTTTGAACAATCTGACAGGGAGGTACGGGACCTGATCCAGTGTGCGAACGGCCTCGCTGTCAATCCCTTGTACTCTCACGATCCGCCGATACGCTTCACACTTGGCAGCATGCCATCGAGTCAGTTCGCTAAGCGCACTAGCTAATTGTGCCGACTTCTTACTCGCCTCAGTCCCATAAGGCTCCAACTCGAGCCAACGGGAGAAGTCTGGAGGGCTCATCCCAAGCATATTCCGTTCTGAGGTCTCAATTTCGCATATTGCACTTTACCGGCGTCATTGCGGGGCAAGACGTCCACCTCGTAAATGACAACCCCCTTTAATCCTACTTTCAGATGTTGCACAACCAACGTCTTAACCCGCTGAGCCTGCCCCGTAGCCCCGTGCGGCATGTAGACTTCCAATAGGTCATCGCACCCTACACACGCCGCCACATGGCCTTCCTCGTAGAGAAATGATTCTACATCGGCGAGGTTCACGCGATGTCCAAACAACTTAATAAACCGCTTCAAGCGTCCGACGATGAAATAATCACCGTCCTCATCCCGCCGGGCCATATCGCCTGTCCGCAAGACCCCGTGACGCTCATCTCCCTTGGCAAGATCTTCATACCCTTTGGCATAGCCCATCGACACATTTGCCCCCTGGTACACAAGTTCCCCGGTCACACCAGCTTCAGTGATCACATGCCCATCCTGATCCTCAAGCCAGAACCTACCACCGGGAATCGCAACGCCAATGCTGCCTGCTTTGGCCACGGCTTTCGTTGAGGGCAAATAGGACATTCGGGCCGTTGCTTCCACTTGTCCATACATTGTGAAATACCGCATGCTGCGGCTGGCACAATGAGTCGCATACTTTCTGGTCATTGCCGGCTCCATGCGCCCACCTGCCTGCGTCAGGGTTCTCAAGCGGGGAAGATCCATCGATGTAAAGCGCAACCGCTCGAGTATCTCATAATGGTAGGGCACCCCCCCCAAGCTGGTCGCTCCCACCTCGCGGACAAACTGCCAAAAGGACCGATCGAAGAATGTGGCCTTCGTCACAGCGATAGTGGCACCCATCACCACATGACTATGGAGAATGGAGAGGCCATACGTGTAGCTGGGCGGCAGCGTCGTGATGGGGATCTCCTCGCCATTCAATTCCAGATACTGGGCAATGGATTCCGCGTTATTCCAGACATTCTCGTGCGACAGCCGGACAAACTGAGGACTTCCGGTGCTGCCGGATGTGCCGAGGAGCAAAGCAAGAGACTCGTGAATCTCATACGGCGGGAAATCTAGATGAAGCAAACAATAGCCATCATAGGCGATCAGGCATACCGCCTCAGCAAACTCCGCTCTTCTAGATTCTGGCAACCATACATATCCAGGGCGATAGGAAGCCGTAAGGCTCTGCAACTGCCCGGACAACATGCCAACGCTGATCATTAAGGGAATCGCGTTTGCGGTCAGGAGACCCAGATATCCTGCAAGACCTGCCAGGTCGTTGTCGACCATACATAACACCACACGCCGTTGCGCGAGTGTAAAGGCGGACGTCTCAGCTAATTCCGCCACCTTGCCATACAACAGACACCGGCCTTCACTATCCCGGAATAGCACCCTGGAGTGATGCACGGATAAATAGTGCGACAGCTTGGCTTGCGAGCTGCTCATGGTCCGTTCCAGTCATCGCGTGGGTGTACCGCACCTAATTTCTCGGACGCTGGATTGAGCATATTCACGCGGCTTGTGTGTCCAAAATAATTGAGGAGCGAGGGATGGGCACGATGGCACTGCTTCGGTCTGGCCACCCATCGATCTGCACCCTCCGGATCACGTCTGTCACGCGATTGATATCCTCATCGCTCATGTCATGATAGCTTGGTAAGTTTATGGCGCGCTCCGGCAGTGACCATGCGATGGCATTTGTCTCCACGGATGCAAACATCGGCAAACTGGACAGCGGCCAAAAGAAGACCCGCGCATCCGTATTTTCTGCAGCAAAGGCACGTTGTAGTGTGTCCCTGGTGATATGAGAGTCAGGGTCGAAGACCACAGTAGGCATCCAGGCGCCATGGACTGTCCCTTCGGGTTCCGGATTCATGCGGAGCCCTGGCACATCTCCCAGCCGCTCACGATACGCTGCCAGAATTGTGCGTTTGCGACCGATGAGCTCGTCGATACGTTCCATCTGCGCACAGCCAATCGCCGCCTGCACGTTAGACATCTTAAATTTGAATCCCACCATCTCCGGCCAGAACTGTTTGGCTTGCCCGCGCACCCGGCCATGGTTGCTCAGCGTCAGGACGCGCTCGAACAGTCTGTCGTCATCGGTAACGAATATGCCACCTTCGCCGGTTGTAATCGTCTTGGTGCCGTGAAAAGAGAACGCCCCAAACTTCCCCATCGCTCCAGCCCGTTTGCCGTGATACACCGAGCCCACTGCCTCAGCGGCGTCTTCTATCACGGGAATTCCATACTTCTCGCCAAGCGCCAGCAGGCGATTCATGTCGCACAGATTCCCATACAGGTGTACAGCAACAATCGCCTTGGTACGCGGGGTGATCGCAGCTTCCGCCCGTTCCGGATCGATACACCAGGACTCCGGCATGATATCGACAAATACTGGTCTCGCCCCCAGATTCACGATGGGGGACGCCGTCGCGATCCAATTGGTATCTGCCATGATGACTTCATCACCCGGACCGATGCCGAGTGCTGTCAGCCCCATGTGCAACGCACCCGTACAACTGGACGTGGCAATGGCATGCCGAACGCCCAGATGCTGCTTAAAGAGATCTTCGAACTGCTCGATATATGCGTAACATTGATCACCCCAGCCATTCGCCACGGCGTCTGCGGCATAACGCACCTCACGTTCAGTAATGGACGGCTTAGTGTAAAGAATGCGAGGCTTCGTGGAGATCTCAAGTCTGGAATTGCGGCGACTAACTCCTGCTCCCACTTCTCGAGGGAGCAAAGCTGCTTCATCATCTCGTCTCTTAGGTTCTGACGTAGGGTCTGGGTCTGTTACGGCCGGCACTCGCTTAATCGAATTAGCCGTGGATGGTTTGATGTAACGAACACGTGCCGTCATGCGACCACCTCCTTGTGACCAACTGTCATAAACCTCCCGTCACTCGCTAACGTAATGACGCTGCTCCAGCGCCGCGCCTTACTCATTTCCCAGCATGATCTGGGTCTCTAGAGACCAGCATTCCCTTGACGGACTCTTCTCAACGAGAGACATCCGGCCACAGATTCTGTGTATGCCGGTGAAGTGATTGCCTTTTGCGGCAGTTCAATATCCCACCATACCCCTATTCGGCTCGTGCTCGAAGGAAAACGCCCAATACATCGTTCCTGCCTTGGTGCGAAACCCAGCATAACACTCAGACTTGCAACGGCTCCCCCATCATGGCTAAACACGAACCCACAATCTCATTTGCTACTCAGCGGGACTTCTCCGTCGGCATTACCACACCTTCCAGGGAGCGGAACCTGACTGCCACAACTCTTCCAATTGCGTTTTATCTCGAATAGTATCCATTGGGCGCCAAAACCCACGATGCTCAAATGCCATCAATTCGTCCATAGCCGCAAGCCGATCTAGCGGTCCCCCCTCCCACGATGTCCGGTCACCATCGATCAGGTCGATGACTTTGGGGGAAAGTACAAAGAAACCGCCATTGATAAGTCCTCCGTCCCCTGGCGGTTTTTCTTTAAATCCCGTCACCTTCCGCTTATCCAAGACGAGTGCACCGTACCGACCCGGCGGCACGACCGCACACACTGTCGCGAGCTTTCCATGCGATCGATGAAAGGCAATTTCAGCGCTAAGATCGAGATCCGCGACGCCATCCCCATACGTGCAGCAGAATGTTTCCTCCCGTTTCAGATACTCTGTCACGCGTTTGAGACGCCCACCAGTTAAAGTATGTTCTCCGGTATCCACCAACGTCACGCGCCACGGTTCGGCATGATTCTGATGAACCTCAACTTTGTCCTGCACGATATCGATGGTGATATCTGATCGATACATCGAATAGTTGACAAAATAGTCCTTCACCATCGAGCCTTTGTAACCGAGACAGATGATGAAATCGTTGATTCCGTGCGCAGAATAGATCTTCATGATGTGCCAGATGATCGGTCTCCCTCCAATCTCGACCATCGGCTTGGGCCTCCCCACCGTTTCTTCGCTGAGTCGTGATCCTAATCCTCCCGCTAGAATGACAGCTTTCATAGCCACCCTCTCTTCCCCCAAAGAACAGGATTCAAGCTTCATGCCACCGAAGGCAGTGAGTTTTCCTGTGCAGAACCAATCGTCTGAGAGCTATGGAAGGAATGCTCGGCAGATTGTGCCGAGCGGGATGGAAGAATTATCCAAGAGAGAGAGAGGAAATGCATCAGAGGAGGTCTGGCCCTCTGGATTTTTGAACCGTCCATTGCTCTATGGCCTGCCGGACTGATCCGCCCCAGCCGCGATATTCAATGTACTCAAGGTGATTGAAGTGAAACTCGATACCGATGAGGTCCCCACCCTGCCGCGTGTCACTATTCTTCACGATACCGGTTAGGTTGGTGATATGCCCCAAGCCTGGCAATTCGAACTCCATGTGCACAGTCGTGCCTGGTCGAAGCCAGGTCGGTGTTCGAACCACGAGCACACTGCATCCTCCCTCACTGAGATCTTTCAATAGACCGCCGAAATAGTCGTTGGCAGACAACACGGATCGGGAGGGATTGTCGTGAGTGGCTCGCATTAACAAGGTCGGTTCGTTGGCAGATACGCGAAGATGCTTCCGCAAATGCATCTCTTCCACCGATTTGGGATATGCGACAAAGAGCAACGGAACCGGCACAGTCATCAGTTCTCGTAGTTCACTACGATACCCGACCAATTTCCCGTCATGAAGATAACTGACCGTGCACGGTGTGCCACCGGCAATCTGCTGGTCATGGCCAAGCTGAATCGGCCATTCGCAGACAAGCCACTCGTGATCCTTCCATCCAAGAAGCGTCGTACCGTACATGACCTTCTGCTGATCACGCGCGAAGGACAGTTTCAGTGGCAGTCCGACCGATAAAAACGCTGCCGCAGGGGGGATGGATACGACGATGTCGTTCATAGCCCTCACTCCAACACAATTACCCGACACCAGCCAACTCTGATGACCTCTATCGGACATCATCAGTCAATCTTGAGTGTCAGCACATTTGGCCGCGAGCAGTGACTTCAAACTAATCACAATACGGCAGGATGCAGGAACCACGATCAAGTTCGAGACCTGCCCCGCCGATAACGCCCGTGGGATCTTTCCTCTGTCGCCACGTCCGACCAGAGACCTTTCCGACGAGGAGTCTGACGACTTATGACAATAAAACGTATCGCGATCGAGCAACTGATTCCCGGCATGTTCATCACAGAGATGGATGTCCCGTGGTACCGAACCCCCTTCCTCTCCCATAAACGCCTGATCAAAGATCAACAAACCATCCAACTCATGCAGCAACATGGAATCAGGATGGTGAGCATCGATACCAGCAAAGGATCCGACCTCCCATCGGAGCCCTCAGCGACTACACAGCACGCTGCAAGCCAGCAACCTCCCAACGCAGATGTCCCAGCTCCTCCGGATCAGTCACCCGAACGTACGCCGGAGGTTAAACCTCACGATCATGCTGCCACGGCGATTTACGCTCAGGCTCAAGAAGCGGTTGAGCGAATTTTCGAGGATCTTGAGCGTGGCATTCCTCCGTCTCTCGAAGCCACCAAAGCCATCGTGTCAAACGTGTTGGGCCAAGTTCTCAACGACCGTGCCGCAATGGCGACTCAGCTCGCCATTCAGAAAATTAAACAGTTCGACCGCTCACTGACGACTCATGCACTCGACACCTGCATCTTGTCGCTCGTGGTGGCTGTGGAAAGCGGATTGGATCACACAGCACAAGAACAGATCGGCATGGGCGCCTTACTCCATGACGCGGGATATGTCCGCCTCCCGCGCAATCTTGTTCGCAAGCGGGAGGAATGTAGCGGACAAGATAAGACCTTGCTCGAACAGCATTGTAAGCTTGGCGTCACGCTCCTCTCCGAACAACCAGGCATGCACGAGGACGTCCTACGCATCGTCAGAGAGCATCATGAGCGCGCCAATGGAAGTGGATTTCCAGCCAAGTTAGGCAACGATCAGATTTTTCACCTGGCGCAGATCGTCGGCATCGTCGACTTTTATGACGGCATGGTGAGTCGGCGCGGCACACGCCAGGCCATGATTCCACACGATGCCGTTCGGCAACTCTTCTTGGCTGGAGAACAAGGACTATTTGCAAAATCTCTCGTGGAGCTCCTGATTCGAAGCATCGGAGTCTACCCAGTCGGAAGCCTCGTGAGACTCAATACCGGCGAACAGGCGGTCGTCATCGGAGTCAACCCTCAGCAACGACTCAAACCCCTGGTCAAAGTCACGACCGACCCGCAAGGAGGTTCTTATGCCACGCCGATTGACATCGACCTGGCAACACCATCCCACGACCACACAATCCGAACGGTGTTGCGTGTCCTAGACCCCAGCAAAGAACGAGTCAACATCGGCATACACCTAGACCAAGGCCTTTCACGAGCTGCATGATGAAGCCATCTGGACGCAAAAGAAGACGCATCGGACGTCGTCTTTCCGCTTCACTTCCTACAGTATCGACAGGCTTCGATCTGCTCGAAGGGCTTCCGCTGGCCACCGTCATTCTTGATACTGATCTCACCGTATTGGCCGTTAATCGGGAGAGTCTTCGGTTGCTTGGGCCACGGTTTCCTTCCTCCACGGTCCCCTTCTTTCCATCCCTGTGGTCGAGACTCACTCAATCCGACACAACCACTATAACAGCACAACTGAACGGAGTACTTAGAAGCCACCGTCCGATGTCTGTGACGGAACATCTTCTCTTCCGGAAGGCAACCCATCCCGTTCCCGTAGAATGGACCTGCGCACCCGGTATGTTCAATGGGAAGACCGTACTGATAATCAGCATTCGCGACTTGTCCCATGAGCTGGAATTGGAGCAGGATCGCGATCGGTTGGCCGCGATCGCTGAGGAAAGTCCCTTACCGATGATCGAACTGGACCGGCATATGAGCCTGCTGTACGCCAATCCAGCGATGATCTCCCTGCTCACTCGATTCGGATACAATCTCAAAGGATTTCCCAACGTCGCCCCGCGCAGCCTTCCGGGCATCGTGCGACGCTGTCTCGCCACAGGCCATGTGCTTCATGATGAGGCAGTTGTGCTCCCAGAAGCCAGGTTTTCGTGGACCTTCTGCCCGGTTCCCACGCACAACGTCGTGCGAGGCTATGCCATCGACATGACGAGCGTCCATAAGACGCAGCAGGCGCTCCAACTATCTGCCGACCAACTTCGCCAGAGCAACCAACGTCTGGACCAAGCGCTGGATGAGGCGAAGGAATCAGCACGCGTCAAGACAGCATTTCTCGCGACAGTCAGTCATGAACTACGTACCCCCATGAACGGGGTGATCGGTATGACGAGCCTGCTGATGGAGACGTCCTTGACGTCTGAACAACAATCCTACGCGGAGACCATTCGGCAATGCGGCGAAGCTCTGCTGCAGCTGATCAACGACGTGCTCGAATGCAGCAAGATCGAGGTAGGGAAGCTTGAGCTGGAATGCCTCGACTTCAATCTGAGAACCACGGTGGAGCAGGTATTGGCACAATTCGCCGAACGGGCGGAGACGAAAGGGCTGGAACTGACTGGACTGGTACATGCCGCGGTTCCAACTGGACTGAAAGGCGACCCCGGCCGCCTGCGTCAGATCCTCACCAATCTGGTTGCCAACGCGGTGAAGTTTACCAACAAGGGCGAGGTGACCCTGCAGGCCTATCTCGAAGAAGATTTCCCCGACACGACCATCATTCGCTTCGAAGTCACGGACAGCGGCATTGGAATCAATCCAAGTACTCAAGACAAACTGTTCCGTCCGTTTGTGCAGGCGGACAGCTCCACGACCAGAAAATATGGCGGCACCGGCCTTGGCCTCTCCATTTCCAAGCAACTCGTGGAATTGATGGGTGGACAGATCGGAGTGCGCAGCACCGAAGGACAGGGTAGCACCTTCTGGTGCACCGCACGCCTCCAGAAACAGGCCGGTTCTCCCCGGGCAATTCTTCCGACCGGAGATCTCACCGGAAAGCGCGTCTTGATCGTCGATGACAATGAGTCGAATCGCTTGATCCTTCACCATCTGGCATCAGGTTGGGGGATGGTGGACGACCTTGCAGAGGATGCCGAATCGGCTTTACGCCGCATCGCGGAGGCGAAGCAGCGGGGAGTGCCGTACGATCTCGCGATTTTGGACGTCATCATGCCGGGAAAGGACGGGTTGCAACTCGCCCGAGAACTGCAAAGCCACCCGGTTGGATCCGGTATTCGCCTTATCGTCATGACCTCGATGCTGCAACGGGGCCATGCGGAACAGGCCCGCCAGGCCGGCGCGATGGGCTACCTGCCCAAACCCGTCCGCCATGATGAATTACGCGACTGCCTTCGGACGGTTCTGGGTCTGCCCGAGAGCCAAGAGCCACAAACGACTCACACGCTCTCAGTCGTGCCGCAACTCGTCACCAAGCATATGGTCGCGGAGAATGTGCAGCATCGGCGCATTTTGATCGTGGAAGACAACATCGTCAATCAGAAGCTCGCCGTACGGATGATGGAGAAACTTGGCTACCAACCAGATGTCGTTGAAAACGGTCAAGAAGCGTTGACTGCGCTCGCCAAGGGAGACTATGCCGCCATCCTGATGGATTGTCAGATGCCCGTTATGGATGGATTTGAGACAACCCGAAACATTCGCAACGGTGAAGCAGCAGTAGCATCGCATGACTCGCCCGGTGGGAACCCAAACAGTTCAGACAGGGCACCACAATCGACTCCACATATTCCGATCATTGCGGTCACCGCCAATGCGATGCAGGGCGATCGCGAGCGCTGTTTGGCGACTGGGATGGACGACTATCTCGCCAAACCCATCAAGCTCGACGAACTGCGGAGCGCCCTCGCTCGGTGGATATCTACGCCACCGAATGCAATGGTAACCGGAAAGCATAAACTCATTCCCACCACAGCCGACCCAACCAGAGGAATCTTTGATCCTGCAAAAATGTATCAGAACATCGGCAGCGACGGTGAGTTGTTCGCACAACTCGTCTGCCTATTTCTTGATCGTTACCACACTATGCTCACTGACATTAGAACCGCCCTGGCCGATGGAGATGCAGTCACCGTTGAACGATTGGCACACACATTCAAAGGTACCGCTGGAAATCTTTGCGCCTCGGAGGCCTCACTGACTGCCGGTCGCCTCGAAGCAGTTGGCCGCCTCAACGCGCTGCACGACGCCCCTCCCGTCTACGCGCAACTCGAACTTGAAGTCGCACGACTTGTGCGTATCCTTGAATCCTACCGGCAGGGCTATCAGCCGATCACCCAGGCAGCAGCCTGACCGAGGCCGGCGGCGTAGCGCCCTCACTGTCTGATCATAAACTGATCCACCAATCACCTCCCTGTTCGAAGCATGGCTGCGTTCCCGATACCACAGGCCCTACTAGTGGACTGTAACACCCATGTATAGACTATAATCGTGTTCATGGAAAACACGATAGTCCTGACGAAACGTGAACGGATGGAACTCACCCGACGAGCGAGGAGCCGGACCGGACGGGCCGAAGATGCACGGCGAGCCCGCGCGATTCTGCTCCGGGCTGCGGGGGCGACCTGGGATTCCGTGTGTCACGCCTTGGGGTGTAGTCGTGGCTTTGTCGCGACCTGGAGCCAGCGGTTTGCTGCGGAACGGTTGGCGGGGCTGTACAGCCGGCATCGTGGGCAAGTCCCCCTGCGGCACACCCCTCAGACGGAAGCCCGCATCCTGGAGACCACGCGGCGCGCGCCG
>JAOUHD010000133.1 GCA_029865345.1 Nitrospira sp.
GCCATTGGCATGACTCCGAACTACGGTCTGTCCGCGTCCGTCGCCGATGTGGCAGTGAATACCATTGATACATGTAACGCTCGCATCATCACGACCGACCTTCCCCAGGACGCCAGGAATAGGTTGACGGACACGGTACGAGGCGGCCTCCAGCACGCGCTTGAGCGACTTACTTCGAGTACGGTTCGCCCTCAAGTGGAAGAAGCATGGAACGGGCTGCGCGCTCCTATTCAATTGGAACCAAACGCGTGGCTCCACCTCAATGTCGAAAAGATTAAACGAAATGAGTTCTCGATAGAGAGACAGAGTCTTCATGACACGCTGCACATAATCGCCACGCCTGTGATCGTCTTCGGTTCCGAACCACCTGTTGCCGCTGCAGCACTTCCTCAACTCGATACACAACCGGCTTCCCCTGGATTCCACGTCGTCGCTGACATTCCGCTGGACTATCCCTCGCTGTCCCAATCACTTGCGGCGCGGTTGAAGGGAAAACGTGTCGCCGTGAAAGGAGACTTCATCCAGATCACTGATGCCGCCATTTTGGGTCGTGGAGGCAACCAAGTGGTCTTGCGGATAGCCTTTGCAGGAGATGCGACCGGCCACCTATATTTCGTGGGGAAACCTGAAATGAACACGCTGACACAATCCGTCCAGATCGGCGGCCTCCGTTTGGACCATGATTCCGAACAGTTCCTGGCGAAGAGCGGACCCGATTGGCTCGCCCACTCTTCCATGAGAGAACTCGTGATGGGTGAAACCGTCCTCGGTGTGACTTCGGCGACCAACCGCATGCGCGACCTGCTTCGAACGGCACTGAATCGATCAATCAATCAGACGCTCTCCCTGCAGGGAACCGTCGCGTCGGTGCAAGGCATCGGCGTGTTCGCCGATGTGAACTCGCTGTACGTTCGAGTGATGAGTGACGGATCCCTCAATCTGAAGGTCGAGGGCAAGCCCTAATCCCCGTTAGCGCAGAAAGACCAGCCAGAGATAGAGCGCGCTGAGAACGACGTGCTCATGACAGGGAAGCCGAACTTGAAGCACTGCTAACAGGCAATCCGGCAGCCGGCCTTCCTGGCGATATTCACAAACACGACGTTGTAATCCACCCTGAACTCATGCCAGTAGAATACCTCTCCTTACGAGACCGCGCCGAACAAGGCCACAATCGTCTTGTGGAGCCGCTCGGTCATGATGAGCGCGTAGCACACGCCGAAGAAAAAAGAGCCAGCGTCAGAGATGACATTTAGATCCTCGAACCACATTGAGAGGGATCATCGTACAAGCCCCCGCCTTGTCCTGGGCCGACAGCGACCATGCAATCAGAGTTCTCTTCAGCTATTTCATTCGACGCCATCGCAGAGAACATTTTCCCCTTCCTAATCACGACCGTAGCCATTAGGATAGTTCCATGTCTATTGATCTACCCATTCAGCAGGATGATCTTGTGATCTACCCATTCAGCAGGATGATCTTGATCGTCTCATTGCCGGCACTCACTGGGCCCCTCACTCGGTTCTAGGCCCACATGCCACAACGATCGACGGCCACCCCGGCTTCTCGATCCGGGCCTGGCTACCCCAGATCAAGGATGTAGAGGTCGTATCCGATTCTATCCTCTGGCGTATGACTCGCATTCGTGAGGAGGGACTGTATGAGGCGCTGCTTCCAGATACACCACTCGCGCCATCTTACACGCTTCGCCTCACACGCCACGACGGCACGGTCGCTGAGATCCACGATCCGTACGCATTGCCTCCCCTGTTAACGGACTTCGATCTGCACCTCTTTACCGAAGGAACGCTGTACAAGGCCTACAACAGTTTCGGCGCCCATATCCGCACCGTCCAAGGCGTCCCCGGAGTTCACTTTGTGCTGTGGGCCCCCAATGCCACACGTGTCAGTGTGATTGGGGACTTTAATGCTTGGAACGGTCTCTGCCATCCCATGGCGAGTCGAGGATCGACCGGGCTCTGGGAACTCTTCCTGCCCGATCTACCGGAAGGCACCCTCTACAAGTATCAAATCCGGTCGCGAGAAGACAACGTTCTGTTGAGGAAAGTCGATCCCTATGCTGTCGCGAGCGAGGTCCGCCCGCGGACTGCCTCGGTCGTGCATGACTTGTCCAGCTACACCTGGCACGACGGCACATGGATGGCGGCCCGATCCGAATGGGATCCGTTGACCGCTCCCCTCTCCATCTATGAAGTCCATCTCGGGTCGTGGATGCGAGTACCGGAGGAGAACAATCGCTGGCTGACCTATAAAGAACTCGCTGCGAAACTGATCCCCTACACAAGGGATCTGGGCTACACACACCTGGAACTCATGCCGGTGACGGAACATCCGTTTGACGGATCATGGGGGTATCAAGCGACCGGTTACTTTGCGGCCACCAGCCGATACGGCAATCCTGATGATTTCATGGCGTTTGTCGATGCCGCGCATCAAGTCGGCCTCGGCGTAATCATGGACTGGGCGCCGGCGCACTTTCCTGATGATCCCCATGGATTGGCCCAGTTCGACGGCACACACCTCTATGGCCATGCCGACCCGCGCCTCGGCTATCACCCCGATTGGCACAGCCGGATTTTCAATTACGATCGAGGCGAGGTGCGCACCTTCCTTCTGAATAGCGCCCTCTTCTGGTTGGACAAGTACCACATCGACGGATTGCGCGTCGACGCCGTGGCGTCCATGCTCTACCTCGACTACGGACGACAGTCCGGTGAATGGATTCCAAATGAGTTTGGGGGCAAGGAGAATCTTGGAGCCATCTCGCTCTTGAAAGAGCTCAACATCGTCGTCCACCGAGAATTCCCCGGAGCCGTCACGATTGCGGAAGAATCCACGTCATGGCCTGGTGTCTCTCGGCCAACCTACACGGGAGGGCTCGGTTTTACGTTCAAGTGGAACATGGGGTGGATGCACGACATGCTGACCTTTTTCCAACACGACCCGATCTACCGCCGGTTCCATCAAAACCAAATTACCTTCGGCCTGCTCTACGCCTTCAGTGAGAATTTCGTCCTCGCCCTCTCTCATGACGAAGTGGTGCACGGCAAACGGACGTTGCTGGACAAAATGCCCGGTGATGTGTGCCAGCGATTTGCGAACCTCCGGCTACTCTACGGCTATATGTACAGCCATCCCGGTAAGAAAATGCTGTTCATGGGCGGAGAGTTCGGCCAGTGGCGGGAATGGAACCATGACACCAGCCTGGATTGGCATCTCTGCGAGGATGAACCGCATCGTGGACTGCAACGTTTGATCCGCGACCTGAACCGCATCTATCGTGAGGAGCCAGCGCTGCACGAGATCGACTTTGACTGGAGCGGATTTCAGTGGATTGATTTCAGCGACGCCGACAACTCCGTCATCGCCTACCTTCGAAAGGCAAAAAGCACGCAAGCGACCATCGTCTGCCTGTGTAATTTCACGCCAGTGCCTCGCCACCAGTACCGCATCGGCGTCCCAGAACCCGGTTGGTATCAGGAGCTGATCAACACCGACGGGATCGCCTATGGCGGCAGCAACATGGGGAATGGCGGCGGTGTTCACGCTGCTGAAACCCCGAGCCACGGCTTTCCCTACTCACTGACGGTCACGCTCCCGCCCCTGTCCGTTCTCATGTTGAAACGATAGCCCGCCGACGAGCGATAGGAGTCGATTCCAACACCAGCGTTAACGTGATCCCTATCGGGAGTGGATGTCCCTCTCAGAAACGAGGGACCGCTCAGACGTTCGAGGAGAGTGTCTCAGTCCCTCCTCCATACCGGTGCACTGCAACCAACTTCTTCGTCCATGCAGGTTCCGCGACTGGGGGAAGTAAGAAAGACCTACTTGGCAGTAAGCTTGTCGGGAGCCGGTTGCACAACACCCACATCCATCGTGCCGAACCGAGCCTCATACTGCTTGATCACAGTATCCAGCAGCAAGGCGAGCCGCTTGGCCGCAAACGAACTGAGAATCACGCGGCTGTTGAGCTTCACGCGCACTTCGGACGCATCCCGCTCCACCCAGTAGCACAATGACGCATCGATTTAGAAGCCCCCCCACATGGGGGGTCTCCACATATAGTCCTCTAGTTCTCCCTGCCGTACCGCCTGCCCGACATCCAGACTGACCGATAACTACGGCGATTCCCATCTCATCCCGTCCTGCCCGCCAGAATGCTTTTAGCCCGCATTATTAAGGTAACCGGCGCGACCGGCCGGTACGACAGCCAGTAGACCGTTCGCGCACCGACCGCGCGAAGGACGTCCACAGGGCCTGGTCCTCAGTGACGTCAGCCTGCGTGAGCGTTGCCACTAACGAGGCTGCTTCATCCTTCAGAATGGTGCGCTGGGAATGAGCCTGTTCGTCCATGCCAAGTATCAAATGCAACAGAACTCAGAATTACTTGACTGCAGGTCTATCAGCAACCGGTTGACACTCCTCAAGGCCTCTGTTAGCGTGAACTCCGTTGATCAACACCCAGCCCATGAGTCCGTGTCTGAAAAGGATTTGCCCATGGCCACGATCCAGATCAAGACGCCCTCTCCCGATCAGGCCATTCCGTTGGTCAAAGATGCCCTGGCCATGGAGACCAAACTTACACGCGACAGCCTGCGCACGACCGACGAACGAATCGCCACACTCTCCAGCCGTCTCAGCGTCACACCTGAGCAAGTCCTCGCAGGTGCGGTTCCACGGACAGAGGACAACGAGGCGATTCTCCTCGATCTCGAGGGAGAACTGGAGTTGCGCCAGGTGCTACAGGACACGCTCCGCCATCTCGAACAACTCGAAGTATGCTCGTAGCTGACTACGTTGCGGAGATTCGCCACCGAATCCTCGATACCCCGCACGTCGTCTCCCACTCGCTCGGATATGAAGACCGCCCACCCATCGGAGCCATCGTCAATGGCACCATCATGTTCTCAGATGGATCCCGCCTCTACGTCAAAGAATTCCTCCAGCTCCGACCGAATCCCATCAGACTCAAGTATGCGTACCACTGCGCCTCTCCGACGCAATCGCTGATTTTCCGATACGACAATGCCCGCGATCCGGCGGCTCGGCCTCTCTCCACCTACCCCGACCATCGGCATACACCCGACGGCCTCCTTCCATCCTCAGGCCCAGACCTCGCCTCCGTGCTGCGGGAGGCAGCCGGCTACATCAGACGCGATCAGCAATAGGCGCTCGTCGCACACAGAAACTTCAGATCTGTCTCTCAACATGCCTTTTGGACGTCCACGGGCTCCATCGCTGCCGTAGCCGCTTGCAAACTGGTCCGTTGCACGCCGCTTCGGTCCGCTCTGCATGCCCCGCTACGAATCGCTCACGGTGATTACTTGGCAGACAACTTTTCAGCTGGCACTTGGATGGGCCCGACATCCATCACGCCGAACCGAGCCTCATACTGCTTGATCACATTGTCCAGCAGCAAGGCGAGCCGCTTGGCCGCAAACGGACTGAGAATCACACGACTGTTGAGCTTCACGCGCACTTCGGACGCATCCCGCTCCCAGGCGTTGTTCATCCCGAACACCAGCACGACCTCTTCGCGCGAGCTCGACACGTTGCACACGTTGGCATAGGTATTGGTGATATCCGTATCGTCGAATCGGACCATCGGCCCGCTCGGCGTTTTCCCCGCCCCCGTCTTGACTCCCCCATCCTCAGTCGCCATCGTTTCCTCCTTCGTTCATCACCGTGACAGCCATTGTTCTAACTCTCCTATTTTTTCCCCGGTAGCTCCACGCAGATGGTCTCGAGCCGGTCTTGCGCCTTAGTATAGGTGCCATTGAGGAAGTTCAAGAACCACGCTTGCGTCTTGATGCTCTCTGACGGGAATCGGACGAATGCCGGACTGGCCTCCTCCTCATTCCAATCGAGAACGGAATGGTTCGAAGGGCGATCCGACGGTCGCGTCCCCACGCCACTCCCATTCGGAGCCAACGTGCCCAAGAAATGCTGGAGCGGGAATCCCGCCGGCATGCCCCCCGTCGGATAGTCCACCGCCGGTGCGGCAACAGCGCCCAGGCCGACATCCTCAGTCTCGACAGTCCGCCGCACCCCATCCGGCAACGTCTCCGTCATGAGCGTGCCCTTCGGCCCCTGTCCCTGTTGATCCTCCAAGCCCAACACATGTCCCAGCTCGTGCATCACGACGGTGAAGAGGTCGGCATGGTGGGCCGCCGGACTGTGGCCATCGGCCACCCACTGTGAAAGACTATTCACAAAGTGGAACTCCGTGTTGTCCTGCGGGGTCGCATCGATAAACCATCCGTGACCCGCCGCGGTCTGATCGAGCCAGATCGTGTGATCTCGAACCTCAGCGAGCGTGAGTCCGTCAAGATCTCCGATCTGCACCGACCAATTTGCGACTGCCTCAGCCGCGCGAGACTCCACGTCGGTCCAGCGACGCAATGCCTCCTGAAAGACCGGCTCAATATTCTCGCTGGTCACGACCGGTCCCTCGCTGGTTCCGAGCGACAACGCCTGTAATCGCTGAGTCACGTTGATGGTCACGACTTGTGCCGCGCTGAGGAGGCCATCACTCACGGATACTGCCACCTGGTACGATACGAGCGGCTGCGTGACGCTAGTCTTCCACGTCACGTCACCCGTCGAAGCATTGATCGTGATCCCGGTGGGATACAAGGCCCCCGGCACCGGAGCCAGGCTATAGAGGAGCGTCTGTTTGGGCACGTCGCTATCACTGCCGCTGGCTTTGAACTTGAGTATCTTTCCAGGACCAACCGACTGGGTGGCAATCGGGGCCAGAACCGGGGCTACATTGACTTCATTCACCGCGATTGTGATGGTCTCCCGAGTACTCGCCACGCCATCGGTCACGGAGAACGTCACCGTGTAGTTGCCGGGCCCCTGCGTCTCGGTGGGTGTCCAGGTAAAGGTCCGCGTGGTCGGATCAAATGTCGCCCTCTTCGGTAATCCACTGGCACTGTATCGCAGATTCTGGGCAGGCACATCCACGTCGCTGCCACTCACGGTGAACTGTAGCAGGGTCTGCTCGTTCACGGTCTTGTTGCCGATCGACGCCAGCACTGGCGCATCATTGACAGCTGCCACCGTGAGGCTCACCGTCCCCGTGGCAGTTCCGCCCTCCCCATCGCTCACCCGATAGGTGAAACTATCAGTCCCGTTGAAGTTCAGATTCGGTTGATAGCTAAAGCCCCCGTTGCTTGCCAAGGTGACGAGACCATGGCTCGCCTGGGTCAGCAGCGTCGCGGTCAACGGATCGCTGTTCGGATCGCTGTCATTGGCCAACACGCCCTGCGCCGCCAAGACCGTGAGCAACTGATCTTCGGTCGCCGCGTACGGCCCATCGTCCTGCGCCACCGGATTCTCTTGCGCCTCCGCCTCCACCGTGATGGCCACGACCTGTTCGGCAAACAACGCCAGCGTCCCGTTGTCCGTCACCCGTACCGTCACCGTCTGCGGCCCCACTTGCCCTACCGTCGGTGTCCAGGTGAATTCGCCAGTGGTTGGGTTGATGCTGATCCCGGCGGGGATGGTCCCTTCCAAGCTGTACGTCAGCGTATTGGCCGGCACATCCAGATCACCGCCGACCGCGGTAAATGTGAGCAACTGCCCCGCCGTCACGGCTTGATCGGCGATCAGGTTCAGCGTCGGCGCTTGGTTGATCTCGCCGACCGTCACAGCGATCGTTTCACGATCCGAGAGATTCGGCGCGCCGTTGTCCGTGACGACCACATCGAACGTGAAGGTCCCGGGCCCTTGCGCCTCCGTCGGGGTCCAGGTGAAGACGCCTGTCGTGGCGTTGATGCTCGCGCCAGCCGGCACCGCACCAGTGGTCCCATTTTCCAAACTGAACGTCAGGGTCTGACCCACATCGGGGTCGTTCGCTGTCGCGGCGAAGGTCAATGGCTGCCCTTCGTCGATGGTCTGATTGCCAATCGCTGTGAGCACCGGCGCCTGATTCGTTGGAGTACTGCCCGTCACTGTGATCGTCACCGTGGCGACGTTCGAATCCAAGGCGCCATCGTGGGCCTTGTAGGTAAAAGAATCGGTCCCGGTGAACCCGGTGTTCGGCCGATAGCTGAACGTGCCGTCGGGGTTGAGCGTGAGGGTGCCGTTCGACGGCCCGGTCACCAAGACGGCCGTCAGGGGATCGCCGTCCGGATCGCTGTCATTCGCCAGCACCGTCTCCTGGCCGCCGCTCTTCCACAATTCCCCCCCATGGACTCCATCATTGGCGGAGAAGAACAGGGTCCCGTTCACATTGGTCAAACCATCAGGAAACGAGCCCAAGTCTCCCGTGTGGATATCCGCGACCAACACCGTCCCCGCCTCGGTCCCGTCGCTCTTCCAGAGTTCATAGCCGTGCGTGCCATCATGGGCCGCATAATACAGAGTCCCATTGACGTCGGTGAGGTCATATGGGCCAGAATTACCGGGCGGCAAATCCTTGACCAAGACGGTCCCCACCTCGGTCCCGTCGCTCTTCCACAGATCTGATCCTGTTGCCCCTCTCGCCACCAAGAACAATGTCCCGTTCACATTTGCAAAGCTACCCAAAAAAGAACCGACGCTCCCCGGAGCAATATCTTTCACCAGTACCGTACCGGCCTCCGTTGGTCCCACTCTCCGGCGATGCCTGGTCTACACACCGTTATTCGTACAGCGAGAATACGCGCAATGACTGTCCGGAGAAATTATGCGAAAGGGGTGAGGAGGAAATGCCGCAGATTACCGCTATCCA
>JAOUHD010000132.1 GCA_029865345.1 Nitrospira sp.
CTTGAACGGGTGATCGCGCTGCTACATCCTGTCTCGACCGACGAAAGCCATTCCAGCGCCTATGTGACGACGCAAGCCATTCGCTGTGCCGATGAACTCATCTTGAACAAGCGAGACCTGTATGTTCCAGGCCATTGGGAACGGTTCCGAGCAGGCATCGTCGAACAAAACCCCTATGCCCGGCTGTGGGAAACGTCTCACGCGCGACTTGATGCCGCTGCATTATTGGCTCCACATACCTCAACAAAACCGCCGGCACTGACGAACGTGACATTCGGGACGTCGCGATCGGCTTCCATTCAACAGGCGGCCTACCATCCCATCGCGACAACCGTCTTATTACCTGGTCCGCTGAATCGCCAGCGTTTCTTAGCATGGATGAAGACAATCCCGAAACAACTGGAGCGGGCGAAAGGATATTTCCGGTTTGGCAAGGAACCGGAGCTGCAGGAATTCCAATATGCGCTGCCGGGACAGTCCACGATCACACCGGTGACACTCTTGGATGAGCCAACGTCTGCCCTGGTGCTGATTGGTCGGGGATACGATGTCGATCAACTGCGGGCTGGCTTGTTAGCCACGGTTGAGGAACCATCACCACCTGCGTAATCCTCAGGATCTGACTTCCACTTTTGCAATTGGCATGACCACCGACTCCAACTTCTTCCGGAACCTCGGCCATTGCAGCAGTGCCCAAGCCGCTCCTCCGCCGATCACGCCTCCAAGCATCCACCCACCGAGCACATCCGTCACATAATGAGCGCCGATAAACACGCGGGAAAATCCGACGAATACCACAATCGGCCAGGTGATCCAGCCTGACTTGGGATAGAGGACTTGCAGGAATGCCGCGATGGCGGCAGTGTTGGCCGCGTGGTTCGACGGAAAGCTGAACAACCCCCCGCAGCCACTCGGTTCGATCTTGACGGCTTCGGCCAACGCCCGACAGGGTCGAACTCGTTCAAAGACCCATTTGAGCTGTCCACCAACGAAATCGGTGAGTCCGACTGCTGCCCCCAGAACCGGACCGCCCAACAGCGCCTCTCGCCTGTTGTTCCAGATCCAATAGGCGATCGCGCAGGCCCCTGGAAGATAAAGCGTGCTGCGGTGTCCCAGTTGCAGGAAAAAGTAATCGGCCGCCGCTGACTGGCCTGCCAATCCGTTGATCGCCAGGAAGAGGATCTCGTCCACGCTCATGCGTGCGACGATAAAGCCTTACTCATCAACCGTCAAGCTTCAACCGATCTCCTGCCCGATTTCTCAATCGGCGAATACCGGCCACGCATTGTCCGCGTCATCTGGTCCTGAAATGAATTCGGACGGTGAGCTCGCCATCCACCGGATCGTCCCCTTTCATCTGGGGATCGAATGTCCATTTACCGAGCGCAGTGACTCCAGAGGTCGTTAGTTCGCGATGCTTGCACGGTTCCAGCACCACAACAGTCACCTTCGCGTGCTTGGACACCAAGAGACGGGCTTTCATCCAATCATCGATCTCTTGCCCGTTGAGAGAGGCAGGGATACCGGGCCAGGGCGTGGACTTGGCCACGGGACCTAATTGCTGGTCCTTATTGAGCGTAAGTCCATGAACATGCACCTCAGGCAACTCAAGTACGTCCTCATGGTGATCACTCTCATGCGTGGCCTCATCACCGACCACCGCATAGAGCACAGCTGGCCACGCCAAGACAACAGCACAGAGTATTGTGAAAAAGTGTCGCATGCCCCACATTCTACGCTATTAACGATCGGAGGCTCAAACGGGACACTCAACAAGGCCGCAGGCGATGTGCGAACCGGAGGCGTACCCTCTGGGGTACGTTGAGGATTCGCACAAGCCGAGAACGCAGTTGATGGCCCGTTTCAGCATCCGACTAGAAGAACCATTGCCCGCGGAAGAAAAAGGACCGCGGCATCCCAACATGAGACACACCGAGTCCGATACTGCCTTCGCCCTGATTGATGAAATACTTTTGATCCAACGCATTCACGATATCGAATCCGATCAAGAACTTCTGCCCCTGCCAGGGCAACGGAATGACATGGCTAATCGAAAAGTTATAGATCGTGTAGGTCGGGCTATGACTCGAGTTGGTCTTGGCACCTTCTTCTGCCGTCCGCAGTCCTGACGCAAACAACACCTGCCCGGTAAGAGTGGTCCGCTCGAGCAACCGGTAACTCAGGATTCCTGACGCAGTCAGCGTCTGCTGGTGATCACAATGGACGCCGCTGCGCGAGTTGATATCGGCGATTTCCTCAAAATGCACTAGATTATGCCCGGACTGCAACCCATAGCCCTTACACTGTCCCCAGGCGATGTTGGCGCGGCCCGTCAGATTTTCCACGAACCACACCTTGAGCGCGGCATCGGCTCCCCTGGTCCATCCCCGTTCAAAGGCAATATAGTTCAGTAAGGGCGTCGTGCCTAACTGGTGTGCGTCCGACATATAATTAGCGAGCTTATAATACCCCGTAAGCTGGAGGGTCGCCCAATCCGTGAGGGCATGGACGCTACCGATTTGGAAGTAATGGGCCCGCTCGGCGCGTGGTAGGTTATTGGTGGTATCTTCCGGATGCGCTTTCGTTCCCTCTGTATTCAAGCCGGCCAAGGCAAGCCTCTCAAGATTCGGCGGGGTAAAGAGCCGGCCATAGTACGCGTGAAAGGCGTTGGCCGAGTTGTAGCGGTACGTGACACCGACCCTGGGACTGATTTGTCCTTCATCCCGTTGATACTGCACCGTGTCTGCACGCACACCAATGTTGAATGTCCAATGTTCATTTGGCGTCCACTGATCCTGAATCCAGAACTCCTGCCGCCATCCGATGAGCCGGTTGTCGCCACCAGCATTGATGACGCCTCCAGTTGGGTTTCCCGTTCCGTCATCAAGAAAGGTAAACAATCTCGTCTTATTGATCGCTTGGGTCCGATCGATCTGAAACCCTGCCTTGATCAAGTGTTCCTTGCTGTGGACGTAGGTGTAATCCATGCGCACGCCACCTGAATAGCCGATACGGTCTTGGCTCCCGGCCGAAAATGGTTCTTCTACATCCGGCACATAGGCGAGCACATTCAACGGATCTGTCCTAAATGTCGCCCTGGTGTGCCGAAAATACCCGGCCAAACTGAAAAAGTTTCTGGTGTTGATATCGTGCCGCCAAACCAAGTGGCCGTATTGGTTATTTTCCTTCTGATTTTCATCCACCCTTTCCGACGGCACCGGTATAAATCCTCCAGGCAACAAGCCGAGAATAGTCGGGTTCACCCCTAATCCAGGGGACGTCGGAATCTGATATTTCGCGATGGAGTTCAAGAACAACAGGGTAATATTATTGTTATTGTCATACTGATAGTCGCCGCGAAACATCGTCTGATTCCGCTCGCTCTGACCATGAAAAATGGAGTGGCCAAGGGTCGGCGGCTCAATCCCTCGATTCGTCGCCGTATGGCTGTTCAAAAAGTAATAGCGGAACTTCTCACCGATCGTGCCTCCATACTCGAATGACGGGTTAATCGTCTTATTCGACCCGCCGAACATCTGGACTGACCCAAATCCCGGCTTCGTGCCGCTCTTCGTCGTAATATCGATGAGCGCGGCCGCTTTGTTTCCCACATTGGCTTCCATCCCGCCCAGCACAATGTCGGCCCGCTCCCAAGCTCTGGGCGAAATCACATCGGAAAACGTCGAGGAGACCGTATCGGGAATCGGCACACCGTCGATCCGCAGCTGTAAGTTGGCATGGTCCTGTCTGATATGAACTTGCTTCAATGATCCATAGGCTGCGCCCGGGATCGTCAGCAACACGTCGTGTAAGTCGTTGTTGTTGCCTCGCGGAAGAATATCGATTTCCTTCCGGCTGAGTGAGTAGGTCTCGCTGGACGCCTTAGTCTGGATGGGGGGTAATGGTGAAACCACCTCCAGCGACACTTCCTTGGTCTTGGAGAGCGTCAGGATGACGGGAGTTACTGGCTCCTCGCCAAGCGTCAACACCACATATTCGCTTCGATAGGTCTCTTGTACCGCACTGACGGAGTAGGTACCGCCCTCGGGAACGGCAACTTTGAATTCGCCGGCATCATTCGAGACTCCGGATGTCACCATATCACCCGCTTGATTTTTGACTTCAATAATGGCCTGTGGCACACGCCGAAGGTCCTGTTGTTGCACAACTCCCTTGATCGTTTGGGTTTGCTCGCTATCGGCTGCCTGAAGGACCGAACACATCCCCCCAATAACCACCACGACGATCGTCACAAACGTCGCATTCAACGCACGTTTCACACATGAGTACATCACGCTCCTCCTCACTCACAAATCCACAAATAAGCAAGAGAACGGATGGACGAGGCGTGCCTGGATTGCACGGCCCATCAACCATCCTGACTGCTTGGCTTGGTGGCTCAGCTATACTTGAGGAGGGGCACGGGAAGGACCGATAAGAGAGAGGGCAGCCGATAACAAGACAGATTCAGACGGAAGTTCTTGCGGTCGGACAACATCGCACACGGCAAACCGTGGCACATCGAGATCGACTGATCCGGCAATGTGGTGCTGGACCCACTGACAAATATCGGTGTCCGAATGTTCATGACCATCCGAATCTGCTGCGGCCAACTCGTGGTGGACATCCTGAGCGACAGCGAACGGAGCTAGCCCCAGGATGATGCAGATCATCCCCAACGCCACTCCTGCGCGGAGTAACGAGGAGAGGTATCTGAGTTTTCTCAAAAACATGGCCGTAGAATAGGCATCCAGTGATCAGAATTGCAAGAACCGTTGAAATCAGTTGCCAGATGACTCAATCCAGCCCCACCAGTAACCGGTATGGACTTTTCTGACGTAATTCGTTACATTAGCTCCCCTTCAGCTCCCCTTCAAAACCAAGGTAGTTGAGACTGCTCCAAAGGACGTGACTCTTGATGAATAGGCCGATCGACAATCAACACGTCATTGAAATCAAGGCGCTCCCCTCTCCTCGCGCCATCAAGACCAAGCTGCCCATTACTGATCAAGCGGCGGCACTCGTCGTGGAAACGAGAGAAGCCATTCGCCGCATCCTTCATGGGGAAGACCGCGACCGGCTCCTGGTCATCGTCGGCCCGTGCTCCATCCATGACCCCGAGGCTGCCTATGAGTATGCCGGCAAGCTGAAGCCCATCGCCGATGCCTTGCGTGACCGCTGCCTCATTGTCATGCGAACCTACTTCGAAAAGCCGAGAACCACCGTGGGGTGGAAAGGGCTCATCAACGATCCTCGTCTCGACGGCACCTGCGACATCGCGGCAGGGATGGAACTGGCGAGAGCGATTCTCCTCAGGATCAATCAATTGGGCCTTCCCTGTGGAACGGAGCTCCTGGATCCGATCAGCCCGCAGTACGTCGCCGACCTCATCAGTTGGGCGGCCATCGGTGCGCGCACCACGGAAAGCCAAACCCATCGCGAAATGGCCAGCGGGGTCTCCATGCCGGTCGGATTCAAGAATGGGACCGAAGGCAGTTTGCAGGTCGCCATCAATGCCATGACGTCCGCCCGCGCGCCACACCATTTCGTCGGCATCAATGCCGACGGCCAGACTGCCATTATCAAGACCATGGGCAATCCTGATCGCCATCTCGTGCTCCGCGGGGGAGGCGGACGAACGAACTACGAAGCACAGGATGTCGCGAAGGCTGAGGCTGCGGTCGCCGGAGAAGGGATCGCCCGCCCGATCATGATCGATTGTTCGCATGACAATTCCAAGAAGGATCACACCCGCCAGGGATTGGTGGCCCGTGAAGTCTTGCAGCAATTTGGGGAAGGCCGCCAGTCCATCATGGGCCTTATGCTCGAAAGCAACCTGAATCCCGGAAAACAAGCCTGGAAAGAAGGTGTGGCCCTTCAACACGGTGTCTCTATTACCGATGCCTGTCTGGGCTGGAACGAGACCGAACGCCTTCTGACTGAACTCGCGACGGCCATTACCCCTAAGCCTGTCTCCTAACAATCCCCCCAATAACCTGTCGTCTCGAGTTATGAGGTTTTCCAATCTGCGGTGAGCCCTCACCCATCTCTCAAAGAATCGTCTATCACCGGTTGTTTCGTAATGGAGGTAGTGGGATGCATATCACCTCACGATTAGGATACCCACCATGCTGATCGATACCCACACACATCTTGATGATGCGCGCTACAACGCCGATCGGGAGGCGGTCATCGCCCGTGCGCGGGAAGCCGGAGTCGAAGCGTTCGTCTCCATCGGCTGTGATCTGACGACCAGTCAAGCGGCCGTCGCACTCGCCGATCACTATCCCTTTGTGTACGCCTCCGTCGGAATCCATCCACACGAGGTCAAGCATATCCAGGACGACTGGTATGATGAGTTCCGTCGCTTAGCGGAAAATGAAAAGGTCGTGGCCTATGGAGAAATTGGGCTCGATTATCACTACAATCACTCGTCCCCGAAGGAACAGCGCGACCGATTCCGTGAGCAGATTCAAGTGGCCCGTGAGCTGAACCTCCCCGTAATTATTCACACGAGGGAAGCCCAAGAGGATACGATTACGATTTTAAGGGAAGAGAAGGCGTCTGAAATCGGCGGGGTCTTTCACTGTTTTTCTGGGGATGCCTGGCTGGCGAAGGAAGCCCTTGCTTTGGGATTTCATCTCTCGTTTTCTGGCATCCTGACGTTTCAGAATGCGACCGCGCTACGCGAGATTGCCAAGAAAACCCCGCTGGATCGCCTACTCATTGAAACCGATTGCCCATACCTGACGCCTGTTCCCTATCGAGGCAAACGCAATGAGCCGGCGTATGTATCACAGGTAGCAAAGCAACTCGCGGCCATTCATCCGAAATTCTCTTTGGAAGAGATGCAAAGACGAACAACCGAGAATGCAAAGCAGCTGTTCAAAATCGCTTGAGCTGGCGAGCTCGTTGTCGTTGAGATTTTGGCAGTTTACGAGGGTTCCCCTTCTTCTCCGGTCCCCGGGTCGAGCGAACATCGCCCCCTGTATCGAGTTCTTTATAGGGTATGGCACCGCCTGCGCTTGATGACACCCGCAGCTTGTCCGCAAATTCGCGCGCTCCCATGACCATGGCCCCATGAGCTCTGGCCGTATTCACGATTTCGTGGTCGGAGCTGACGACCGCACAGTCCGGTCCATATTCCCGTGCCAAACGTTGGATGACCTGATCCGCCCGTTCACCCCGTTTTGAATAGATTACCTGAACTCCTGCTCGATGCTCCCGCCGTTCGGATGGCTGGCCCTGTTGCCAGCCATCAAATACGACGGTGATGGCATGGTTCTTCCGATGCCGATAGGCGGCCAAATCATGCAGGAACACCTCGCGGGCCGATTCAAGGCGTCCGGGAAGGGCTCCGGCGCCAGCCAGCACGTTATACCCATCGACGATCAGATGTGTCGGCATATCTCACGCTATCGCGGTCGTGAGCCCGCAGTCAATCCGAATTCCGCCTAGCTAACTAGCGTAAATCTTGACAAGGCGGCGGACATCTGAGAATAGTTTCTCATTGTCTTCTACCGACAAAAGGCCCATGCGTATGCGAAAGCCTCGACTGCTTTCCGTTAAGCCCCTCACCCTCCTCTCGTCCACTGCCATCTTCTTCCTCTCCGCATACGGGAGCTTGATCCCAGCGGCCTGGGCGTGGTCCTCCGATGATCACCGCCCTTTACCGATGCGGTCATCGGAACAGAGCCGCATCAGAGGAACGACCGCTTCCCTGGCTCCCGTTACCGTTCGCAATTTCCGTGTGATGACGAGCCCAGAGAGAACCAGACTCGTGTTGGATCTCGATCGTCACACGACGATCATCGAGCAACGAGCGGCCAATCCAAGTCGCGTGGTCCTCGCCCTTCCCAACACATGGCTCAGCCAACCAGCACAAACGAAAGCTACGAACGGGACCATCCCGTCACCCTTCATGATCACTCAACTGCCCTCGCATACTGTCGCGGTGTCTCTTCCAACCACAGCGTTCCGGACCTATAAGCACTTCACGCTTTCCCATCCGCCTCGCTTGGTCATTGACGTGACTCCACCCAACGCACCAGTCCCTCCTTCCGCGCTTGACCGAGGCGAAGTCTCTCAGCGGTCAGCCGCTCCCGCGTCCAGACCCGTCACGCCGCGCGTCAAGGGATACACAACCATCGTCATCGATCCAGGCCATGGGGGGAAAGATCCGGGCGCACGGGGGCTCCAAAGGACCGAGGAGAAGGATATTACCCTCAAGGTAGGGCTCCAGCTTCGTGAACTGCTAAGTAAGCAGCCTGGGATGCGTGTTTTGATGACCCGAGACCGTGATGTGTTTATCGAGTTGGAAGATCGGGCCAGGTTTGCGAACAGCAGCGAAGCCGATCTCTTCGTCTCCATCCATGTCAACTCGCATCCGTCACGCCAGGTCAAAGGAATTGAAATCTATCACTTCGGGGAGGCCAAGGATCAGCGGGCGCTTGAGATCGCAGCACGGGAAAACGGCACCCCGATCAGCAACACCGGGGTTGGATGGGAATACCTCGTGGCAGATCTTTTAACGGCGAAGAAAATCGAGGAGTCCCTGGAGCTTGCGTGGAACGCAAAAGAAGCCATGGTCTCCCAGATGAACGGGCAATATGTGGTCAACGACCATGGCGTCAAGACCGCACCCTTTTATGTCTTGAGGTTTACGAGCATGCCCAGCATCCTGGCTGAGATCGCCTATATTTCCAACCCCGATGAGGAAGATCTCCTCAGGAAACCG
>JAOUHD010000134.1 GCA_029865345.1 Nitrospira sp.
CAGTCATGCCAATGACACCGTTCATCGGCGTCCTGATTTCGTGACTCATATTCGCCAGAAACTCCGCCTTGGCCTTCGTCGCATCTTCCGCCGCGAGCTTGGCGAGGGCGAGGGCTTCCTCGGACTCACGCCGCCGCGCAGCTTCCAACACGAGCGTCATGAAGTTCCCCAAGGCCTGTGCGAATTGCTGTTCATCCGGTGCCCAGTCTCGAGACGAGCCGACATGTTCTATGGTGATGACGCCTATCAGCTTGCCTTGGATGTGAAACGGCGCGTCGATTCTGGCACCGATCTGCTGAGGTGCGAGACTCCCTGTGACCAGTTCTTGCAAATTCAGGTCTTGCTGCGCCTGTGATGCAGCGAGAAGGTGTCCGCGGCTCAGTGCTTCAAAATAGATAGGAGAGTCTGCGCGGACCAGTTTTCCGCCGAAGGCATGCTTATTGGCCGGTCGATTGTAATCATCAAGACAATACAGGGACTGTGTGTGTTCTTCAAAAATCCACACACTGACACGATCGACGACAAGCACCTGCGCAGCGACGCTGGTCAGCTGTTTGGCCGTAATCGGGAGAGACCCCTCAAACACCGTGCGGTCCTGCACCAGGGCCAGTGTGGCGCTCTGTTGATGGCGAAGCCGCTCTTCCTTCGTGCGTAACGACTGATTCGTGACCTCGAGGATTGTCGCACGTTCCTGTGCCTGCTGCTTGTCGTCGACGGCTCCCATCAATTCGATCTGCGCCTGTACCCGCGCTTTGATGGCTCGGTTCTTGGCCAGGGCTATAGCCACCTGATCGGCCAGGTGACGGGCATGGGCCAGACTGTCGGCCGGTGGCTTGTGTCTCTGGCGATAGGCCAGCACCAACGCGCCGCTGACGATCTCGTTCACGATGATTGGAAACGTGACAAAGAGGGAGAGATCCGGCTTCTGCATCGACGTCAGGTATGGCGGCAGGGTAGAGGACGTTGCGATAAAGTGGTTGGAGTGGGCCTTCATAACTGCGAGATGGTCGTCGGAAAACTGGCACGGATAGGTCTGAGACTCATGATCTGATTGCCCGGTAATGACACGCACCCATAGGACGGCGGAGCCTCCCTCTTCAGGATCGACCAAGGTCATCCCCACGGCATCGCACGTGATGGTGTCAGTAATGCGTGACTGTATAACCTTGATCATGGCCGCTGGTTCATGGCTCGAAAGAATCGCTTGGCTGATCGCCGAAATGGTCTCCAACAGGTGAAACTGTTGGCTGAGCTTTCCGGTCATACTATTGAATGCGCCTGCGAGATCGTGGAATTCATCGTCGCTATTCACGGTGACATGAGTCGTGAAATCGCCGGCGGCGAGCCGAGCGGTGCCTTCTTGCAAGAGTGCGACAGGTCGGAGACTGCGACGGATTTGCGACAGGCTGAGCAGAACGACTGCACTCAACGCGGACGCGATGACGAGCAGGAACGTGTGGCGGAACTGCTCGACAGGAGCCAACGCCGATTCACGGGTTTGGTTCAGGACGATGACCCATGGTTCGACAAGAAACGTATGCCGGAGTGGCATGGTCCAGGCCCCTGCGACATACTCCTGTCTGCCAAATTGCCACCGGATCCCTTCCCCCATCGGAGCCGCCACGTCATGTCTGCGAAGATCAGGGAGCGTCACCGGTTGAGGAAAAGTCGAGTAGAGACTCTGTCGCTGGCCGTCTTCAACGATGAGATCCGTATCGCCCGGGAGGGTATCTTTCACCTGAGTGCTCCACAGCGATGTCTCATCGATCTGGGCGGTGAGGAGCCCTGCCTCCCATCGGCCTGGGTTCACGATGCGGGTGAGAGTGAGGCGTGGATCGCGATCCGGAATAGCCTGAATCTCCAACAAGGCCTTCCCTTCTTGAAGGTGGGCGACCTGTACCGGCGTGAGGTGGCGTCGGCTGGGATCGGAAGCCGCGAGGAGACGAATCTCTTGGAAACGCCGACCCAACTCTTTTACCGAGGCCGTGATGGTTGTGTCTTCGCGGACTATTCCAGTCTGGGGCAATTCGGAGGCGATCCGATCTAGATCGGCGGTCAAGGTCAGGAGATGGCTATACAGAACCATCCCTTGGGATTTGCTCTCCTGTTTCAGCCGGGCCGAGGTTTGAACAATCAGTTGTTCCGTGACTTGGCGATAGGAAACCCATCCGAGAATGGAGGTCGGCACGAGGGCGCAGAGCACGAACAGACCAAGAATCCGACGTGCGATACGGCTGTGGAGGAGTGGGTGGGAGAACGTCGTCTGCATGGGCTCCATGCGTTACACGCGTTAGAAGTTCTTGGCCAAGCCGTAAAATCCGCCGTCACTCGCGCGAATGATATCATCATGACTTTTTGGCGGATTCAGTGGGGCAACGGTGTCTTTGTCCTTTCCCATGCTGTAAATATCAAAGTCCGAGTTGATCGGAACGAGGAACCGGTCCTTCCGTGCTCCTCCGACACCTCCACAGGGTGGGCCACCGCCACCCCCTCCATTTCCACCTCCACCGCCGCCATTCCCTCCACCTCCATTGCCACCACCAGCACCTTGAACAAAATGGAGAAGATGTTGATGGTCCCCGTTGTCAACAGCGAGAGAAATATGCCCATTGCTATGCGTGAAGGGGGAGTCGGCGGCAGGAATAACCCGGGGACTGTCCTTCTTACGTAATTTCAGTCTGGCCAGACTTCCAATGTCATTAATGGTCCCGCAGTTGATTTTGTAGTACTGATACGGGGTTCCCCATGGATCCAGCATGGTGCTTCGCCCGATGCCCGCGAGTGAATTTGGATATTGTTGAGCGCCAAGTGCATACCCTTTGATTTCTTTCGTGAGGCCATAGAGTTCCGAGATAGTCTTGGCCACGCGGGCCTTTTCGACAAAGTCGAGATAGTTGGGGACAGCAAGGGAAGCCAACACCCCGACGATCGAGACCGCGAGCATGAGTTCAATGAGGGTGAAGCCTTTCGCCTGCTTGAGCATAGACTGCGGCGCCGCACAAGATGGGTGTTTTCGTATGACCCGCACTGTTTCGTTTCCCATCCTGACCGTCTACCCGCTGTAGGTTCTAAATGTATCGAGGGAGGTCTTCAGTCCGGCCAGGTTCTGTTCCATTTGCTTGGCCAGAGCCGTCAAGGCTGGATCGTTCTTCATGACGGCCACTTCTTTGAACCGCGCGGTATCGTGTGCCAGCATGACCTGTGCATGTTTCAGCATGTTGATCTTCGTTTGCAGCTGGGCGGTCATCTGATTCACGAGATCGGCTTCCGGGACGAGATAGTCACCTTCTCGAAACGTGGCCCTGATACACAAGTTCCCGTCACCGATTTGAGGAAACATCCGCGTGAGACGATAGAGCGGGCCGGCGACACGTTGCATGAGCAGCAAGGAATGAATGCAATGGATCAGGACCACGACGCTCGCGCCAAGCGCCCAGGGCCAGAATCTGGCATGCAGACTGAGCAAGTCGTCGGCCATCACGGCGCGCTCCTGCCAGGAGAGGGCTGGGTTGTCGAGCGACTGCAGGAGTGGTTTAAAGACCGGAATGGCCAATAGCACGAACACGATCAGCGAATAGGCAATAACGTGGCCCAACACGCGCGCTTGGAGCGGATGGACGAAGCCAATCAATCGGCGTTTGTACGTGCGACTGCTGCTCGGCTTCGTTCGCGCGTCTTGCGATGGTACTGACACCAGTGCCGGACGTGGGCCGGAGGATTCCTTGGAAACGTTGGTGTCGGTGGGAGTTTCGGCATGTTGGTCGGATGGGCTTGTCGCTCGAAGTGATTCTCCCATGATTACGCGGCCTTCATTGCATTGGAGGATTGACTGGTGCTCGATCCGGCCCGTTCAGAGCACTGTTGTGCGAGTGGCTGCTGTGTCTGTAGCTCAAATTCAGCCAGACAGGTCTTGAGGCGATGGATTTCCTCTTCAAGCGTCTGCAGAGAAGCTGTGATCTGTCCTGGCGCTTGCTCGCGAACTTGCAGGGCAACGGTTTCGAAGGCTTGTGTCACGAGTGCAGAATGCAGGTTGATGGTCTGCATCTTGTTTTCCAAATGGTCCAGCATGCTGTTAAAGGCCTGTGCTTCCCGATGCAAATAGTCATGCTCCCGCAAGCGTGCACGCTGATGCAGTTGACCGGTTCCAATCGACCGAAAGAGTGCCGTAAAACGATAGAGCGGGCCGGCAATGCGATGCATGAAGTACACGGAATGGAGGAGCAACACGAGAAATGTGATGATCAGCCAGGGCCAAATCCGACCATTCAACTCGAGAAACTGCGTCGCAATTTCTGCACGTTGTTCCCAGGAAATAGACGAATCATGGAGCGGCAGTGCCATCGGCAGGAACACCACAGCATAGAGCGTGAGCAGGAGACAGGCAAAGTAGAGGAGGGTGGTGATCACAGACCAGTATTGAACCGGATGAACGAAGAGCTGTCTGCGCTGAAACACTCCCTTCATGATTGCAGCGCTTTTCTAGCCCAGACGAGATGCGACTGGTTTTTGAAAGTGATGGTCTGTTCCTTCGTGTGGTAGTAGAACGATAAGGTTTGCTCGTCGCGTCGCGAGTCGCCATAGATCACCGTGTACAACGTACGAAGTCCATTGGGAATCGTCTCCAGGCCACGGACGGCCTGTGCGTCTACGTGTTCTGCCCCCACGCTGAAGATCACGTCGGTCTTGGTAAACACCAACATGCCGTCTTCGTATCCTCTCGCCGATGTTTCCCATGCGCCGATCAGTTCGTTTGGACAAGAGACGGCTTCGTCCCGTACCACCACGGCATAGATCAGGCCGGCCAGCATCACGCAGGCTATTGCAAGGAGGACCCTGGTTCGTCGATCGGATCCTGTGTCGACAGGCAACGCAGTGGCTGTCGTCGCTTCTCTCATTGGAACCTCATCTCGTCGGACTATAAATGACGTAGAAGGAATTAATTGCATACTAACGCGTTTGTCATATTGGTCAACAACTTGGCTACTTTCAGCGGGATAAGACAGCGGTGAGAAGTGACGTAGATTGTGGAGGCGTTCACTCGGCCCATACACGGCGGGAATTGTGCGCATGGAGAAAGGTAAAATCATGAGGAGGCACGCAGTCGAATGGGGCTTGCGCGTTGACGCACATCAGAAGGAAAGGTGTATGGCGGTTCGATAAGGAAGGTCAGCTATTGCGTCAATGAATCAAGTCCGCTCGTGATGCTGCAACCACATCAACATTTCGCGCGTGACCAGTTCCGGCTTGTCCTCATGCACGAAATGTCCGGCATCGGCGACCCTCACCACCATCAGGTCGTCGACGAACTCATTCAACCCATCAAGATTCTCGCTGACGAGTGCTTGATCTTGTACTCCCCAGATCACCAGCGTAGGGACAGGGACAGTAGGATATCCCAACCTTCGCTGACGCAATGCCCCGCCGCCGCGTAGGGCCGCGCGATAGTAATTCAGCATGGCTGTGAGTGCTCCTGGCTCGCAAGCTTGCCGTCGATACAGTTGAATAAGATCATCTGGCATCTGCTCGGCCATACGTCGAAAGATCTCACCGATCACATAGCCATGACCAGCTGACAATGCCGCTTCCGGAAGCCAGGGCATTTGGAAAAAGCCCATGTACCAGGAACGGTGCAATTGCCGCCAGTGCCGCACCTCCCGCTCAAAGCAGGCGGGATGGGGTGCGTTCACTATTACCAACGCTTCGATGCGCCCGGCGTGCCTCATCGCATAGTACCAGGCGATGATTCCACCCCAATCATGCCCGACCAGTATGGCGCGGTGAACCTGCGCGGCATCGAGGAGTCCGGTGACATCGTCCATCAAGGATTCAATTCGGTAGGCGTCTATGCCCGTTGGTCGCGTCGTACCACCATATCCTCGGAGATCAGGCGCCCAGACCCGATACCCTGCCTGTGCCAGTGGATCAATTTGATGTTGCCATGAGATGGCGGATTCCGGAAACCCATGCAGACAAAGCACCAGCTTCTCGCCAGATCCGGCCATTGCAACTCGAAAGGAGAGTTGATGAGCCACTACTTGATGAAATGACAGGGGTTGTGGGAAAGGACAATCGGGAATCATGTCAGTCTAGACGCCATGTCAGGAAGGTATGCCTGCGACAGCAGGAGCACGAATTCCTGAATCGGTAGAAATTTAGAAATTGCTGGTCAGATCTTGAACGCCTCGCTATGATCGCCAACATGCAACGACCAAATTGGGTGTATTGGCAAGATCAGGGCAAGTGGCGCGCCTATCCGGAGGGCTCTCCCGATCGCGAAATACAAGCGGCGTCATTCGATGAGCTGCAGTTCAAGGTCGATCAGTTGAGCCGTGATACTTCCAAAAGCGATCGAGAGATTCAGCGCATAGGACAACCCAAGGCAGGAATTTCTGACTTGGATACACCAAAGTACGTTCTTTCACAGGATCAAGGCAAGTGGCGCGGCTATCTGGAGGGCTATCCTGACTCCCCTGTGCAAGGGGAGTCCTTCGACGAAGTTCAGTTCAAGCTTTACCAGCTCTGCCGCGGTCGCATTAGCGGAAAGCTTCCCCACATCAAAAAGATCGCCTGATCAAGAGTTCGCTGAGGTATCACAATCTCAATTCCAACTTTCCTTCCATCACATCGAGTGCTGCCTGTAGGGTACTTGATCGAAACAATCCGCTACATAACTCGGAGTTGTATTCGATAACTTCCGGAAAAAGTCTCACCGGGAACGAGCCGCTTCAGCCCCCAGTCCGGATGATTGAACGCATCGCTCGCGCAGGTCATCGGTTCGATGGCAAGCGCGGCTCGTGGCGCGTCGGCAATGGCATCTCCGGTATACACGACCACTGCGGAAAACGCGGGATCCATCGTAATGTCGATCGCGCGATCGCGTGCCCTATGACGCAGGGATGCCGTGGCCATTCCCTGTGTGTCGCGTTCGAGCTGTAGATAACAATGGTTGAAGCGCTGATGACCGATCTTACGAAATCGTCGGTAGTCCCACGGCGTACCGATCGCGCTCAGAACCCTACCTGTTGGAACAAGCTGCTCGTTGAATTCCACACAGGCGGCTCCCGGGATCTGCACCTCAGCCTCGTCGATCACAGACGTTCCAACGGTGAAGTAGGGATGAAAACCGACTCCGACTGGTGCTGCCCGCTGCCCTACGTTTTTCACGGTGAATGCGCAGGTGAGCCCAGAGGCATCGAGATGATACATCACTGAGATGGCGAGTGAAAAGGGATAGCCTCGTCCAGCGTACGTATCAGCATCGAGACGAATCTCAAAGGTCACCTTGTTTGCATGAACATCCTGCACCTGCCACGGCAGACTGCGGACGAACCCATGAATGGCATTCGGTCCTTCTTTATCGTTACATTCCAACTGAAATCGCTGTCCATCGAAGGAGTAGCGACCAGCTCCGATGCGGCCGGGAAAGGGGATGAGCACGTCGCCCTGTCCGCCTCGCTTCCCGCTGCCACCAGAATAGCCCCAGATAATATCGATTTCTTGTCCACTTTCATCGATGAAGAAGTACCGCCGTAACGAGCCTCCCCATGGAGAAACAACCACACGCTGGTTTTCAAACGATACAGAAAATTCAGTATCCGGTGTGACAGGCTTCATGATCGCGCAGTATAGCACTGCATCGATGGATGGCGAAGCAAAGCTTGTTCGGCGAGCTTCGATCGCAGTAAACAGAGCTCAATCGGAGACCAGTTGACGATTATATGATCTGCGGTAGCTTTTGGAAGAGAGGTGTTTTCAGCTCATCGGTCGAACCGATCACTGGGGGTCATCATGATAAAGGAAGAATTAGACTCTCATACCGTATTCGTCCTGCATGATTTTCTGTCGAGCGACGAGTGCGTGGCGCTGATTCGTCGGAGCGAAGGCCTCAGTTACGAGACCGGAACCGTCGGTGGGTTCGTCGCCGAGGAAATCAGGAACAATGAACGCGTCTTGGTCGACGACAAAGCCTTGGCGGACACGTTGTTCAACCGCGCTGCGCCATGGTTGCCCCCAGTGGTGGAAAGCCGCCACCTTGTCAGATTCAATGAACGCTGGCGTTTCTACCGGTATCGACCAGGGCAGACCTTCCAGCCTCATCGGGATGGATCGTATCTATCGCTTGAAACTTACGAGAAGAGTGAGGTGACCTTCTTGATCTATCTGAACGACGACATGGCCGGTGGGGAGACACGATTCTTTGCAAACATGCAGCAGGTGGCTCAAGGCTGTCCTTACCTGACCGTCAAGCCGACGAGAGGGGCAGCGTTGGTCTTTCTCCACTCTATCTGGCACGAAGGGGCTGTTGTACACAGCGGAGAGAAGTATGTGCTGCGTACCGACGTGATGTACAAGTTACTGATTAGTTCACTAGATAGTGACCTTCCCCCAGTTCCGTGGACACCGGGTTACGCGACAGCCGTCCTCACTTCGTACTCAGCCGGAGCGCAATACCCGATGGTCGAGTGCCGTCGCTGCCGATTATAGAACACCTCGATGTATTCAAAGATATCCTGCTTGGCTTCGTCTCGGGTGCCGTAGTGCCGATGGTAGACCAGCTCACGCTTGAGCGTTCCAAAGAAACTCTCGACGGGGCGTGTAAGATTAACTGTGTAACTGGTTATCATGCTTCTTCTAGAGAGGAGGGAGGATTTGATGACCAAGCCAGACACGAAAACGGATGCGTTGTTGGATGACTTGTTGCAAGGCTGTGAGTCTC
>JAOUHD010000135.1 GCA_029865345.1 Nitrospira sp.
GATTGCGCAGGTCCTGGCGACCATTGAGGCGGAGCAGGTGGAGCCGCAGTCCGCTTCGACAAAGAAGGCGGCGTGAAACAACCATGGGAACCACTCAGAAAATTTCAACGGACATCTGGACAATTCCAAGACAGGTCACCGTCAAGTAGACGGTGATGCCAGCAGTGGATCTGTTTAGATACAAGCCTGAATCTCTTTAGATTCACCTCTCTTTTTTTGAACCCATAAATGGAAGCCCTATTCTTATTGGGGAAACGATAACAGTTTAAAAAGTCTACGTATTTCAATCATATGTCGAGGCCGCCATATTGGTGTCGCATGAGCGGCCTGTATCTTGCGTTGTGAGCAGGTCATAGGGCCGATTAGCCTACGAAGGGGTATTTGGCCTACTGAAAACCAGCGCGACAAGATACTCAAAATACTGACGACAGATTATTAGTTATAGCTTTTCGACATGGTGATGAAGGGAAGAGGTATCACCAGAAAGAGGTATTGTGCAAGACCTGTAAGAGGAATACGTAGGCGGCCAAGATAAGAATGGGGATGAAACGTCTTGGTGCTTCACGCTTTCGCGAACGAAACACATGGAGCTGTGACTGTGTCGTCTGAAGAGTTTTGAAGACAAGTAATTCTAAGGTAAGCAGGTAGAAGGATTTTGCCCATATGCGCTATACCGGTCCATTTAGACAGGTCCTGATCTGTATACTCGCCATCTGCGTAACCCATCTGACTAGCATTTCCCCCAAGGTATCAGCTCAGACTGCTCCTATTACCTCCTCCGGTTTGAACACGCAGATCAGTGCTCCAATACAGGTGGACGGCCAGACGCAATACAACATTACAGGCGGCACCAGGCCGAATGGAGGACCAAATCTGTTCCACAGCTTCGGCGAATTTGGTATCCCCAACAACAGCATCGCGAACTTTGAGAACACTTCCGGTCTTGCGACTTCCAACATCCTCGGTCGTGTCACTGGTGGCAATGAATCTCATATTTTGGGGACCCTGCGAATCAGTGAGTCCTTCGGGAACACCGATCTCTTTCTCATGAACCCAGCGGGGTTCTTGTTCGCCCCGAACGCCACGATCAACGCCGAAGGAATGGTGAGTTTCACCAGCGCCGACTATCTCAAGCTCGAGGACGGAAGAACATTCAATGCGACTCCACATTCAGCCGCCGACGCACTGTTGTCTGCCTCACCGGTCGCTGCCTTTGGATTTTTGGACTCGAGTCCTGGCGCGATCATCGTTCGAGGCAGCAAGTTCAACGGAGCTAACATCTCGCTGGTCGGAGGAAACATCACGATCGAATCCGGCACACCAAGCGGCGGCCCGGCTCAACAAGCCCGACTCTCCGCAGCGAATGGCACCATTCAATTGGCCGGCGCAGCATCCCCGGGAGCATTTGATGTAGCGCTGCAGTCAATTCAGAACGTGAATGACGCCTCATTTACCTCCTTCGGTACCGTCTCCCTCGCACCGGGCTCAACCATCAACGTCGGCGGCACAGATACGGTGTCGATCCGAGGCGGCCAATTCGTCCTGAGCGTGAAGGATGCCTCTCTCAGCACTGCCGCGAACGCCGGAGATTCGAATTCGGTCTCGCTAAATACAGACAGTTCAATTGTTTCCTCAACTGCCAGTACAGAGGCCGGTCCTGACATACAAATCGATGCCGCGACAATAACCCTCAAATCCTTTGTAACAATCACCGCCGTGAACTCTGACAGTTTAGGGGGTAATGTGGGGAATATAGCTCTCCAAGCTGCTCAGCAAATCACGGCGGTTGATGCCGTCCTAAATACCGATACAGGGGGAGGGACAGGACAAAGCGGGAACATCTTGTTGAGAGCACCGACGATAAGCATAGACGGTGGCGTTCTGAGCGCTACTGCAAGGGGAACAACTCGGGCGGGAAATGTACTCCTGGAAGGCCAACACATTAACTTAAGAACAAGCCCATTTGCAGCAGCACAAGGTCTGGTCCAAGGCGCAGACCTCTTTACCGGAACCAGCGGACAGGATGATGGTGGCACGATTGCCCTTCGCGGATTAGACGGTCCGCTCAGTCATGCACATAAGGTGGCCATTTCAGGAAGTAGCAATGTCCATACCTTGACATCATCAGGCGGAGATGCCGGGGACATAAGAATCCAGACGGCTCGGTTCATACTGACCGATAATGCCACGTTAAAAGCCGATACCTTCGGTTCAGGGGACGCCGGTAGGATCACCATCGTCGCTATCGATCATGCAACTATTTCAGGTCCCTCAACCGCAATAAGTAGCAGCAGTGACCTGGGAGCGACGGGCCATGCCGGCCTGGTAACTGTGTCAGCTCCAATAATTTCCATAGAGAATGGTGGCCGCCTTTCGACGAATACAACGGGAGATGGGACTGGAGGCAATATCGACATTGCGGCTACACGATCAATCACTTTGAGCAGCGGGGCCCGTGTTTCAGCAAACAGCATCGGATCCGGAAACGCAGGTAATATTTGGCTAGATGGGGGTCAGCAGTTGATTGTGCGGGACAGCCCTAGCGCCATTGCGACCCAAGCGACGAGATCAAGTGGGGGGGATATTGACATCCGAGCGGTCGATCGAATCCAACTTACCAACAGCGAGGTCATCGCCTCAGTATCTGATGGGCCCGGAGGCGGTGGAAATATTTTCATCGATCCCAAATTCGTGATTCTGCAAAACGGACGAATTCTATCTCAAACTGACCAGGGGACAGGCGGTAGCATCACCATAACCGCAAATGTGTTTCTCCCTGATACCACGAGTATCGTTAATGCGGATGCCCATCGTGGCGTGAACGGCACTGTGACAATTCAATCGCCGAACGCCCCTGCCAGTGGCAAGTTCCAGCCACTGACGAACCGTCCGCTGCAAGCCACATCACTCCTAAACCAGCGCTGCGCAGCTGTGACAGGCGGTGAGTTCAGCAGCTTCACGATGGTGGGAAGGGGTAACCTGCCTGCGGAACTTGGCGGCTGGCTCTCAAGTCCGCTCGCACTCGCTACTCCGGCTCCTGAGATCAGCTCCATGATCGACAAGGGCCAGGGCTTGAGTCGTAACGAGCCCACGGGAAACCGCTCTCCCCTGTCGTTGCGCCAGATTGCACCTCCAGGATTCTTGACCCGAACCTTTGCCATCGACAAGTCAACTGATTGTGTATCGTGAACTGACGTACTAATGGATAAGTATCACCGTGCTCCAAGCAATAAAGTTCCCTAACCAATTAATTGAGGAGGCCCACATGGCAAAACTTTCTAAACCCCTGGACGGTTCCTCGCATAACCACGCGACAGGCACGAAAAGGTTCGAGTGGACAAATGCAAATCCCACTGTGACAGGTGCAAGTCATTGGAGGCTCAAAGTCGGAAGTGCCAAATTCGGCTATAACTTCTATATTGGCACCGTACCTTTCTCACAAAGGTATGTCGACCCTATCAACCTCATTAATATGTCCACACTTCCCAAAGGCTGTTTTGCCACAGTCGAGTGGTCATTTAATGGGACGGGGGGGCCGTGGACGAGCGCTCAGGACTGGACAACATTCACATGCACCTAACTAGGTGCCTGCCAACTCGCCAATCAAAAGGAGGGTTCATAATGTCCATGACAGAAACGATCGCGCGACCACAAATAACGGAACCACTAGAGCCACAAGATTTCAGCAAACCAGTCACTATCCGCTGGGACCCTATGGGTACTCCGAGTGTAAAGCGGTGGTGGCTCTGTGTCGGCACGGTACAGAAAGATGTGGTAGACGGTGATTGGAATATTCTTAGTGAAGATATGGGCCAACAAACAGAAAAAACTATTCAGGTATCAAACCCAGCCGAGATCACAGGCATAAGAGTTCAACTGCTATGCACTGTCGTAGACGAGTCAACCAATCCTCCTGAGAGCACAATGGTATTGGAACCTATTGTGATCAAGAGTATAAATACCAAGACATCCTGACAATGCTGGTGTTCGCAACCTCATGATCCGCACAATTCATAAGACACGCCTGGCAGGTTGTGAATCGTGACGGCAGGCGCTCCCAGTGCGGCGCCTGCCCTTTTTGCCCTGTTCACGGATCAGCGAAACTCTTGTCTCATGCTCGGTTTGGTCATGATCGCCACATTCGCCCACACATCCACATTTGCCCAAACCGCGATTGACCCGACTGGTCGATCCGGCCAGCCGCCTGGGCCATTGAAAGAAGAGTTTCAACGCCCTCAGCCCCCGCCGCGTCCGATTCTACCTTCCCTCCCCTCGATGCCTTCCGAAAAAGAAGTCGAGCAACAACCCGGCACCGTGCAGGTCTTTGTGCGCGATGTGCGCGTGACCGGCAACACCGTGTTCTCGGAGACCGAGATCGAAGAGGTCACCGCGCCGTACAAAAATCGGACGTTGATGACCGAGGATCTCGAGCGGCTTCGGCTGGCGCTCACACTGCTCTATATCAATAAAGGATATTTGACGTCCGGTGCGATTATCCCCGATCAGGACATGATCGATGGAGTCGTGACCGTTCAGATCATTGAAGGGAGGCTGGCGCGGATCGATGTCGAGGGCAACCGCTGGTTCAGCTCATCATACTTGCGTGATCGCTTGTTGCTTGGCAACCGCACACCGGTCTTCCTCGCTCCCCTTCAAGAACAGCTGCAACTCTTGCAGCAGGATCGCCGAATCGAACGAATCAATGCCGAACTCCGGCCAGGTAATCAACGTGGCGAGAGCGTCCTGAATGTGCGGGTGGTGGACAGAAACCCATTTCACGCATCGATCGATGTGAACAACTACCAGACGCCTATAGTAGGAGAGATTCGCGGAATGGGCACGCTCATTCACGACAACGTCACCGGTCGAGGAGACGCCCTCAGCGTCAGCTACGGCGGGTCAAGCGGCGCCCACCCGATTGTGAACGTCTCCTATGCCCTCCCCCTCACGCGATACGGAACGACCTTTGTGCCGCATTATCGGCGTTACGATTTCAGACTGGTCGCGGAGGCGTTCGAGCCGCTGAACCTCAATACCAACACCGAGATCATCGGAGTCACGCTTCGACAGCCGATCTATCGAACGGTGACGGACGAGGTGGCGATCTCGCTGATCGGCGAGCATCTCTTTACTCAAACCTTTATCTTCGGAGATGTGCCGTTCAGCGTATTCCCCGGCTTTCAGAACGGCGCCGCGACCGTCTCCGCCCTTCGGTTCGCCCAGGAGTGGACTCATCGTACAGTCGACACCGTCCTTGCGGTACATTCTCGGTTCAGTGTCGGTCTCAATGTCCTCGCCGCAACGATCAACAGTCCTTCCGATACGCCAGACGGACAGTTTTTTTCTTGGTTAGGGCAGGTCCAAACCGTCAAACAATACGGCGACCGGTTATTCGGGATGCAACTTCTCGGACGCATGGATCTTCAAGTCACAAATTCTCCCCTCTTTCCTCTTGAGCAGGTCGCGCTTGGCGGCCGTTATAGCGTGCGCGGGTATCGTGAGGTGACGATCCTGCGCGATAATGCGTTCATTGCGTCCCTTGAACCCCGATTTCCGTTGATCCGCCGGGGAAGCGGTGAGCCGATCGTGCAGCTCGCTCCATTCATCGACGTGGCGCACGGATGGAGTCTCGGAGAAAACCGTCCCGCTCCCATCGCCCCGTTCACCGATTTTCCGAACACACTCGCCAGCGTGGGTGTGGGGCTCCGTTGGAATATCCTCTCGCAGGGTCGAGCCGTCTTCGAAGTCTATTGGGGACAGATGCTCCGCCACGTGCCGGACGTCGGAAATGCCATACAGGATCACGGCGTTCATTTTGGAATGGTCGCGAATCTCTTTTGACACCAGCGATACATACAACATGCTTTCGTTAAAGGATCTATCGACATTCGACCGGCAGCACATTCGCTGCTTCCTACACGCAATATGCTTTCTATTGTTGCTGAACGTTCTCTTCTTCACGGCCATACGATCGGAATCGCATGAAGCTTCTTCCTCCGCAGACTCATTGATGAAAGAAGGTGATCGATATTTTCAAGAAGGAGCCTTCAGGGAGGCCTTGGCTCATTGGAAAAAGGCCGGGGATCTCTATAAAAGTGCTGGAAACAAGCCGGGGCAGTTCGAGGCCCTCGGTCTTTCGGCTCAGGCTTCGATGGGCTTGGGGCAATCCAAGCCGGCACTCCAGTCTCTCGAGCTGGCGCTCGCGCTCGCGCACACAAGCGGTGATCCTCTCGTGGAAGCTTCCGCGCTCGGGCAACTGGGGCGGACCTACTTGACGCTCCGGCAACTCCCTGAGGCCTCGGAGTATCTCCAACATGCGGCGGCATCGGCGCGGAAACAAGACTCCTCGCCCCTCTTGGCCACCACTCTGAACGATCTCGGCATTCTTTATGCGTTGAAGCAGCAAGACAAAGAGGCGCTGGAGGCATTTCAGGAAAGCATCGTTCATTCGCAGAAATCGGAGCTTCCGCTACTCGCGGCAACCGCCCGCACAAATGCCGCGCGCACCCTGCTGCGTCTCGACCAACCGGCCAATAGCCGCATGACTCTGGACGCCGCACTCGATACCCTAAAAGACGTTCCATCCTCCCGACACAAATCTCTCGGATTGATCGGTATCGCCCTGATCTATCAGCGCCTGGCCCTTCAACTGCCGGAGATGCACGATCCTCTCTTGTTGAGGACTGCGGGAGTGCTCCAGGAAGCGGCCACAGGTGCTGAGACACAGCACGACCGAAGGACACTCTCCTATGCGCTTGGCTATCTCGGGCATCTCTATGAAACCGAATTTCGCATGGACGAAGCCTTGCAACTCACCAGGCGGGCGCTGTTCGCCGCGCAATCGACTGATGCGCCGGAATCGCTCTATCGCTGGCAATGGCAGTTGGGGCGACAGCTGGCGGCCACCGGGCAGTTGGATAAGGCCATCGATTCCTATCGGCAGGCGGCTTCGACGCTCCATCCGATTCGCTCCGAGGTGGCACAGGCGTCGTATGAAGGCACTCTCGCCGGACAGGAATCCGTGAGGCCGCTATTCTTCGAACTGGCCGATCTCTTGTTGCAGCGAGCCTCGCTCACTGATGACACTCGAGCAGTCGAGGGAGATCTCCTCGCGGCTCGGGATGCGATCGAAACTTACAAGACGGCAGAGCTGCGAGATTACTTCAAGGATGACTGCGTCGATGCCGTCCGCTCCAGACTCACGACGTTTGACCGCCTATCGTCGGATACGGTCGTCGTCTATCCCATCATGTTCAGTTCCCGGCTGGAACTGCTCATAAGCCTGCCGTCTGGACTCAGGCGCATCTCTGTGCCAGTGACAGCCGATCGGCTGACTTTGGAAATCCGCGAGTTTCGCCGGTTGGTGGAAAAACGCACCACCCGAGAATATCTGCCCCATGCGCAACAGTTGTACGATTGGCTCGTGCGTCCACTGGAAGGGGAGTTGCAACCGCAGATCACCACGCTGGTTTTCGTACCGGATAGCGCCCTTCGAACCATTCCATTGGCTGCGCTCCACGACGGTTCATCGTTTCTGATCAGCAAGTTCGCGCTCGCCATGACACCCGGCTTGACATTGACCGACCCACGACCGCTGAACCGCGACAAGCTCCGGTTTCTCACAGCAGGCCTTACCAAATCGGTGCAGGGATTTCCCCCTCTTCCCTACGTAGCAGACGAGGTCGAATCCATCCAACGGCTCTACAAGAGCGACCAAATCATGAACAATGACTTTCAAGCCTCCAGACTGGAACGGGAATTGCGTGAAGGACGGTACGGAGGCCTGCATATCGCCACGCACGGCAGGTTCTCGACTGAGGTGAACAATTCGTTTCTCCTGACCTTCGATGGGAAACTGACGATGCAGACCCTCGACCAACTGATCGGCCTCTTTCGGTTCCGCCAAGAGCCACTCGAGCTGTTGACCTTGAGCGCCTGCCAAACCGGTGTCGGCGATGATCGTGCCGCGCTTGGCCTGGCCGGCGTCGCTCTGAAAGCCGGAGCTCGCAGCGCATTGGCCACTCTGTGGTTCATCAATGACGAAGCATCGGCGACATTGATCTCCGAATTTTACCGACAGCTGCGGAACCCATCTGTATCCAAAGCCGTGGCACTCCAGCGCGCACAAATGAAACTCTTGAGCGACCGAGTGTACGAACATCCGGCCTACTGGTCGCCATTTCTGTTGCTCAATAATTGGCTGTGAAAGGAAAACCACCGTGAGGCGTCTATTGATCATAGGGTTGAGCCTTTTCCTAACCATCGCGGAAGTCTCCCTCCTCGATGCAGCAGATACGCCGACAGCGGCGACGGCGGCCGGTCAACAGGATGACCAGCAGCCTCCCCTGTACACACCACCCAAGAAACTGACTCCTCGCGCGCGAGTTGGGGGCACATTGCGGGGGACCGAGGGCCATGAGCCAGAACTTGTCGCGTTGGTGCCTGACCATGTAGGCCTGACGGTGAGACAAACACCCACCCTCAATTGGTATCTCTCAAAACCAACGGCCTATCCCTTACGATTTACACTCAACGACACCCAAAAATTTGCCCCCCTCTATGAAGGCCCCCTTCCGATTCCGATGAAAGCAGGGGTCCAATCGATTGATCTCAAGACTCTAGGACTCACACTTGAACCGAATGTGCAATACCGCTGGTTCGTATCAGCCAGGC
>JAOUHD010000136.1 GCA_029865345.1 Nitrospira sp.
TTCATTCATTAGCCGTGACCGATAAACGGGGTGGATTCAAAGTATGGACCGTCCTGTTGGCCATCATGGCCTTTTCATTGAGCCTCCTTGGGACGTTTCTCGTCCGTTCGGGTGTGTTGACCTCCGTGCATGCGTTTGCCACCGATCCGAAGCGAGGTCTCTTCATCCTGGTCTTTTTGGCGATCGTCATCGGTGGGTCGTTGGCCTTGTACGCTTGGCGCGCTCCAAAAGTCGGGTTGGGCGGCAGCTTCGCGATGTTGTCGAGAGAAGGCATGCTGTTAGCCAACAACGTGTTATTGGTGGCCGCGATGGGCTCGGTGCTGTTAGGCACACTCTACCCCTTGTTTTTAGACGCTCTGGATCTCGGGAAAATTTCTGTCGGACCTCCGTACTTCGACTCCGTCTTCGTGCCATTAATGGTTCCGGCCATCTTTTTAATGGGAATCGGCCCGCTGGCCCAATGGAAGAAGGCTAGTGTGCCTGATTTGGCGAAGCGGTTGAAGTGGGCATTCGGGGTCAGTCTTGTATCTGCACTCACGTTACCGATAGTTCTGGGGAACTGGACACCCCTGCTGAGCCTCGGCCTGCTCTTGGCCATTTGGATTGTGACGACGTCCGCGGTTGGGCTGCGTGAACGGTTGGCTCATGTGAACGGGAATAGTCTCGTTGAACGTTTGGCTTCGGTACCCAGATCATACTGGGGGATGCTTGTGGCGCACTGTGGGATTGCGGTCTTTATCGTCGGGGTAACGATGGTGAAGGGGTTTGAAACTGAAAAAGACGTGCGGATGAATGTGGGCGAGACGGCGACCATCGGCGACTATATGTTCCGATTCGATGGGACTCAGGATGTGGTTGGGCCAAATTATACGGCAGCTCGTGGGACCTTTCATGTGAGTCGGGACGGGCGTGAAACCACGGTCTTGTATCCTGAAAAGCGACGCTATCCCGTTCAGAATCAAATCATGACCGAAGCCGCCATTGATCCGGGGTTGTTGCGCGACCTCTATGTGTCATTGGGAGAGCCGATCGACGACGGGGCTTGGAGTGTGAGGCTCTATCATAAGCCGTTCATCGATTGGATCTGGGGTGGGTGTTTTATCATGGCGTTGGGCGGCGCACTGGCCATCAGTGATCGCCGGTATCGATTGGCATGGCGTCGGCAAGAACCGGTTGTGCCTGCACCCACGCGAGCAGCTAGGCGAAAAGTGGCATGAATCGGTTTCTTCTCCCGTTGTCTATTTTTGTCGTGGTTGTCGGTTTTCTGGGCATCGGACTCACACTCAATCCGCGCGAAATTCCATCTCCGTTGGTCGGGAAGGCTGTACCGGATTTTTCCCAGCCGCAGCTCTATGATCGCGAGAAAGTGTTGTCTCCGGCAGACCTGAAAGGGAAGGTGTGGCTGCTTAATTTTTGGGCTTCGTGGTGCAACGGTTGTAAGACCGAGCATCCGGTGCTGATGGAGCTGGCCAAGTCCGGTGAGGTGCCGATCTATGGCATGGATTATAAGGATCAGCAGGACGAAGCCATGACCTGGCTAAGGCGATGGGGCAATCCCTACCCGATTGTTGGGGTGGATGAGGCCGGACGAGTCGGCATCAATTTTGGAGTCTACGGAGTCCCTGAAACGTATGTCATCGACAAGCAGGGCGTGATTCGTTATAAGCAGATCGGGCCGTTGACTCCTGACACAGTTGCCAAAAAAATTATCCCACTTGTGAAGCAGCTTGAATCCGAATGAACTGGGTGATGCTCATCATATTGTGTGTGTCCGGGCCGGCGTGGGCCGGGGAAGCCAGGCCATTGACCGATGATCCCGTCGCCGAGGCGCGACTCAAGCACCTCGCCGTCGAGCTGCGATGTCTGGTCTGTCAAAATCAAACCTTGGCCGACTCGAGCGCTCCACTGGCAGAAGACCTGCGCCGGGAAGTCCGAGAGATGATCGCCAAGAATATGAGCGACCAGGAGATCATTGAGTTTCTTGTGTCGCGATACGGAGACTTTGTGCTGTATCGACCGCCGTTAAAAGCCACGACCACGCTGCTGTGGGTGGGGCCGTTTGCCTTAATGGCGATCGGGGCGACGGCGCTGGTCATTACGTTGCGGCGTCGGTCACGTACGGTGGTCGAAGTGTCGGTGACGGATGAAGAACATCGACGAGTTGAACAACTCTTGGCAGAAGGAGAGAAGCGATCATGACCGTGACATTCTGGGCGATTGTGTCCGCCATGACCGTATCCGTCCTGGGATTAATCGTGCGCCCGTTGTTGAAGCGACCAGCGCAGCTGACCAATGAACAGGAAAAAACGTTGCCGGTGTATCGACAGCAATTCTCTGAGCTGGAACAAGATCTCACCAACGGGTTGCTGACGGATGACCAGTATCGGACAGCTCGACATGAACTGGAGCGCCGGGTGTTGGAGGAGACTGGTTCCACCGAAACATCATCGATGATGTCCGGAGGGCTCGTGAATATTCGGCTTGTCGCACTGTCGTTAGTGTTGGCCATTCCGGCAGCCAGTGGCGTGCTCTATTGGACATTGGGCAATCCAGCCGCGATGACGCACCCGACGGCGTCGTCGATGTCGGCTCAGAGCGGTGCCGACAATGAGCGCCAAATGACGGAGGGGCTCAATGCGATGGTCGACAAGCTCAAAAAGAAGCTGGAGCAGAATCCCACTGATGCAACAGGCTGGACCATGCTGGCGCGCTCTTATATGGCCATGGAGCGGTATGCCGATGCCGTTCCGACTTTCGAGAAGGCTCTCAAGCTGAATCCCAACAATGCGGATATGCTTGCTGATTATGCCGATGCGCTTGCAGTTCACCAGGGGCGCAAGCTCGAAGGCAAACCGGAGACGTTGATCGAAAAGGCTTTGAAGGTTGACCCCAATCACGTGAAGGCTCTGATGCTGGCAGGCACCGTGGCCTACAATCGTAAGGATTTCGTCCTTGCCGTCAAAGATTGGGAACGGGCGCGCGCGAACTTGCCTCCGGATTCCGAACCGGAATTTACCGAGCAAATCTCGGCCGCTATCGACGACGCGAAACGGCGGATGGGTGGTGCTCCAATGATGGCAGCGGCGAATGCTCCTGCGGCTTCATCGGCTATGCCGTCTGATCATCCTCCGGTCAAAAAGGCCGGTGCGTCGCGTGCGATCACGGGCAAGGTGGTGTTGGGGCCGAGCCTGGCTGGCAAAACACTTCCGGATACACTCTTTGTTTTTGCGAAGGATGTGGCCGGTCCACCAATGCCGGTGTCGATCGTGCGGGCATCGAAGAACGACTTACCCTTCACCTTCCGGCTTGATGACTCGACAAGTCCTATGCCATCTCGAAAGCTGTCGGACATCGATACAGTGGTCATCGTGGCCCGATTGTCGAAATCTGGACAAGCGATGCCTGGAAGTGGTGATCTGGAAGGTATGAGTCAGCCGATTAAGCCAGGGACGGAAAACATTACTGTCGTTATTGACCGAGAGCGCCCGTAGTGATCGTATTATCCGTTAAATTTGTCGCTGAGTTGCACGGCGCTCGTTGGGAGATTTTTCATGGGAAATATCTTGACAGTGTGATGGGCCTCAGCTATATTCCGACCGCATTCTTTATTGAAATTTGAGTAAAATGTAATAGAAAACCCTGATCACATCATCATGATGCATTTTCTCCAAGGCTATTTTAGTAAGGACAGTACAAGCTGCCCATCAAACGGAAGGAGTATGACTGTGAAAGTAAAGCATGTGGCGAAGTATGCCATGGTTCTCTGCGGCCTGCTGCTGGCTGCACCAGTACATGCACAGTACCCCAGTGTCCCGAAGGAAACATTTGAGGCGCTGAACATCGATCGGTCCGCGAGCCCCAAGGAGTTTCATGAGGCGTTGACGAAGCGCTGGCTGGATCCAGGCAGAGGCGCGGGGAAAGGGCAGTACGGCCAGTATTGGGAGCCGACCACAATGAGTAAGTACTTCGACCCAATGTCTTTCTACAAGCCGCCGTCATCGGTCAAGGAAGTCGCGACACGCGAGCAGTGCGTGAAATGCCACACCGATGAGTCGCCGGGTTGGGTGGCGATGTGGAAGAGAAGCACGCATGCCAATCTGGACAAGATTCGCAAGCTGACCCCGAAAGACGACACCTTCTATAAGAAAGCAAAGCTGGAAGAAGTCGAGACAAACCTGCGCTCGATTGGTAAGCTTGGTCCAAAAGAGAACTTGAAGGAAGTCAGCTGCATCGATTGCCACGTGGGCATCAATACCAAGAATAAGGCTGACCATCGCGCGGACCTCAAGATGACGACCTCTGACGTCTGCGGCACCTGCCATCTACTAGAATATGCCGAGCGCGAGTCCGAGCGCGACACGATTTTATGGCCGAAGAACCAGTGGCCAAGGGGCCGTCCGTCACACGCGCTGGATTACAGGGCTAACGTTGAGACGGACATCTACGCCGGAATGGCACAGCGCGAGATCGCTGACGGCTGCACCATGTGCCACACCAACCAGAATAAGTGCGACAACTGCCATACCAGGCACGAATTCTCGGTGGCCGACTCCCGCAAGCCTGAAGCCTGCGGTACCTGTCACAGCGGGGCCGATCACAACAACTATGAAGCCTACAACGCGTCGCAGCATGGGCTGGGCTACCAGGCTTCTAAGGCCAGATGGAATTTTAATGTACAGCTCAAGGATGCAGTTGTTAAGGGCGGACAGAAGTTCCCCACCTGCCAGAGCTGTCATATGGAGTACCAGGGCAAATTCTCCCACAACACGGTGCGTAAGGTTCGTTGGGCAAACTATCCATTCGTGCCTGGTATTAGAGAGCCTGTATTTGGCGAATGGGGCATGAAGCGACTGGATGCGTGGGTCAAGACCTGCACAACGTGCCACTCCGAGAGCTTCGCACGCGCATGGTTGGAGTTTATGGATAACGGCACCTCTCATGGACTTGATAAATACGATGAGGCGCACAACGTCGTCCATAAACAGTACGAGGCTAGACTCCTCACCGGTCAGAAGAACAACCGGCCTGCCCCTCCAGCACCGGCTAAGGCCTTGTTCGACCAGTTCTGGCAGATCTACTGGTCGAAGAACAACAGCCCTACAGCCATCGAGCTCAAACTGTTCGAGATGGCTGAGGATCATCTGGTGCAACTGCACGTAGCTCTTGCGCACCAATACCCAGGGTACACCTACACCGTCGGCTGGGCAGCCATGAACCGCGCCTATGTCGAAATCATGGACGAGGACACCAAGCTGAAGGATAGGATGGTCCTGATGGAACGGGTGTCCAAGCTTGAGCAGCAGGCCAAGACAAGTAGCCTGCTTGATTTAGATACCACTGACGGGAAATTTACGCTCGGCAGTCTCGGTGGGGGCATGCTTCTGACAGGTACCCTCGCGCTTGCCGGATGGAGCAGACGTAAGAAGAACCAGCGGTGACCATAGACGCCGCGCCGACGATGGAAGCAGCGCTGACGCGGCCAGGTAGTAGAGTCCTCCCGTTGCTAGGATTAGTCCTAGTGGCGGGAGGACTTTTTTTACTTGGTTGGGTTGCATTTCTGTGGTTCGATCCAGGTCCAGCCCCGTATCACTATCGCTTGGTGGAAGAAGGTGGTGTTGATAAGTTCCCAAAGCTTGAACTAGGTCCATGGTCTGATCTAAGCATTAGCAAGCAAGAGGTTCACGTAGAAGGAATGGAGGAACCGGTAGCGTCCGCCTATCTCGCTCGTCGCGGAAACACAAAGCCCGTGATGCTCGCCTGGGAAAATCACGTCGGCGAGCCAATGGTCTTTGTCGACAGTAAGCTCTCCGAGCTGTCCATATTGGCACCAGTGATTGCCAAGAATATGCCGAAAGACGCCACTATTCTGGCCTGGTGGGACACTTCGCGCCAGATTCAAATGTTGACCGGGGTAGAGACGGTCTTCACCTCCCATCTCAGTGAACCTCTTATCACGCCGATGCCCTGGCGGTCGCGAGCCGAGGCCATTGCGAAATACGAACGCGACTTCTGGGGCTCTGCGCCAAGCGAAGAAGAGAAGCGAAAATTTCAACGTTTTGCTGACGCCCTACTGGCAGAGCCAACAGAGGGTGCAGCGATTCTGCGTGAACTGACTGGCGGTCGTGAAGGCTATGTCGTGGTCCACATCTCGGACCTCTACAAACTTGGGATGATGCGCCCAGATGGCATCGGTGTCGCCTACAAGGACTTCACCGTGAAGGGGAGTGGGGATGTGCATGGACTCAACGTAATGGTGAAGCGTTGGCAAGCGGACAACAAGTTCACCTCTCATACGGTGCATGGACTTTCTGAGACTAACGTGCGCGCCTACTTCCTCACCGACGACAAGAGCGTGAAGACGCTGCTCGCCCAGATGCTGCCCATGACAACCTCGTTGATCCTTGAATTGAAACCCCTCCAGATGGTCTATAAAGAGGGAGGCTATTTGGTGTATAAGATTCCATCTGCACAGCCCGCGAGTATGAGTAACTGAGCTTTTGAGTGATAGAAGACAGAAGTGGAAAGACGGTTATTGAAAATCATCCACGGTCACGATAGAGTAATACATACGTGCTTGATTAAACAGGACCACGAATAGTTTTTATAGGAGAAAGGAGCTACCGTGAATCATCCCATGACAATCGCACTCGCCGCTACGGCGTTGTTCGCTGTCTTAGTTGGAACTGCTGCTGCTGAAGGTACATTTGAAGGTAGGAAGAAGTGTTATAACTGCCACAAAGGCGAAGGAGAGTCGTGGGACAAGACCCTTCATGCCAAAGCTATGGATTCGCTCAAAGCCACAAGAGGCAAGAAAAAAGACGAGGCCATGGTCAAGGCAAAGCTTGATCCTAAGAAGGATTACAGCAAAGACAAAGATTGTGTGGGCTGTCACGTCACCGGCTTTGGGAAAGAGGGCGGTTACACGGTTGAAGAGCCGGAGAAGTTCGTGACCGGAGTAAGCTGTGAATCATGCCATGGAGCCGGCAGCGACTATCGTAAGATTCACCGGAAGGCCGGGGAGGCCTATGAAAAGTCCAAGAAGGAAACCCCTCGTGAGTCCCTGGCTGAAGCCGGACAGGACTTTGAATTTGTCGAAAAGTGCAGCGCCTGTCACCTGAACTATGAAGGGTCGCCCTGGAAGGGTGCGAAGAAGCCCTATACGCCATTTACCCCAACCGTCGACAAGAAGTACTCGTTTGATTTTGAGAAGTATGTGCGAGACGACAAGGCGATGCACGCCCATTTCAAGCTTGAAGGAACGTTCACTGGCCCTCCAACTCCGAAATTCCACGAGGAATTCCAGAAGAGTGCCAAGCCAGCAGTGAAGGCCGACAAGGCTGAGGAGGAATAATGTCAGGGAAGGCCGGTACGTTCATTGTCGGGGGAGTGGTCGGCATCCTGTTGATTGCCGTGGTCTTCGGGGGTGAAGCCGCTGTCTCAAGAACAGAGTTCTGCATCAGCTGCCATTCAGAAATTTATCCGTATGAGGAGTTGAAAAAGTCCTCTCACTATGGGGCGCTTGGAGCGGATCCTGGTTGTAAGGATTGCCACGTGCCTCAAGGTTTTTCCAACTTCCATAAAGCCATCTATACCCACGTGGTTGACGGGCTGCCCTTCCTCATTAAGGAATTCACCACCGACTACTCAACGGTGGAAAAATTCAATGAGCATCGTCCAGAGGCAGCCTTTCGGGCCAGGATGAAATTAAAAGAATGGGACAGTCTCACGTGCAGGGCTTGCCACAAGAATGTGAAGGCGCCAGGCGCGTCAGCCAAGGCTGCGCATGCGAAAATGCAGTCGGAAGGCGCCACGTGTATCGATTGTCACCAGAACCTGGTGCACAAGAAAGTTCCCGAGCACGATCTCAATGCCAGCTTGGCGCAGGGCCAGCCGGTATTGAAGGTTGAAAAGAAGAAAAAAGACGATGATGAGGACGATAAGGATTAACTTCGTCTTCGCATCATTGTAAAAAATGAACCGCCTTGCATCTGGTCAGCCAGGTGCAAGGCGGTTCTACTTTGTGCGTGTGTTAGAGGTTGAGTCCATACAGTCTTGCCGTGGTTGACCGCGACCGTCTTCGCGGCAACCCCCTTGTTCAGAGTGACTTACGCTATCGGACTGCAAGGCTGGACAAGCTGCAAGACTCTGAGCGGCATGAATATCATCTGTCCACCGATGCATCACGTCGTTTGCTGAGGCCACGGTCCATTCTGGGCATGGAAATGGGCCGCCACAGACCCTGTGCTTGGCCTATCGCAAGGCAATTTTCTAAGCAGGATGGCCACTGAATCGACGATGCCATACCAGAACTTGACGGGTGGGGCAGCCCTCGTCCTGAGTGGCCTGAGATATGTCACATGCCTAGCATCAAGTTGATGGCTCTAACAGGATGCTGAAAAAGTCCCTCAGCGGCGTTCTCGCATCGCTCAGAGGCTCAACGTACCGAATGCACACCTCGCCGCTTGGCTCACTACGGCCTTGCTGGATGGGCTTTTTGAGCCTCCTGAGGTTATTGTCCCATCTGTGCGGTACGTAAGACTTCGCCGGCATTTTATGGATACACTGAGTTTTTTCGCAGCCTGTTAATCTCTTAGCGGTGGGCCGTTGGATAGGTTTGTTAGGTCTTCCGAAGCTTGCACGAGAGGATATTCAAACGCCGATACA
>JAOUHD010000137.1 GCA_029865345.1 Nitrospira sp.
GGCGATGTTGCGACGGTTCTGTGTCTCATCGTTCGAAACCATATGGGGCGCTAGCGATTCCGTCAACGCTCGTGACCATTCCTCATGCGTACTGGCGAGCTTAATGACATGCGTAAAATCCAACAGAGATCGAATTGACGTCCCCACGATCGGCTTTCCTCCAGCCAGATATTCATGAAGCTTGAGCGGATAAATGTATTTTGTGTAATCATTGGCCTTATATGGGAGCAGACAGACATCCATGTGCTGCGGATAGGCGCAGGCGATTTCTTTGGGTTTGTTTCCGAGAAAATACACATTCTTCAATTTGGATAGCTGATCCACTAACGGCGAATCCTTTCCCAAATTTCGTTTTGGCCCCACAAAAACAAAGGACCACTGCGAATGGTGAATGGCCAGATCGAGCAAGACCTGAAAGTCCAGCTGTGCCTTGATGATCCCGACATAGCCGATCCTCGGATGTGGAATCTCACGTAGATCAGCCGGTTCTGCTTGAACAGTCGCGAACGCCTGATAGTCCACGCCGTTTGGGACAAGCCGAGTATGAGGGTTGAATTGACCTTTACGCTCCAGCAACGCAGGCGAATGGATGAATACTTGGTCTACGCGCTTGATCAGTTGCACCTCTCGATCTGACAGCGACTGCTCCATTGCAGAAAAGGAATACTCATCAACAATATGGTAACAGCTCAGATCGTGTGAACGAGCATCCAAGACATGGTCGAAATAGGGACGCCACAGATAGAAGACGATGGTCCTGCACCCACGCCGACGAAGCAAGGCCTCAGCTCTACGAGCTCTTTTCACCGCGGTCCAGGAGGCCAGCCATGTTGGTCGGTCAAACTGTGGAAGCCATCTTTCCGGCTGATACAGATAAAACCCTTCCGGAAATGTTTCCGAGCGAGGAGAGCGATTGACCGGCTTCCCGCCGCCAAATACAAGCTCTCTCCAGCTTCTGGCAGGTTCGGCCCAGACGACATGAAAATACTCCGCCAGGCGAGTCAGCACCTGATGCCGAGACAGCCAGGGTCCGCCCCATTCCTCCGGGACAAAGGCAACCACCCCGACCTCCGAAAAGAGCGGTCTGGCTAAACCGATTGGCTTTTGGCCAGTTCCGGGATTCTTCATAACGGTGTCACTTCTCATTCAGTTGCCACCTGACTTCGCATCACGCTCAGATATAATTCTTCCAACTCCTTATTCAAGCGGTGTGTATCAAACTTTTGCTCCACCTGCCTCCTGCCGGCGAGACCCATCTCACTACAAATCTCCGGGTGCCTTATCAGGTATTCAAGCGAACCGGCAAGCGAACCGGCATCCCTTTCCGGCACCAGGAGACCCGTGACGCCATCGGTCACCAACTCCGGTATCCCACTGTGAAACGTACTGATGACGGGTAATCCGCAGGCCATCGCCTCTTTTATGACATTCGGTATCCCTTCTTGATCACCCCCGTCAGAGGTTAAACTCGGAGCAACCAACACATGCGATTCCTCTAAGAGCCGCTTCACTTCTTCGTGGGTTTTCCAGCCGAGTAGTTTGACCTGTCGCTCGATACCCATCCGCCCTATCATCTGCTCCAGATGCCCACGCAGCAGACCATCGCCGACGATCGTATATTCTAGCTTTTCCCCTTTTGAAAGCAGGCCCGACACAGCCTCGAGAGCAAATACTATGCCTTTTTTTTCAACCAGTCTGGCAATCGTCAATACCTTTACGGCCTCGCCGGGAACACGGTCTCTTTGAAGATAGTGAAATTTCGAACAATCAATGCCGGAATAGTGAACCACGATCTTCTTTTCTGCACAGCCCTCCTGGATGAGTCGTTCCTTAAGAAACTCGCATACCGGCAAAAACAAAGCTCCCTCCTTGAACAATTCACGATAGATGCCAGGATGTTTTTTCAGAAAGACGGTTACATCAGAACCCCGGATGGATGTCACGATCTTGCGATTTCCAGTACGAACTGGCATTAACGATACGGCTCTCAATCCGAGAGTACCGAACTGACAATGAATGATGTCAAAAGGCCTTCCCCTTTCTAATAACGGAATACTCCTAAAAAGAAGACTAAGAGACCATGCTTGCTTCCCATGTCGAAAAACATTTAATGATCTAAAAATGACGTCATAATTACGTGGCGCATATTGAATAATGAAGGCGATAGCTTTTACTATTCTGACCAGCCCGTTCTTGGGGATCCGATAGTAGTGAGTATGTCTTGACAGGTCATACTTTTCATAAGTGCCATGAATGGTGGCCGTATTGCCTGATCTGTCCGCAAAGATATGGACATCATGTCCCAAATCTATTAATCCCACAATCTGATTTAGAACAAATGTCTGGGATACGGAGGGAAACTCGCTGACAAGAAATGCGATTTTCATGATGATAATTCGCAACGAGAACTCAAACACATCGACGTCACGCCCGTCCCTACGATAAGCGCCCTGTCCTCGTCAGTGGAAAGACCTCTCGAACTGGCTTGCGCGGCTAATCTACCTCGATCCCCCACGCCACGAACCGAGATGAGGCGGTCTTAGCCCCAACCGGAGCCTGCACGTGCAGACAATCTACCATCCCATGACCTTGATCGCTTCGTTGAACGGTTCCGTTCGCCGAGGACTGCGAATCGCCTCTTTCATGAACGGCCAATACAAATCCACCCTACGACTTTCCGATCTTCCCCTTCATGAAGCTGACGATGCGAGAGAGTTTTTTCCCAAACATGAACTTCAATGGGGAATAACTATAGTCAAACATCCTGTACACGGTACAGTACGCACTTAGACGTCCCAGTGGTGACTTTATCGCCGCAGCATGTCTGTAATTCCTCAGGCAAAAATAGGACATCCCCCTCTTTCTAATTACATCAGCCTGTTGAGGCACGGCATCGCACATGACATCCAAAAGATAGCAACTATCTTCGCACCATTCATAATAATGGGTGGCGCTTCCCATATTACTGTCATGTCTGCGAAAACTGGCTTTTATATCAAAAATGTCGACTCTTCCATATTTCGCAGCCAGCTGAACATATGCCACAACATCCTCATATCTATGGGTTTTCGAATGAAATCCTCCCTCTTGCTTCAGCCTCTGGGTATTGAATAGGGTGCTGCATAGATACAACGGCACTTTTCCGTCAAACCAGCCCAAAATAAAATCCACCGTAGAGCATCCGCTTGCCCTGTTATGGGAAGCAGATAGAATATTCCCAGCGGAATCGATTTGCCGTGCTCCGGTTAAAATTACGCCTGGTTCTCTGTGTGACGCAGCGGCATCCAAACATGTTGATATGAAATCATCATCGACCACGTCATCATCAAAGAGCATCAGAAAGTATTTCCCCTGAGCTTGATCCAGGCAAAAATTACAATTTTTATTTGCACCTATATTTTGCGTCTGCCTGAAGTACCGTATTCGGGAATCACCGAATTCTTTGACGGTCGATTCGGTATTGTCCGAGGAACAGTTGTCGGAAACAATGATCTCTATATTCTTATATGTTTGATTTACCGCACTTCGCAGCGCCACTTTCAGGTAACTGCTTGCTCTGTTGTAAGTCGGTATACCAATTGAAACAAGGGGGGTTGTATGATTTGTCATTTGATGAGCGCCTATTTCAGACAGTCGATATCAGGTATTCCACCGAGTCAGCATATTGTTGTTACTCATCGGTGAACGTGAGCGATACTTTCTTGTCCATAATGCCAAACTCAGCAATGGCCAAAGCCCCTTTGCATAGTTACGTTTTCCATGAACATGCTGGTCAAAAACCCCACGAACCGCCTTTCGATTGATTTCAAGGCCAAGGAGATCAGTTTGGTTCAAGACGTACTCCTCGAACATTTCCTTCATGGATGTTCTGAGCCATGTCGCCATCGGAGCCTCAAACCCTCGTTTCGCATGAGTCTGATACGTGACCAATTTCGCCAAGGCCCGTCTCAAGGGGATTTTCCCGATTTGAGGACCGACCTGTAAGCAGTCTTTCCAGTCGACCTTCGACGCCACGTCAATCACCTCTCGATCAAGGAACGGAACACGAACCTCGAGGGAATTGTACATGCTGGCCCTGTCCACCTTCAGCAATACCATCGTCAAGTGGTACACAAACTCATTCCATCGTGAAACCTGGGCGATTTGATCGGGGTCACAGCCATCGTACGCATATACATTGCATCCTGACGGCCAGACCGGCAATGAGGGAAATATTTCTTCCAGTAGCGCTTCAGGAAAACGGGTATGCATCGCACGGTGGGCGTTGCCCACTGAGTCCATGAGCAGGTATCTATCATTACCCCTCAAGAAGGCTCGTTTTGCTCCCCATCGCACCCTTCTCAGCCAGAGCGGCATCCTGAAGTCCACCGCAAGCCTGATCAGCGTGGCGAAACGACTGGGATACCCCCAAAACAATTCATCACCACCATCCCCAGAAAGTACGACTTTATGATCGCGACTAGCCAATCTTGCAGCCAACAAGGTGGGAAATATCGAGTAGTCGCCAAACGGCTCCCCACAAGCGTCGATAACTTCTGCTACAAGGTCCAGAACCTGGTCCGTCCGGACATATTCGATCTTATGCTCGACCCCAATTTCCTTTGCGTAGGCTTGCGCATCCAGAGATTCATCGGTTTGTTTCTCACCGGTACCGATCGTAAATGTCTGGATAGGGTTTGCACTGACAGACCGCATCTTCGCCACTACTAAGGGCGAGTCGATGCCACCCGATAAAAATGCTCCCACGGGAACGTCACTGATTAAATGCCGTCTCACAGCTCGTGTGATCGCTTCATCCACCGCCTCTAGAGCTTCCTCCCCTCTCAATGAAGGCTCGGCATACTGAGACAAAATAAAAAAGCGGCCCTGCTGGCTTTGTCCATTCGCTGTAATTTCCATCCACGTACCCGGCTCCAGCATGTGCGTGTTCTCTATCATGGCAAAAGGAGCCGGAATATACGCCAACCGCAGATACAGCCCGAGTGCTTCGCTTGACACCCCGAGGCCATTACTCCAGGGATGTGCCAGTAATTGATCATACTGTGAACCGAATACAACCCCGCGATCGGACGTCAAATAATACAGCGGTTTCATACCGGCATGGTCGCGCGCCAAAAGTAGCTTCTTCTCAGTGCTGTCATAGAAGGCCAATGCAAACATCCCGTTAAACTTAGCCAGTGCTGCAGCACCCCATTCTATTAATGCATGCAATACGACCTCGCTATCGCTGGTTGACCGGAATGTCACCCCGCGCTGCTGCAATTGTTCCCTGATCTCTACAAAGTTATAGACCTCGCCGTTAAACACTAAGACATACCGGCCCTTACCGGCAGTCATGGGCTGATGCCCTCCGGAGCTCAAATCAATAATCGACAGCCTGCGAAACGCCAATGTGCAAGATCCATCCTCAGACCAGAATCCGCTATCATCCGGTCCCCGCCGGGACATCATGGAACTAATTCTGTCCCAATCAGCACCTGCGGGCTCTTGCTCCCTGAATCTTAATTCTCCGGCTATTCCGCACATATTCCTATTCCATGCTTCCTACGGTCACTCATCATCAACTAATCGTCAGAACTTCGTCTTGAATAACCCGAAGAAGATTGAAACCTACAAGACGCAATTCGAGAGCCCGTTACAATGGACGAGGTGTTTGTAGGGGCGACACCGCTAGTCATCACCGCCTGAATCACTTTTACCATCCTAGATAAAGGTATCTCGAAACAGCTTCACACGATCGCCAAGTCCACTGAGGCCACCAACCGGTTCTTGGTAGATCAGCGTGGGAGCGTCAATGAATAGGCCTAACCCATACTTTGATTATGGAACCCTGAAGCAGTGCGCTGGGGGGAAACAACTCTTCTTGTAGTCAGCCCTTCGAAAACACACTGCCTAAAGAATGGCGGCACCCCTTACGAGCAAAACAGGTCGTAACTCGATCGACTAATTGAATGCCTGGCAGCTCCAACCACAAACGCTGCCGATCTTTCCTTTACTTCTTCATCAGCATCAAGAGAAGACAAACGCTCAAGTGGGGCCGCTCACCGACTGCCTCTCTTGAGTATTACTGAGATCTTGCTCATTAGTCCACTTCAGCAACGGCCTTACGACGCCTGGAAATGACCCTGCATAGTTGCCACGTGCCGAGTCACCGTCAGTCGTATCTACCACATGAAAGGCGACCGCCTGCCGCACCTTAAAGAGGTAGTCGAGCGGCTCTACCGTGTCAAGGCTCACATTGACAATCATGGTTCCTTCGGCCAGGTAATTCCCTGGAATCCAGGCGATACTCCGGTAGCGGCCGGGCGGTCGAATACGTCCTCTCCACTCGGGATCCGCTTCAAGCGCCACAAACAGCAACACCGCTTCCTCATTACAGACATCTATCGCTCCCCTGAACTTACGACCAGGCTGGAGGACCTCATACTCGATCTCAATTCCGACTGGTTTTCGAATATCGATCTGATCGGTGTACTGGCCTTCCTCATTCCGCACGCGCACCGCCCATAACCGAGCGGCTCGACTACTGGGCGCCTTCACCGGGTCCAGCCATTCTCGCACCGCCATCGTGCCCAGGCCTGAATGCAGGTATGTTTTCACGACGTCATGCGGGGATCCGTCATGACGCAGTTGCCCATCCTCTAAGTAGATCACCCGTTTGCACAGCCGTGTAATGGCCTGCATGTTATGGCTGACAAAGAAGATCGTCCGTCCTTGATCGGCCACCCCTTCCATTTTGCCTAAGCACTTCTTTTGAAAATCCGCATCGCCGACCGCCAGCACCTCATCGACAATCAAGATTTCCGGTTGCAAGTGGGCCGCGACAGCAAACGCCAACCGCAGATACATCCCGCTGGAATACCGTTTGACAGGCGTATCGATGAACTGTTCCACCCCAGCAAACGCCACGATCTCATCGAACTTTTCGGTGACCTCGGCGCGCTTCATCCCCAGGATCGTTCCATTGAGATATACATTCTCGCGCCCAGTCAGTTCCGCGTGAAAGCCTGTCCCTACTTCCAACAGCGAGGAGACACGGCCCGTGATCTCAATACGACCATGAGTGGGTGCGGTGATCCTCGACAGCAGCTTGAGGAGCGTGCTTTTCCCGGCACCGTTGCGGCCGATAATCCCCACCACCTCACCCTGCTTGACACTAAAGGAGACATCCTTCAAGGCCCACATGGCATTGGTGGCATCTGCTTCCGGCCCTGTGCCGCGACCGAACAAGCGACTCGCACCTGACACAAGGCGATCGCGCAACGTGGCATACTTCTCCCGCCGCGCGCCGATGGTGTAGCGTTTGGAGAGGTTGTCTACTTGCACGGCAATTTCACTCATATCAAGTATCCCTAAACGTTTTCTGAAAGCCTACCCAGCGTGGGTTGGAGAGTAGCAGGCAACACAATCGTCGGAACAGACGCAAAACCGCGGGCCATTAAATGATATCGGCAAATTCTCGTTCCATCTGCCGAAAGTACACGATTCCCCCGATCAGCACGACAAGAACCATAATAAGGCTCAGCCCCATCATGAATGGATCCGGGGCGCTTTTCCCCAACAATGCCCAACGAAACCCATCGATGACCCCGACCATCGGATTGAGACTATAGAGCAACTTCCAGCGCTCCGGCACAAGGCTGACGGGATAGACGATCGGTGAGACAAACATCCAGATTTGAACTACAAATGGAATGGCATGACCCACATCTCGATACTTGACGTTGGTTGCTGAGACAAACAGGCCGACCCCCGTGGCCGTCAGCATGGCGATCAGGATGAATGCCGGCAGCGTGATCACTTTCCAGGTGAGAGGAATTCCTGCGTACATGAGCAGGCCGAACAACAGCCCCATCGACAACAGAGAGTCGATCAACGGGGAGACAATCGCTGAAAGCGGCAGCAGCATCCTCGGGAAATAGACTTTTGTGACCAAATTAGCGCTACTGACAAGGCTCGTCCCCGAGCGGGTAATGGCCTGGGAAAAGTATCCCCATGGGAGCAGAGCGGTCAATATGAACGCAGGATACCAGATGCCATCGGACGGCATCTTAGCCATCCGCCCAAATATCGCGGTAAAAATCAGCATCGCAATTAAGGGCTGCAGGAGAACCCAACTCACCCCGATGGCCGTTTGCTTATACCGGACCTTGATCTCCCGTTCGACCAACGTATACAGCAACTCCCGGTACTCCCAGAGTTCAGCCCAATCGACCCTCAATAGTCCGCTTCGCTTCTCCTCGATAATTATCTTCTGCGTGGGTGAATTTATGATCGATTCTGATTGAGCCATATCCATCCGTGGCCTAACTCCCATCACCTAGTCGAATCCGAGCGATTCTCCTAACGATTCCAAGAATACTGACAGCATAAATCCTACTTGATGGCGTGATACCTGATATTCAAGTCCCGTTCCCTCGGTGGAAGTGTGGGTGAACATATAAAAGAGCTCTCCGCTGATGTTTCTCGTCAACTTATACTCAATCCTCGATGCTCCAGTGACAAACTGAAATTGAGCATCTGTATTGGGGAAAAATTGACTCAAGGAATACCCACCAGTCCCGCTGACGCTGAGTCGCTCATAAATTCGATGTCTGATGCTCGCCTGCGCACGATTATTGATCCGCGCCCCACCCTGTAAAAAG
>JAOUHD010000138.1 GCA_029865345.1 Nitrospira sp.
CCGATCGTCGGTCCTGGGGCCAGTGTGTGCGCAAAATAAATTCAGCGGGCGACTGAACACGGCGACAAGAAGAACCGGACAGATCACGTGCTCCATAAACCGGACAACTTAACTTGCTATCTACAGGAACGATCTGTGCTGAGCCAAAGAGGAGGATCGTAGACCGTCGAGCCTGAAGCAGTTCTGATTCGGAAGAGGTTCCGCTAAGCAAAAAGTAGAGGAACAGCAACAGCGCTGTTCCTTTACTCCGGTACCGGTCAGAGCTGAGAGGGTACGGAGATCTGCGCACTCCAAGACAGGAAGGTTAGTTGAAAATCTCCATGCCGGGGAAGAAATACCCAATCTCGAATTGTGCAGTTTCCGGCGAGTCAGAACCATGCACGGCGTTGAACTCGATATTCGCTCCATGTGCTTTGCGGATGGTCCCCGCATCGGCTTTTGCTGGGTCGGTCGCCCCCATCAGCTCGCGATTCTTTTTGATCGCATTGTCTCCCTGCAACACAAGGACGACTGCAGGTCCAGAAGACATGAAGGCACAGAGACTCCCGAAAAATGGGCGCGCTTTATGTACGGAATAAAACCCCTCAACCACTGACTGAGACATGTGAATCATCTTGATTGCCACCGGCTTCAGCCCGGCTTGCTCATAGCGATTGATAATATCTCCCACGGCATTCTTTTTCACGGCATCCGGCTTGATAATGGCCAACGTTCTTTCGCTCATGATATCAACGATTCCTCCAGATAGTTAATGCATGCACTGAACGGCTCAGCACATTATAGGGGGGGCTTCTTGCACCTTGCAACCATCTGCGGGATGGAGGGGAACATGCTTCAATGGATTTCTGAGTGCTACGATTGCCGTTCAATGACGACAAGCATGCCGAAGGTAAATAGGTGCCCCAGTCGCTCCAGCATAGGCTCCAATCGCAGCATCGGCATGAGCATCCACTGAGGCAGAAGCGAGGGATGGTCAAAGCCGCCGCTCAACGGGTACGCTGCGCAGGCCATTCGTCGGATGTATTGAACAGCGAGCGCGGATACCGCGAATGGAACTGCGGCTGGTTCCGCTCGAATAAGGTCGTCGTGATGGCTTGTTTGGCGTCAAACGGCGGTTTCAGCGATCTCCAACGTCTCCGCATCATCGACTCTGAACTCCAAGGCAGGATGGCGCCGAGCCGCTTGCTTGGCCATTTCTGGACTCAGCTCGATGCCGACACCACGCACCGGTCGAAGCGCGGCGAGCAAATTACCTAGGCCCGAACCAATTTCAAGCACATGCAATCATTTGGGCACGAGGAATTTGATATAGCGAACCTGATCGTCGTAGTACGCCCTGGCTTTCTGTTCCCATTCCATCCGCGATGCGGCCCAGGCATCAAAATGATCACGGGTTGCCTGTTTCCTCGTATCCGTCGGCGACTGACTCCTCGTTTGAAACAGATAGTCAGCCTCGGTGGACACCAAATCCAATAAGGCTGGAGCGGAGGGTAGTTTAGAAACTCGAGCCGGTTCCATCGATACCTATACGAAGGGTCTTGTGAATCACACTCTAGCATCTGATCGATATAACTGCACGTGATTTCAATTACTTAGGACAGAATAAGACAGGGGAGATACACTAGTGAAGACGATAGCCATGGGTCGATCAGGCGGCACGGCTACACGAGGTTATTTAGGGGGCTTGTAGAGATCGCAATGAAGCGGCTGAACCTTTGTCCTCAGGGACAGTGCAAAGGAGTTTGAGCATGGCGGTAGTACTTATCACCTTTGTTGTTTGTATTGGCTTCATGATTGCTGGTTTTACGTTATTCATAGACAGCAATGATTAAGAGAACCAGTCGGTCCTGTCAGCAGTCCTGCCACACTATCAAACACTTATCGACGTTCCATTCATGAATTCGGGATGCGCGCGATAATCCCTCTATGGCCAGGAGTACAGAGAAGTTTGGCATGGCATAATGAGGGGTTAGCGGACCAGTTGGTTCACAGAGCAGATCTGCTCTGTGAACTAATGGTAGCGTTCAGAGATTGTGAGGTGCGACATCAACGATCGCAATCGAGGCCATATTGCTTTTGAATCGATTCTGCAACATCCGACGGCTCTTTGGTGAGGAGCGCACAGGTGGTGAAATTGCCAACAACCTTCTTCTTGCTTTTATCGATATACGTCCAATCGATGATCTCTGTCTTTGCAAATGCGTAGGACTGTCCCTTCTTGACTGATCGAATCATCGGGAGGTTGTCGATCCGTCCAGACCAGAGCTCTCCTTGTACCTTTAGGTTGGAGAGCCACAGATATTCTTGCTGATCGCCTTCACTCACTCTGACCTTGACCGAATACTGATCAGTGTTGGGGGGCGGTGATCCGGCTTTTCGAAGAAAATCTTCCAAGCCCGCCCGGGCACGTTCCATCGCCTTCTGCATCGCAGGGTCCTCATCACTGAATTCGACCGCACTGTCCTTCTTGGCCTTGTCAGTGAACGATTGCGAAAATGCAGAGGGAGATATCAGGATCGCCAGCAGGGCGACGCTCAGCACGACAACTCGTTGCATACCAGCCTCCCAGAGCCTACGGCGTACTACGAATGGGATCATCTCCACTATTTTCTGGGCATATTGAACTCGTCCTGACTGCAAATCAAGATTGTTCACGCATTCAGCGTTAACAGAACTGTTGTGCATGCCCACACCAGTACCTCGAAGAGGAAGAATTTATCTGTTTTTGGTACTCTGCCACTATGTCCCCTCGCCGCCACACTCACCCTGCTCGCCAACACCATCCTCACCCAATGAGGTCGATGGCACGTTTCGTTCATCGGCGGTGGCAGAATCTCTGCACGTTTCTCCGGGCCGTCGGTCGAACGCCACCCGCGACACGGTTGGGAATCAGCGCCCTCCTGCTTTTCGTCCTCCTGTTGGGAATCAATTGGGCCTATCACACGTTTTATAAACCGACGGAATTGTTCTTTCCAGTAGAGAAGGCACTCAGCAAGAATCCCCGCCAGACGTGGCAAGAATACGGCGCGTTGTTCGAGACACATTCGACAGCCATTATGACATCTGAACTGCTCGCTGCCTTGGCTCAAGCCGAGGGCTCGGGTAATCCCGTGGCACGAACCTACTGGCGGTGGCGCGTCGTCTCGTCAAATCCGCTGGAGTGGTACCAACCGGCCTCGACGGCAGTCGGCATGTTTCAAATCACCGACGGCACGTTTCACGAAGGGACGCGTTACTGTATCCACAACCATGTCGTCGTCGAAGACGGGCCCTGGCACAACCTCAACTCCTGTTGGTTCAATGGCCTCTACACCAGAATCATCCCAGGTCACGCGATTGAGCTGACCGCCGCGTTCCTCGACCGTCATGTGGCAAAATTGGTCGGAGAGCACCCGGCGACGTTCCAGCAAAAGCAGGACCTCGCCGCGGTCATCCATCTCTGCGGTGCCGGGGCGGGTCGTGACTATGCAAAGCGAAACTTTCGTCTCACGCCCCACCAACGCTGCGGCGACCATGATGTGAGAACCTATCTGTTGAAGATTCAGACATTCAAACAGCAGTTTGCTGCGCTGAAGTCATAAGTGTGTGCCGAGATACACTGAACAGAAGATGAGGTCAGCTAGAGGACGGGACGGTTGGAGGTTCTCATCACGATACGAACCGAGCTCTCCCAACGATCCTAGTGTGCCATGAAGAGCGAATGCATATCTGCACCATTCGCGCAGTGTCATTCCAAGGTTATCACGTGAGTCAATCCATCAGTCTATTGAGCGCTCTAGTGACGACGCACCTCTCGCATGTGACTGAGATATTCATGGTATGGTGACCGCGGCAATGTGCCACTGTTGTGCAAGGGTGCATTCTTATGGATTGAGATGGACCCAAAGTATTACGGAAAACGGTCTTGGCCGGTGCAATCGGTAATGTGCTCGAGTGGTATGACTTTGCCCTCTTTCGATACTTCGCGCCGGTCCTGTCTCGTCTCTTCTTTCCTGCGTCGGATCCGTCGTTGTCGTTAATCGCCACGTTCAGTGTGTTCGCCGTTGGCTTTTTGGCCAGACCACTGGGCGCGTTATTGTTTGGGTATTGGGGTGATACCAGGGGCCGACGAGCGGCCTTGGCCTGGTCCATAATTTTAATGGCGTTGCCCACCTGCTTGGTTGGCATGTTGCCGACCTATGCTCAGATTGGTCTTGCTGCACCGCTCATACTCACCATGCTGCGCTTTCTTCAGGGTCTCTCGGTCGGTGGAGAATTCACGGGGTCCGTTACCTTCCTTGTTGAGCATGCCGCACCGACCGAGCGAGGCTATATCGGCAGCTGGGCGGGGTTCAGCGCACAGATCGGCGCGCTGCTAGGCTCCGGTGTCGGGACCGTGGCGACGCTGAACCTCTCAGCGGAGGCACTCCAAGAATGGGGATGGCGCATCCCATTTGTGGCGGGAAGTGTCATCGCGTTGGTCGGCTGGTATCTTCGACGGCGCATTCCAGAGTCGCCGGCTTTTGAACAGCTGCAACGATCCGGCGTGGTGTCGTCCTCACCTGTCCGTGAGTTGTTCGCATCGCACCGTGCGTCACTCCTGCAAGTAATCGGTCTCGTCCTATTACATGGTGTTGGGTTTTACACCTTCTATGTGTTTCTCCCTACCTATCTGACCAAAGTGACCGATCTCCCGATGGGAACAACACTGCTGATCAATACCCTTTGCATGGCGCTGTTGGCGATGCTGATTCCGTGCATGGGCAAGCTGTCCGATCGAGTTGGGCATCGATGGGTACTGGCCGCCGGCGCCGCAGGTCTGGCCATCAGTACAGTCCCGTTCTTTTCTTGGCTGAGCAGCGGCCAGCTCGCATTGATCGTCACGGCTCAAATCCTGATGACGGTGTTCGTGTCAGCCTATATGGGTCCGTTCTTTGCCATCGTGGCAACGCTCTTTCCTGTCGCGAGCCGCTACACAGGCCTCTCGATTTTGTACAATATTGCCTCGGCTCTGTTTGGTGGGACTGCCCCGTTGATGGCCACGGTGATCATGGAACGGAGTGGGAGTGCGCTTGCCCCCGGATGGTATGTCAGTCTGTGCGCCATCCTGTCGTTGATCGCACTGTCCACGATTCGTGAAGAGAAGAAAGAGACCGCCGAGGTTCCAGCCGGCACTCATTGACAGTGGCAACCAAATATACGGTAGTTTTCATGAGCGATGCGTAGACCTCATGATCGATCAAGCGATACTACCACCCATCCTTTCCGGCCCACCCGTCTCGCGTTGGTGGGAATGTTTCCCCGACCTTCGCCGCGACACCCTGGGCTTTCTCATACAGTGTCAGGCCTATGGTGACGTGGTCAAACTTCCGATGGGGCTTGTCGTTGAACTGCTCTTGCGGCAGCGTGACGCCGCCATGTATGTGCTGAACCATCCCACCGATGTGAAACATGTACTCGTGACCAATCAAGACAATTATCGAAAGGCGCCCGTCCCCCCGGTCGAATCGCGTATCTTTGGTCAGGGCGTGCTTCACACGGAAGGCGAAATCCATCACCGTCAGCGACGGGTACTCCTACTCTTCTTTCATGGAAATCATGTGACCGCGTACACCAACCTCATCACGCGCCAGGCTCGCGACCGAGTGGCACTGTGGCAGGATGGAACGACGATCGACATCGGACAGGAAATGGCCCACCTCACCCTGTCGGTGATCTGGCGCCTCCTTTTCAGTCAGGACGTGAGGTCCGAGAGCGACCCCATACGTGACGCCATTTCAGTCGGTCAAAGTCTCATCAAACTCCAATATGATTCCCTCCTGGCCAGTGTGACCCCGCTCTGGGTTCCCATCCCACGACATCGTCGATTCACCCGTGGCTTCCGCATGATCGAAGAGAGGCTGTTTCAATTCATTCACGAGCGACGGATAGCTGCTGAGCCACATGATGACGTGTTATCTCTATTACTGAGCGCAACCGATAAAGAAGGCCGCCCGCTGAGTGATGCAGAAATTCGTGATGAACTCATGACCTTCTTGCTGGCTGGTCACGAAACTACCGCCAACGCGCTGACCTGGACGTGGTTTCTCCTATCGCAATATGGATCGGTTCGAGAACGACTGACTCGAGAACTGAACGAAGTCTTGGGGGATCGGCTACCTAACGCAGCCGATCTCTTTCGCTTGCGCTACATGAAGATGATCTGGGATGAGTCGCTGCGCCTCTACCCTCCGGCCTGGACGCTTCACACCCGTCTTGCCCATGCCCAGGAACGACTTCCATCTGGAGCAGTCCTTCCACCAGGAGCCTGGGTCTTCGTCAGTCCTTGGAGCTTGCACCGCAATCCACGTTGGTTTCCTGATCCTCACCGATTCGATCCTGAACGGTTTTCAGAAGAGGCACAACGAACTCGTCCACCGTTCAGCTACATCCCATTCGGCGCCGGTGGACGGCGGTGCCTCGGAGAGTCCTTCGCAGAGATGGAAGGCATGTTGATTCTGGCGACCATTGCGTCCACGGTTCGTCTGAACCTAGTTGACGGACAGACGATCCAGCCAGATCCCGTTATGACGTTGCGCCCCAATGTTCCGGTACAGATGACGGTACAGCGGAACGGAATGACGGAACCGCATCCTATCGTAACCTAGGAGCCTGTCCGACATTGCTCTGAGCAAGCCTGAATCATGATCGCGGAGGCGGGTTGGGCTCGTCGGCGTGTGAAGGGGCCCCGTGTCCTGTGGCTATCGCCGTCCATGCCCTGTCGCCTTCTGCTCACCGCGCAGAGCCCGCACCCCTTCCCCGGGGCGTGGGCGTCGCCGCCGCAGGGCGGTCCAGAGTTTGAGCACATTATGCGTGGTACAGATGAGCGCCCATTCTCCACGCACCTGCCGTAGCCCGCGCAACAAGAACTGTCGATAGCGGCGACCCTGCTTGATCTGGCCGAACACCGGCTCGACGATCGCTTTGCGCCGGGCGTAGCGTCGTCGCCCGCGTGTAGTCTGGAGGGTGCGGCGCATCCGGTCCGCCACCGACAAGCCCACGGGTGGTCGGCCCCGGGGCGCGGCGGGTATCCCCTGGCTATGGAGTTGGCGATCCGGCGGGCTGAGCGGAGTACAGCCCAGCGCTGTAAGGGCCGTGACATTCGCCTCGCTAAAATACCCCGTATCCATGCTGATCACACGAGGAACGGCGCCAGTTGTGGCCACGACCTGAGTCAGCATCGGTTGCGCTTGCTGTTTGTCATTGGCTTCATCGGTGACATCCGCCGCGACAATGATCTGCGCCTGCGCATCGACGGCCGCTTGGCAGTTGTACCCTTGCACGACACTCCCCTTGGCCTCCGAGGCCGGCATGATCCGGCTCTCGGGATCCGTGAAGTTGCGCTGGGCCTTCGGATGGGGCACCGGGCTGGGGGGCTGCGGCGGCCGGCCTCGGCGTGGGCCGTCCGTCTTGTGTGCCTCGCGAGCCGCCTGTGTGAGGGCAGCCTCCGCCTGGGCCTCTTGCTCCAACACGGCTTTGGCCGCCCGAATCGTCTGGAGCCGGTGCTCCCGGCGCGCGAGTTCCACGGGCAGTTCATCCCCCCGCCGGTCCGGACCATACGCCGCATCATCCTGCGCATCCGCCGCCTCGGCCTGCGCCAACAGTCGCGTGACTTCCGCCGTGAGCCGCGCCTCTTCCGTCACCATCCGCCCATAGCTCATCGCCTTATGCTTCGACGCATTGGCCTTCAGTTTCGTCCCATCCAGGGCAATGTGCCCCAGCTTCACTAAGCCGGCCCGTTGACAGAGCTTGAGCACCTGGACAAACAGCTCGGCCAGCGCCGGCAGATGCTGCTTCCGAAAATCACTCAGCGTTCGGAAATCCGGCCGCTGGTTCGCGGCCAGCACCCGAAACGCCACATCCTCTTCCAGCTTCCGCGCCATCTGCCGCGACGCCGGAATCCCCACGGCGTACGCATACAGCAGCACCTTCACCAGCAGCTGCGGATGATAGGGCGCGATGCCGCGGGTCACCCCACCATAGGTCGCCAGGATAGGCTGGAGATTCAGTTCCTCCACCAGATCCGCCAGGAAGTACGCCAGGTGGTCTTCCGGTAACCAATCGCGCGGTGACGGCGGTAACAACCACAGCTCCTCGGGGTCATAGGGGCGAAAGGTCCGAGTCGTCATCGTGCAGCCTCCATGCTTCTTACTCCGTCGCAGCGCTGATACACGAGTTAGAGACTGCATGCAAGTGCGGTCAGGCTGTTAATATCGGACAGGCTCCTAGTAGCGCCTGATCCAAAGTACCGACGCCAAAATCCGCCAACATTGCTTTCTTGCGGCTATCTGCGAGCCAGGCTGTGCAATTTCTTGAGGCTGAGTCTTCTTCTCCAGGCCCATAGCCAGCATCCCGTCGATTAGCTTCTTCCAGACGAAGTTTCAGTCGATCCGCTGAATGAGCCAAGGCAAGCTGAGCCGCTCCACTGGCGAAGAATCGCCGCCAAACATCATCACGGCGGACCCGGTCGAACATGGCATCCGCAGTCGCCATGGTCGGCAACGCCAGATAGACACCCCGCCCCTGGCCCTCTGCCATGAGGCGGGCGGCTAACGTGAGTGCGGCTTCAGTCTTGCCGGAACCTGTGAGCTCCTCTAGCACGAAGAGT
>JAOUHD010000139.1 GCA_029865345.1 Nitrospira sp.
CTAGGATTTCATACAGTCGAGTCACTTACCCTCTGTAGAAATATCTCATAATACCTTAGAAACAGAAATATTACGTATTGGGCACCTGAATTGCTTAACGCTTCAAGCAATGCAGTATGTGACACAGAGCGGTATGGGGAAATTGTGGATAACCTAAAACCGAATGAACGAATTGTTCTTCTACATCAGCTAATGGCCATGAAGCCTCATCAGAATGAGATGGCTGATAGCCCCATGCCACAACTTCAAGTCTTACGAACGTCATCAAGAGAAGACGTAGTAGAAAACACATCGCCAGACTGGTGGTTCCACCACTTTGATCCAGTCTGGAAACCATTCCTTCAATGGCTTCGTAGTCAGAAGAATGTGACGCTACTTGAGTTTGAACGAGCCGCTTCTCAAGTTCCCGGTCTTACACATATTGAGAAAACCATTGCCATATCCGCGTTTCGTCAACAACAAGAACAGAGATCTGTTCCTTCCCACAACGCTCCCGCATTTCGTCGTGATCACAGCCTGTCTGCGGTTTAAGTGACTATCCACCTTCGTCTGACCCGTTTTGAACCACATGTGTCCCGTGCGCTTGGTTGAGAGCCCGAGAAGCAGCATGTTCGTTTCTCTGCGGAGAAAAGACCATGCCGCGAGACCTCCTTTGAGTGAAGCGCTCAGACCTTAAGAGTCAGGTCCTCAAGACGTGCCTGGCTGAACTTGATGGAGGAGCAGTTCTTATGGAGTCGTGTTCTCGGTGAGATGGTAGTACTGAATCAGGCGTTCTTGCACGAGCGGAAGAGCGGAAGCCGTAGCGTTCGGTGACGGAAAAGAGTGTTCTGCGGTCACTTCTTTGATCCAGTTGCCCATGTCATCATACTCATAGGTGGTGATCCACTTCTGTTGGTGATCTTGGCCAAACGCTTCGGTCGTCGCTCGCACCCGCCTTCCCCTGTCGTCATAGTCGTTCGCGACCCGACCAGCCATAGTCCCGTGCCCATTGTAAATAACGAGCTCATGTAGCCGTCCCCACGCGTCATATTGGTGTTTCAACTCACTGAACAACTCACCCTTACTGTACCGAGCGGAATAAATGCGCCGCCCGAATACGTCAAACAGACTCTTGTAGGCGATCGAATCGTCGACCCACAATTGTTCCGAGAGGTGGCCCCGCTGGTCGTACAGAGAAAACTCGGCATGCTGAAAACCACCGTTCTCCGAGGTCGTCACAGATGCGCTGTCACGGCCCTCTGCGTTTTGTGCATACACAATCTGTTTTCGAAGTAGGAGTCTCCCGCTGGGATCGAGCACGAGCTCTTCTTGGAGATGGCCAGCCTGGTCGTACCGAAACAGGGAATAAGTGGCAGTATTGGCATGAGCCATGTCGATGACAGCCTCGATAAGGTGACCGGCACGATCGTAGTTTTCTGTTGCGGAGTAGCCCAGTTTCTTAATCGTCACGCTGCGAACAGGCCCAATGAGCTCATTCGTGGTTCTGGTTGTCTCGGCAATACCAGCCGTCTCCCAGAAACTCGCCATAAGGGTTGCCAATAGGATTGAGAGCAATCGAAGATACACACACACCTCTGATAACCATCCTACGACTAGACCTCCAAAATGCGAAGCAAGAGAAGAAATTTAGACGGGTGGGGTGAGTGGACCATGGATCCCTCTCGTCAATTCTTCGGTTTCCCTTCGGCCACTTAAGCGATGGTGCTAGGCTGTGTTTCAGCTATGCCTCTGTCATCACTTCAGCCTTCCATCTCCGAAGTCCCGACAGCTCCTTCACGGAATCTCACGCTTCCACCAGCAGCGATGGCCGCACTGTGGCAAGGTCACAGGATGGAAGCCATCAAACTGGTTCGTCTGGAACGGAACATCGGATTACATGAAGCCAAGGATGTGATCGATACGTATCTCCAGTCACAGCCAGCCCTCAAGAATCGAATCGACGAAACTCAAGCGGATGCGCGAGAGGGTTTGCTTCGCTGGCTGATCTTCTTGCTCATCAGTGGGGCAGGGCTTACCTATGTCCTGACATAAGCGAGGACGTGACCGGCATGATAGACTCCAGACACATTCTACTGATACTCCTCGGAGTGGGATCGTCCTTCATCACCTTTTGCCTCATGCGATTTCCTCACATGCGACGACCGCCATTCCAATCATATGGGCCCTTCTCGCTCACCTCGTCCTTCCTCGGCGCCCTTCTCATTCTTGTGGCCTCCGTCTTCATGGCTTGCGCACCAGCCATATGGCACTGAGACTCCCTGCTCGACTTCTGGATCTTGCGGACCAACCTTTTGAGACAGGGATGCAACTGCATCATCCGAACGCGAACCCTGTACATTTTTGAGTCCACCCAACACCTGTGGAATTTGCACCTCGTTCGGCTGTATTCTTTGTGATTCCGTATTCGGAAGTGTAGTCTTCCAAGTCATACTCAGGACAAGACAACGGGGTGAATTGACTCGTCGAACAACTCAGCTGAACGGCAGCGGTACATGCAAGCAGACACACATCCATCATTAGGCCCTGTCACGAGGTTTCTCGAAGACGACCACCAACGACTAGAGGAACTCCTCAACGCAGCCCTGGCCTTTGGGGGCCGGATCGAGCAGGGAGAGTATGATGAGTTTCGAGCCGGGCTGCTTCGCCATATTGGGATGGAGGAGAAGATTCTCCTACCTGCGGCACAGCGAGCGAACGGGGGCACACCGCTGTCGATTGCGGCAGCGCTTCGACTCGAGCATGGGGCCATTGCGGCTTTACTCATGCCCACTCCCACGCCCGAACTCATCGCCGTACTACGCTCGATCTTGAAGAAGCACAACAAGGTCGAGGAAGGTCTGGACGGCTTGTACGCCACCTGCGACAAGTTGGCGGGTGCTGAGACGGAGGATCTGGTGGCGAAACTCCGTGCCGCCCCAGCCGTGGCGGTGCTGCCACATTCGGATACTCCGGCTGTGCTCAGTGCCGTCCGTCGGGCCTTGGAGCGGGCCAAGTATGAGTATCTCTCCAATTCGATGCGCTTCTGATGATCATCCGCTTTGACATGCGATATGGTATGCTGCGCCTCCAATCATGACGACTGAGACGACTCCCTCAACAGAACTGACGGCCGCCACAGGGCGACGGCGCACCTTTGCCATCATCAGTCATCCGGACGCCGGAAAGACGACGTTGACGGAAAAACTCCTGCTCTACTCCGGGCTCATCCGCACAGCTGGGATGGTTCGTGGACGCAAGGGCGGAAAGAGTACTGCATCGGATTGGATGGGCATGGAGCAGGAACGCGGGATCTCCATCACCGCCTCAGCCATGCAATTTCCTTATAAAGGCGCCGTCATGAATTTGCTCGATACGCCCGGGCACCAGGATTTCTCCGAAGATACCTATCGCACCCTCACGGCGGCTGACAGCGCTATTATGGTGATCGATGCGGCCAAGGGCGTAGAGGCCCAAACGCGAAAACTCTTTGCGGTGTGTCGTCTACGGCGCATTCCCGTCCTGACCTTGATCAACAAAATGGACCAGCCGGGACGGCCGCCGCTTGACTTGATGACAGAAGTGGAACAAGCCTTGAGCATTCATGCGAGTGCGGTCAATTGGCCGATCGGGTCAGGCAGCGATTTTGTCGGAATCGTGACCAGGGCCGACAATCGAGTGCAGCTGTTCAGCAAGACCGCGCATGGTGGGGCCTCGAAAGTGACGACGCAGACCTTGCCGCTCGCCGAACTCGCTGTCACAGGTCGTGTCTCGCAAGAAACCATGGACCAGGTCCAGCACGATTTGGATCTCTTGGACATCGCCGGCAATCCCTTTACGCGAGAACAGTTTCTGCAGGGCGACATTACCCCGGTATTTTTTGCATCGGCACTCACCAACTTTGGGATCGAGAGTTTTTTGGATGCGTTTGTGGAATTGGCCCCGAGTCCTGGGGCAAGGCAGGCGAACCGCGAGGACGGAGCGGAGATGTCGGTGGAACCGATCGACATGCCGTTCAGCGCCTATGTGTTCAAGCTGCAAGCCAACATGAACCCCAAGCATCGTGACAGTACCGCGTTCCTTCGAGTCTGTTCCGGCCGCTTTGAACGCGACATGGTTGTGAAGCATCATCGGCTGGGGCGAGACATTCGGCTCTCGCGGCCACATAGCCTGGTGGCGCAGGAACGGAGCACAGTGGAGGAGGCGTACCCGGGCGATATCATCGGGATCATCAACCCCGGCGTCTTCACGATCGGCGATACGGTGTCGCTGACGGGTGGATTCGACTTCAAACCTCTGCCGCAGTTTCAGCCGGAAATATTTGCCCGTCTTCGACCGACTGACGTTGGAAAGCGCAAAGCATTCGACAAAGGCCTGTCCCAGATGGCGCAAGAGGGCACGGTGCAGATCATGCGGAGTCTCAATGATCAGGAAGCTTTGGTTGCTGCGGTCGGCCGTCTCCAGTTCGATGTGCTGCAATATCGACTGCGCCATGAGTACCGTGTGGAAACCATTCTGGATGCGCTACCCTTTACCTGCAGTGCCTGGTTGGACGGAGACCCAGCCACGTTCAAGTCACCATCTGCCTCGATGATGGTGAAGGACCAACGGGATCGAGTCGTCGTCCTCTTCGGCGATCAGCTCATGAAAACCATCGCGCGCGATCGGAATCCCGATCATGTGCTGCGGGACATGGGATAGCAGCTGATGGCGATCAGCGAACAGTAAGTGGCTTCATCCACGTAGATTGCGTGTCGCGCAAGACGCACGTGCGCCGAACGCAGTGGAACGGCTTAGCGTCCGGTAGAAGATTTCATCAAACTGTCGGCCTGAGGTGGTAGGAAGCCGAGGTAGCCTCGGTGCCGCTCCGCCAACTCTAAGACAGAGAACGGCCGGCCGTCGACCATCTCCGGGGAAGAAAAGATCTGCCGGAGATGGCCTCCGCGCTCTCCGACAATGTTACCGGCAAACACGACACCTTTGTGTTTGAGCCGCTCTACCGCCTTGTCGATGTCCTCCACGCGAGCGGCGACGTGGTGAAACACCTTGTCTCCGAATTTATTGACCCAACCGGGAATGATGCTGGTTGTGCCTCGTTCATCCGGATAGGCCTGGTCGACAAAGAGCGCCGGATAGCCTGGCTTCCGATAGACCTTCGCGTACCAATCGTCGTACTGCAACGTTTCATCATAGCTGTAGCCCAGCTGTACGAATGGTTCAGCGCCACGGTCAATATCGTGTGTTCGGATGGTGACATGGTCAATGATCGGCGAGAAGCCCACGCCGGTCTCATCGAGCATCGCCTTCAGCACCGTGGCGGCACGATTACGCACCAGATAGTCGGCAACCATCCGCTCCATCAGACTATCCAGGGCTTGGGCCTCATCCATGGGTACACCTCGTTCAAGATCCAAACTTAATACCTTGAGCCAGCGGGAGTTCCGTTCCCCAGTTGACCGTGTTGGTCTGGCGGCGCATATAGGCTTTCCAGGAATCCGAACCCGCTTCGCGGCCTCCCCCTGTTTCCTTCTCTCCACCGAATGCCCCGCCAATCTCGGCGCCGGACGTTCCGATATTGACATTGGCGATGCCGCAATCGCTGCCGGCGGCCGAGATAAACCGTTCGCCATGACGCAGATGATTGGAAAACATGGCGGAGGAGAGTCCCTGAGGCACGTCGTTCTGCATCTGAATCGCCTCGTCGATCGTCTGAAAGGTCATGATATACAGAATCGGTGCAAAGGTTTCGCGTTGTACGACAGGCCAGTGGTTCTGTGCCCGCACGATCGTGGGCTCAACGAAAAATCCAGTTCGACTCAGGACGCGGCCACCGCAAAGAATCTGACCGTCTTCTTTCTTAATCTCGTCCAGCGCAGCGCGATAGCCCTCCACCGCCACCTGGTCGATGAGCGGCCCCATGAGCACATCTTTTTCGAGAGGATTACCAATCTGCACTTGAGCATAGGCCTTCACGAGTCTGCCGGCGAGCTCCTCACACCGCGATTCATGGACAATCAGACGCCTGGTTGTCGTGCATCGTTGTCCCGCAGTCCCAACGGCACCGAACACAATCGCGCGTACGGCCATGTCCAGGTCCGCGGTCTCATCAACGATGACGGCATTGTTACCGCTGAGTTCGAGCAGCGTGCGTCCCAATCGCTGACCAACCGCGGCGGCGACTCGGCGCCCAACCGGCACCGATCCCGTGAACGAAATCAGCGGCAACCTGGGATCCTGCACCATGTTGTCGGCCAGGGCCGGTTGGTCGGTGATGAAGAGTGAAAAAATTCCAGCATAACCCTGTTGCTGCATCACGCGATTGCAGATCTGTTGCACCGCCACGGCACAGAGCGGCGCCTTGGGTGACGGCTTCCAGATGACCGTATCGCCAGCGATGGCAGCCACAAAGGCATTCCAGGCCCACACAGCAACTGGAAAATTGAATGCGGTGATCACGCCAACCGGTCCTAACGGATGCCACTGTTCGCTCATCCGGTGGGCCGGACGCTCGGACTGCATCGTGGCGCCGTAGAGCATCCGAGATTGACCGACGGCGAAATCCGCCATGTCGATCATTTCTTGGACTTCGCCATCGCCCTCTGCCTTGATCTTGCCGACTTCCAATGAGACGAGCGTGCCCAATTGATCCTTCTTCTCACGGAGCGCTTGGCCGATGAGCCGAACAATCTCGCCACGCTTCGGTGCAGGAACCATCCGCCAGGCACGGAACGCTTCAAGCGATTCTTTCACAATCCGTTCGTAATCCTCTGGCGAACAGGGATAGACACCGGCAATCTGCTCACCAGTAGAAGGATTGATCGAGGGGAGGAGAGACCCATCATTACGACCGGACCACCAACTACTGCCGGTACTCCCTCCAGAATTTATGGCTTGGATACCCAGGTCTCTCAGCGCAGTGTGACTCGTGCTCATCGGAAGCAGGCTCCAAAATCATTCGCCAAGAAATCTTTCAGTAATACGGATTCCTGAGTGACGAATCCATGGTACGCCGATGGATGGGTCAACACAAGATCCATGACACAGCAGACACTCGATGCGGTCGTCACTTGGATCGCCGACCAGAGTTTTCCCTTGATACATTGCGGATACACTTTTTTCACATAATTCTCCTCAAAGAACCCATCCTCCCTCTTGCCCATGACCGAGGCATAGACCAAGACGACATCTTGAAGGGTCTGGGGAACGGCATGTTCGAGCACGCGCTTCAGAGTCCCTCGGTCTTCGTTGAGCTTGAGGTCCTTCATCAACAGTTGTATTTTTTCACAGTGGCCGGGATAGCGGAGAGTCTTGTAATTCATGGTTCGGACTTTCCCCTCGTAGCTGTCGGCCAAGGTACCCAATCCGCCTGATGTATTGAAGGCTTCGTACAGCAGCCCGTCCAGCTCGATCGTTTCGTACCCTTCGAGCGGTTGCAGTGGGACTTTCTCGCCTTGTTCTATGCCGTAGCACACATTGCCATATTCATTGATCAGTCCATCGGTCGACCAGGTGAGGGAATACTTGAGCGCATTACTGGGATGGACCGGCAGCGCACCCACTCGCATCTTGACCGTATCGAGCGTTTCAAAATGCGTCATGAGCTCATGCGCCACAATACTGATGAAGCCTGGCGCCAGCCCACATTGCGGCATGAACGCATGCGTGGCTCCTGTGCTCAAGACCTTGATCTGGTTCGTCACTTCAACATCTTCGGTCAGATCGAAGTAGTGCAGATGATGGGTCAAGGCCAAACCCGCGACGGTCGGATTACAGAAATAGGGGAGACTCGAGAGAACCGCGTCGAATCGATGCGCTGAGAGATAGGTGCCAACGGCATCCGGATGCCGTACGTCCAGCAGACAGGGGGTAACCCGTTCCAAACCGAGCTCGTCGACCAGATGCTTCGGCGCATCCAAGGTCATGTCGCCCAGATGGACCTCGTACTGGCCACGTTGATTAAGAAGACAGGCAATCAGGGACCCGATCTTGCCGGCACCGAGGACGAGCACGCGATGCATCATGAGACATTATACTCCACCGTAGAATTCTGACCACTGGCTTTGAGAAATGGAGCACCGGACAGGGCAAGTCGTCAGCGTTAATCGAGAGAATCAATGACATACTGCAGACGGTCGATTGGCTCTGCTATGGTCTGACTATACCGGCAGGGAGGAATATCGGCTTGCAGTCTTCGTATGAGCGTCGTCATCTTCATCGTACTGGGCACTTCGCACACCCAAACATGCATGCCGGATTCCAATTCTTCAAAATGGCGCTGCACACGAAAGCTGGGCTGCTCCATAAAGTAGGCGGAGAGAAAACCGTTCACGGCCGTCACCACCCAGGGCTGTTCCTTGATGTAGCGATAACTCAGCCGCAGTTCTATCGTCGTGGCTTGCGCTTCGGATTCCATCGCCGCACTCTATCAAGTCTGGCTATGAGGCCGCCACTGCCCAAACAGAATATAGGGCACCTCTATTAACCGCTAATTGAAGCCGGAAAATCATTTCTCAAAAACAGGGGCTCTTGCCAGCCAGTTTTTTGTTTTCTGACACCCTGATTGTCTCTGCTCCCCACTTGTTTTCGTCTTTT
>JAOUHD010000140.1 GCA_029865345.1 Nitrospira sp.
GATGGAAGGGATCAAACACCTGACGGAAGCTGTGAAACATGGCAAGGCCGGACATGCCGATGCATGCACGGAACATGCAGATGGCGCCGCGACGCATTTGGCTGAAGTGAAGTAACGCAGCAGGGTTTGTAGCTGACGTCTTTCAGCGGTCAGCGAGTTTTTCAGACGGGCAGGGACACAATCCCTGCCCGTTCCGGTATGAAGGGAGTGTTACGTGCGAGTCGGGTTCTACCAATTCGATCCACAGTTCGGCGAGGTGGCCAAGAATCTGGAGATAGTCACGGCCAAGCTGGACCAGACGGAAGCCGATCTCATCGTGTTGCCGGAGTTGTTCGCGTCCGGCTATCAGTTTCTTTCACAGCAGGAAGCGCACCAACTCGCTGAGCCGGTTCCTGATGGCCCCACGGTCTGTCGTCTGGTTGACATCGCGAAACGCCGCAAGATGCATCTTGTGGCGGGACTTCCTGAACGATCTGGTTCCCGCTGCTACAACTCCGCCGTGGTCGTGGGACCGTCTGGTTTTCTGGGATGCTACCGGAAAACCCATCTCTTTTTCGAAGAGACACAATGCTTCACCCCCGGTGACTCAGGCTTTCTTGTGTGGGACGTTGGGGCTGCGAAGATCGGGGTCATGATCTGTTTCGATTGGTACTATCCGGAGGCGGCGCGCACCTTAGCGATGCAGGGGGCCGAGATCATTTGTCATCCCTCCAATCTGGTCTTGCCGAACTGCCCTGATTCCATGCCGGTGCGATGTCTCGAAAATCGGGTGTTTGCCGTGATGTGCAATCGAATTGGTAGCGAGGCACGGGGTGGCAAAGAGCGGTTGACCTATATCGGCCAGAGCGAAGTGGTCACCCCGAAGGGGGTGATTCTACATCGGGCGTCTCATGACCAAGAAGAGCTGACGATTGTTGAGATTGATCCGGCGCAAGCCCGCAACAAGAGTTTGAATCGCTACAACGATCTGCTTCGCGATCGCCGCACGTCGCTGTACAAGATGTAACCCAGACCGCGTCATCTTCTGCTGAGAGCAGCCCAGTGCTTGCGCAAGTTGCGTTGGCAGAGTAGGATTTCGCTCTATGGACACCAAACTCCGTAAAGGGATGTTTCTGATCGCCACACCAAGCCTCCGCGATCCGAACTTCCGCCAGACCGTTGTGTTGCTGTGTGAACATGGATCGGAAGGAGCGCTTGGCGTCATCGTGAATCGTCCGACGGCCATGTCCATCTCTGAGGCCTTGCCTCAGGTTCCAGTGCTCGAGGGATCAGCCCATGTGCTCTATGCCGGTGGTCCTGTGCAGACGAATCAAGTGATGCTGCTCTACCGAGGTGATCAGTTTCCGGATAATGCGCACCACGTGTTCGACGGAGTTTGCCTTGGCGGAGACGTCGGCATGGTCGAACGCATTCTCACCGGTGTCGGAACGAAGGAATCTTTCCGAGCCTATCTTGGCTATTCGGGGTGGGGGCCAGGCCAGCTGGAGAATGAAATGAAAACCGGCTCATGGATCACCTTACCCGCAGATTCGCAGGCAGTGTTTGAAAAAGAACCGACGCGTGTCTGGGGGGATATTCTTCTCACGCTGGGCGAAGCCTATCAGCCGTACGTCGACATGCCCTTCGATCCATCCTGCAACTGAAGCCTTCGTGCGTTCCGACCGACATCGACTCCATCATCATTGAAGCGTACCCACGCCGAGTGCTAGGCTCGTCTATGCTGCGAGGGAGAGTGGCTTGTTGCGGAGGTCATCTCGTCTGCATGATAGTTCGGATGCAAGGTTCCTGATGCGATCGTCACATCGAATGTGGAGTTGGATGAGCGAGCGTATACGAAGAGGGAGAACGAATACGTGAATCAACCAGAGACGTCTCGGCCAGGAACTGAGGCCTTATTGAGAAAATTACACGAACGTCCGCACCAGCCGATCGGGAGATGGCTGCGTGCCCCAGCCCATGTGCACTACAAAGCATTTCGCATGTCCGACCCGCCGGCGCAGCGTCCAGCCAGTCGGTTGGAATTCCAGTCGCTGTTGGGACATCTTAAGATTTCTGCCGAGATGACCTCCGTGAGGGAGAATTTCGGCTACGGCGTGAAGGAAGCGGAAAACGGCGAGCGGCTCATCCTTATCTGGCAGGCCCATACGGAATACTATAATTACCAGCTCTGGCATGTGCCGTCGCCAGCGAACGGCGCACTGACTTTTGGACCACTGACGTTTCCGGAGTACACGTTTCCTGTGGAGCCGCTTGGGTCGGTGGTCTGCCGCTTGGACATTCTGCTGACCACGGGCATGCTCCCGCCGCGCAATGAGCTGCGCGGACTGATGCCTGGCCCGGTTCTGTACGGCAGCCGAATCTTCAATGAGCAGACATGCGTCGCGACTAGCTTTACACCGGACGACCAAGGACGAGAACGGTACTGGGTCAGTGTCGGGCCGTCGCAAGGCGATCCTTCGCGTCTAAAAGATATTGTCGATGCCATCGTGCGGATCGAGACTTACTATCATTTGTTGTTGATGCAGAAGCCGCTGTTCTCCGCCGCCATCGATCAGGTCTATAAATTCGAACAGGTTCACTTGAAACAGCGAGAAATTATTACGTCTCATATCGGGCACGCGAACGCGGAGACCTTGCAGCGCTGGTTGAATACCCTCACTCAGGATCTGCTGAAGACTAACCGCATGGCTGGAACACTCCACTTCGAGTTGTCCGCCTCGCTCCCCTACGACAGGATCGTGCATTCCACCCTGGCGTCGTTGGCAGAGAAACCCCTAGAGTCGTATCGTCCGACCTCGGACTATGTGCTGAGCGGCATTACGGGTGTGGCGGAAGGCTATCAGCAGCTCTTGAAGCGGATCGACACGCTGCGAGGCGGCTTCGAGGGCATCATCACCATCATTCGCACCCGCATCGACTTGATCTTGGAGGCGCAGAATCTCGCATTGCTTCAAAGTGTCGATAAGACCACAAAGAGTCAAGTCCTCCTCCAACACACTGTTGAAGGACTGTCGGTCATCGTCATTGCGTATTACCTGGCCGGACTTTGTGGATATGTGTTCAAAGGGTTTCAGGAAATGGGTTGGCTCAAGAATGCGAATATTGCCTCGGCGATTTTTGTTCCCATCGCTATCGGACTTGCCTTTGGCATCACCACGTTCAGCAAAAAGTATTTGCATAAGAAGCTGGAAGGTGAGCAGCCTGTGGTCAAAACGGACGAACCGGAGCCGTAATCAACAGACTGTTGGTTGTTGGATCATTTCTAGTTTGTGAGTGCCTGTGTCAGAAATCGGCCAGTATGTGACGCGGCGACTTTGGCGATCTGTTCCGGTCTTCCTTCTGCGATGATCTGTCCACCGGCGGCGCCGCCTTCGGGGCCGAGGTCGATGATCCAGTCGGCGGATTTGATGACGTCGAGGTTGTGCTCGACGACCACCAGGGTGTTGCCGGCGTTCACGAGTTTGTGGAGAACGGCGAGGAGCTTCTTGATGTCGTCGAAATGCAGGCCCGTCGTCGGCTCATCCATGACATAGAGGACATCTTTCGCGCTGGTGTCCTTCAGCTCGGCGGCGATTTTTAACCGCTGGGCTTCACCCCCGGAGAGTGTGGTGGCCGATTGGCCCAAGCGTAAATACCCCAGGCCGATGGAGGTGAGAAGATGCAACCGCTCCTGTAGTTTTGGCGTTCCCGTGAAGAAGGAGAGCGCCTCCTCCACTGTCATGCCGAGCACGTCGGAGATGTTCTTGCCTCGGTAACGAATCTTCAAGATCTCCGGTTTAAAGCGCTTCCCTTCGCAGATCTCACAGGGCGCGTAGATATCCTCGAAGAAATACATCTCTAACTTTTCTACCCCGCTGCCTTCGCAGCGTTCGCAGCGACCGCCAGAGGCATTAAAAGAAAAGTGGCCTGGTGTGAATCCTCGCTTGAGTGCTTCCCGTTCAGAGGCAAACAGCTGACGGATCTCGTCGAAGGCTTTCAGATAGGTGATCGGGTTGGATCGAGGGGTGCGCCCAATCGGCTGTTGGTCGATCAATCGGATACCCTTGAGATGCTCGATGCCCTTGATGGCTTTGAAGCGCCCCATGGGAAGGGAGTCCACGCGAAACGCGCGGGCCACGGCGCGGTAGAGGGTATCCTCGACTAATGTACTCTTGCCAGAGCCGGAGACGCCGGTTACACAAACGAGCATGCCGAGGGGAATCCGAACGGACAGGTCTTTCAGGTTATGTTCAGCCACGCCGGCCATCACCAGCATCTTGCCGTTGCCGGATCGCCGCTTGGTCGGCAGGGGAATGCGGTCTTCGCCTCGCAAGTATCGAGCGGTCGTGGGACGACGGTCCTGGATGAATTCCTTGGCTGGTGCGGCACAGACAATCTCGCCGCCTTTTTCGCCAGAGTGAGGACCGAGTTCAACGATATAGTCGGCGGATTCGATCATGCGGCGATCATGCTCGACGACGACGACGGTGTTCCCGGTATTGGCCAGATCGTGGAGGATCCCGGCTAGGAGGTCGGTATCCCTCGCATGAAGTCCAATCGTCGGTTCGTCGAGGACGTAGAGTGTGCCAACAAGGCGAGAACCCAGTTGATTCGCCAGCGCAACTCGTTGTGCCTCACCACCGGACAGCGTCTTCGTCTGCCGGTTGAGCGTCAGATACCCAAGGCCGACTCGTTGGAGAAAGCTTAGCTTCGCTTGAAGCTGGCGGAGAATATCTGCAGCGATCGCGTGCTCAGTGGGCGAGAGGGATAAGAATTCTACCCATCCTGAAAGACTCTCGACAGTCCGCTCCGTCGTCGTATGAATGTCGGTATCGGCGATTTTGACAAACAGCGCGTCCGGTTTCAGGCGGCTGCCATGGCAACCAGGACAATCGAAAGGCGTACGGTAACGGCTGAGGAAGACACGGACATGAAGCTTGTACCGCTTGCCTTCGAGGTATTCGAAGAAGTCGTTGATCCCGTCGAAGGATTTGTCTCCTTCCCAGAGCAGTTGCTGGGTATCCGTGGGAAGCGATGTGAACGGGATCGTGATATCGACACCTTTCCGTTTCATCGCGGACAACATTTGCTTCTGCCACCAGGCAGAGCTGGGTTTGCTCCAGGGTTCGATCGCGCCCTCGGCCAGAGACTTTGCCTGGTCGGGAATGACCAGTTCGGGGTCGTACCGCAGCACATTGCCGAAGCCTTTGCACTCGGGACAGGCGCCGAGCGGATGGTTGAACGAAAAGAGGACGGGTCTGAGAGGTTCGAAGGTGCGCCCGCAGCCTTGGCAGAGAAAGCTCGTGCTGTAGGACTGTCGTCCATGGTCGATGATGTCGATCGAACAGCGGCCTTCTCCTTCGCGGAAGGCTGTTTCCACTGCTTCGACGAGACGAGTGCGATTGTCGTCTCTTATGACCAAGCGATCGAGGACGATGTGGAGTGAGGAGAGCGTGTGGAGTGAACGCTGGCCGACCTCATGCAGATCAATCACATCATCCTGTGTTTTGAACCTGGCGAATCCACGCGTCAGGAGTGACTGGATAAACGTGGCTTCTTCTTTAGCCGATGGCGTCGCAATGGGAAACAGCACCATGGCCCTGGCATCAGGCCATCGTGTCAGCAGGTCGTCTGCCACGCTGTCTGGCTGAAAGGAGCGGGCTTCCTGCTTGCAATCTGGACAGGTGGGTTTGCCGATCTTGGCGAAGAGCAGGCGCAACAGGTCGGCGATCTCCGTCGTCGTCCCGACCGTAGAACGCGATGTGCGCACCTGATTCTTCTGCTCAATCGCAATCGCCGGCCGCACGTTGATCAGCCGATCTACATCCGGTCGGGCGACTTTGTCTAAGAACATACGGGCGTAGGTCGAGAGCGATTCGACATACCGCCACTGGCCTTCGGCGAAGATGGTGTCGAACGCGAGCGAGGATTTTCCCGATCCTGAGACGCCGGTGATAGCCGTGACTTTGTTGTGGGGAATCTGAAGCGAGATGTTCTTGAGGTTATTCTGTCGGGCCCCCTCAATGATGAGGTGATTGGTCGATGGATTGGGGGGCAGAGGGCTCGGCACAGCGATGGATCCCACAGGTGAATGACCGACCATCGTAGCAATTGGTGGTGGTTGGATCAATGACGGAACAGGGGTGGAGATACGGGGCTTGTGGCGAGCCTCAGAAGTTCTTGCCAAAATCCAATCGCCCAGAGCTTGTCGAAGGGTGTGTGACTTCTGTGGTGCAGTTCATGGTTCGACAAGCTCACCACGAACGTATTTCCGGAACGCAATAGGCGCTTGTGGAGCGAAGTGATACCTGCGCCGGTTCCCCAGGCCGTGCAATCGTGCCATGAATTGCTGGTATGGCTGATTCCGCAGCTCGACAAGTTTCCACGCATACGTCGCTTGCCGTTGAGGGGGAGCGGCTCGAAATCAGTGGTTGATTAGAAGCTAGCCGAATATTCTTCCCTTGATTAGCCCGCGATTCGTCCTTTTTACTCTCCGCACCTCCCAAAACTGGCCTCAAGTTTAAAATAGTTATAACTATGTTTACAATAAACTAGCATGTTGTTATAAATGAACAGGTGGAGCATGTCCTGTGTCAGTCGACAATAAAACATCTCAAGAAATTCAAGAATTTATCATCCGCAATGTCAGGGACCATCCAGCGGACATTGGCCGCTTGACGGCTGAAAAGTTCGGTCTGTCTCGGGTGGCCATCGTCAACCGCCTCGGGGCCCTCATAAAAGCAGGTCTCCTCGTAGCAGAAGGAAAGACCAAGGCAAGACGCTATACCCTGAAGATTTTGGGTGGCAATAAGAAGGTTATCCAGCTCGGTCCTGAGCTGACGGAGGACCAGGTCTGGTTACGCGAAGTAAAACCGTACCTGCTTGGTGTACCCAATAATGTGTTGGATATCTGTGCGCACGGTGTCACGGAGATGGTCAATAACGTCATTGACCACGCTGCGTCCAAGACGGCTGAGATTCTGGTGTCCCGCGATGCCGCCACTATCACTATCGTAATTCGGGATTACGGAGTTGGGATCTTCCACAAGATTCAACAAGCTCTCAACCTTAGTGACCCTCAACATGCCATTCTGGAGCTGGCCAAGGGGAAACTCACGACTGATCACGCGAAGCATACGGGCGAAGGGATTTTCTTTACCTCCCGAATGTTTGATGAGCTCAGCATCGCCTCGGGGACGTTGCTGTTCATCAGGCTCCGACGAACGGATGATTGGTTGTTTGAATCGGAAGAAGCGCCAAAGGATGGTACAGAGGTCGTGATGAAAATTGCCACAAATGCCTGTCACACGGCCAAGGAGATCTTTGATACCTACCGGGCAGAGTTCGACCAATTTGGCTTCTCGAAGACCAATATCCCTCTCGTGCTGCTCAAATACGAGGGAGAGCAGCTCATTTCTCGTTCTCAAGCCAAGCGGTTGATGGCTCGCATTGACCAATTTCGAGAGGTGATTCTGGACTTCAAAGGTATTACCTCTATCGGACAAGCCTTTGCCGATGAGGTGTTCCGCATCTATCGGCGGGAGCATCCAGCCGTCAATATTTACCCTGTGAACATGGTGCCGGATGTCAAAGGCATGATTCAACGGAGCCTATTGGGAAGCCCGGATGATCCTTTGAATGAATATCTACGAGGCGATATGGAGAAGCACAAGGTCACGTGAACACACGGCGAATAGAGGCCACAAGCAGGAAACGCTTGGTGATTGGTTTATCAAATGAGAGGATACGCACCTTAACCAGGAGGCCCCATGATTCTGTCGACGACCAACAATATCGAAGGCAAGAAGGCGGTGAAGTATTTGGGCTTGGTATCCGGGGATGCAATCCTGGGCGCGAATATCTTTCGGGATTTTTTCGCGTCGATTCGGGATATCGTTGGTGGCCGATCAGCGGCCTACGAGAAGGAGCTGCGCAAGGCCAAGGATATCGCCCTCGGAGAAATGCGTGAGCAGGCCAAGAACTTGGGTGCCAATGCGATTGTCGGCATCGACATTGACTATGAAACGATTGGCGCCAACAGCAGCATGCTCATGGTGAGTGCGAGCGGCACGGCTGTGGTGCTTGAGTAGCGGGAAACTCAAAATGTCCGTCAGCTTCGTTCTCGCATCGTTCAGCCGCTCAACATACGCCCGAGGGTATGCCTCGGTTTTTCACTCGCTGCGGTTTGCCCGTGGAAGGGCGCGTCTTGGCGCGCCGGGGTTGGGCGGGTGAAATAGTGGCTATTTTTGGTCTCCTGCCGGAGAGAGGGTCTTCTGGGGATAGTGAAGGAAATCCGACGATGTTGCTGTCGGACATTGAACTTGTGATTCCCCGTAGCTTGCTACGGGGATCCGGTTCTCTGGTACCCTCTGGCGCATGGCGGATCAGAGGGACAATGAGGTTCGCAAGGGGGCGCACTGTGCATGGCAAATCCACTACCAT
>JAOUHD010000013.1 GCA_029865345.1 Nitrospira sp.
AATGGCGGAAACCGAGAACCCTTGAGTCGCCAGTTCGGCTGCGACAATGATGCGTGTTCTTGTATCCATGTCCAGAGTCTACGCTGGACTGTCGGATTTCTACGGCAACAATGCGCTTCGTTGCAAAGGCATGAGGGTTCACTTACAATGCACGCCATTCATCTGATTGTGCCTAATACGTTGGGTCTTGGCATATTGGCGAGATAAAAGGAAGGTATGACTGTTCGCAAACGGATTGCGTCGCTGGTGGGCTTGATCGGAGTCCTTGCGGCAGGGAACAGTGGCGTGTGGGCGATTGAGGTCAATCTATCGCCCGACGAGGCGCACAAAGCGCTGGAGATCGGGCGCATTCCGATGGAAAAGGCTCATTCACCGGAAGACGTAAAGAAAGTCCTTCAGCAAGCGTCCTTAGCGACTCGCGTGGGGGCCGACCCGGAGAAAGAGCCCTGCGGCGCGAGTGCTGTCCTTCGCACCAAGCGGTATCGCCTGGAAGCCTTTGGTCGCCAAGAGGCGGCGGAATCGAAGAAGCGGAAGACAGACGTGCGCATGCCCGAGGAGTTCATCCAGAAAGTGATGGACATGCCCAACATGGAAATGGAAGTACAGCTGTGCGGCGATGATGAGTATTTCGCCGAGGGCGCATTGATTGAGTTGCAGCAAGGATCGAAGCGGATCAAGCCGATCGACATCGGTAAGGCCGAACGGGGGAGAAAAAACGAAACGAACGGCCCAGTCTTCCGATCCCGGTTTACCGCAGTGTTTGCCTATGAACAGTTCGACCCCAACGCCACGTCGGTGTTCGTCGTCAATCTGCAAGACGGACAAGAGATCAGAATTCCCGCCGACTTCTCCAAAGTGAAGTAGGCGTCGCAACCTCCTGTCTACTAGACTAGTAACTCTGCCTCATGCGCCTCCACGCGGAGGTAGTCTCTCACGAGGATACCTTGTGCGCTATAGCCAAGTGTTAAGCCGGCTCCAAAGAGATAGCTGTTTGCTAATGAACAGGCGGTAAGATATCTCAGGCAATCGCAAGCTCCGCGCAGGAGGTCCCCCGTAGCACACCTCGTTGCCTGAGCAAAATTTATTTCCGAGTTCGTTCACTATTTGACAGCAACTATCGCCCGTTCAGTGATACAGCTCAAGTCAAAATAAAAGGTGGGGCAATTTAAATTTCCTGTACTGATGCATGGAAGTCATAGCCTCTGCTTTTTAACAATGCCTGGGGGCGTGATCCGGCATGAGCCTCCATCACGAAGAAGATTTCGTCTTATTGCACTTCAGACACTTGGGACGAGCGCTCGTTTCATCGTTCAGTTCGATGGCGCGATCGCGGGGTCCGCACAACCTATTGTGGAAGTGCTGCTATGCAACTGCGAGGTAGATCTTCCCACATGAATGTTTACCTGCCCTCGCCTCAAGGAGCAGGGCAGGACCCGTTACTACCACATCGCTGCATCATCCGGGTTCAGGAAGTAGCCGTACATGGTGAGATAGCAGGTCCACAGCGAGGCGGGGCGAATAAATCGGGCTGGCCATGAAGCCGATTTTATCGTTCTCCTAAATAGGCCCTAACCGGCCACTCCCGATAAACATAAGGAAAACAACATTATGAACACCTATTATGTATTCTCTCGCACTCTATGTGCTCTCACGCTCACAGCGTTTGCACTGCAGTCGGCGCCATCAAAGGCGCAGGAGGGTAGCACCATCACTCAGCCCCTTGTGGCTAGCAAAGACGCAAGATTCTGGACCCAGAACGGCAACGCCATACCCATGTGCTGGCATGAGCTGCTGCAGTTTCCTAGCACGCAGGCGGCGAATGACGCCAAAGCTTTTGTCATCCGGACGATTCAGGATGGCTGGATTAGCCAGCTGAACCTGCGGATCACGTGGGTAGATTGCCCCACCTCAGGCGAGGCGCTGCATGTGCGCGTGAAATTGCGCATTGGCGATGGGGGCAACAATGGCACCACGCTGCAATCGGGCATGAACACATTGTCGACGGCCGCGCAGCGCGTGGTGCAGCCGCCGAACGACCCGCCCGGCCTGCTCATGGGGTTTCGTTCTGACTGGAATACCAGCGATGCGGCGCGCGCGAGCTTTCGTGGGCTGATCCTGCATGAGTTCGGTCACGTGCTCGGCTTCGATCACGAGCACCAGCGGCCCGACGGTCCGCAGGATATTGGCTGCTATCGCGACATACGAACCGATGCGGTGCTCATCGGACCCGCCGATCCCAAGTCGATCATGTCATGGAGCTACTGCAAGGAATCGTCGCTGAACGTCCTAACTCTGAGCGACATTCGTGGTGCGCGCAGCGTCTACGGCAGGCAGGACATTTCCATTCGTGGGGTGATACTGGCCGGTAAATTCCGCACGCAGCACGAGCTCAACACCATGTCCCGCAACGACCAGCGCAACATCCTGATCGTGGAGCTCGCGGGCAGGTCGAAACAATCGGGCGCCTTCTACCAGGCGCTCAACGACGAGCAGTTAGCCGGTACCGGGTCCGTGCTCGTCTTCCTGCGCGAGGCGAAGATTCGCACCGACCAGGAGCTGAAGACTATGACCGCCGACGATCAGCGCAACACCATGATCGTCGAGATGGGGGGACAGACGGGCCTCGGATCCGTGCTGCAGGGATTGAGCAACCTCGATCTCGCATTGATCGGGCTCGGCAAGACCGGCCCGGGTGGGCTGCCTTCGGATCTCGGCAGGGGCTTGTATATCCGCGGTGTGTTGTTAGCCGGGAAGTTTCGCGGCCAGGGTGATCTGAACCGGATGTCATCCGAAGATCAGCGCAACACGCTGATTGTGGAGCTCGCCGGCAGGACCAACCAGCCGGTAGGGCACTATCAGTCGCTCAACGATGCCACGCTGGTGGGTACGGGCGCCATTCTCGTGTTCCTGCGCGAGTCCCGCATCCGCAGCGATAAGCAGCTCAAGACGATGAGCGACGACGACATGCGCAACACCATGATCGTCGAGGTGGGGAGGCAGACGGGCCTCGACGCGCAGCTGCAGGGGTTGAACAACCTAGAGCTGGTCCATATGGCCTTCGGCATCTTTCCCTAGAAGCTCCGTAAAGGATCTTTCGCGCTTCCAGGTTTCCCGTTGGTAGGGTGAGCGAATGCATGGTCGGTCCCCCGTTGGACGACCATGCAAGACACCGGACTCTACCAGTAACTGTTAGGCCTGAAGTCGCCATGGACTGTGAACCGTGTGCTAATGGGAAAAGGGGGAGCAGATCTTGCGTCGTGTATATTGGCGTGATCGCCTACGCTTCATGGCATAGCCGGACATCGTCGTTGACGACCGAGATCGAACGACCTTGCTGGGCCCCACTTGCCCACATGATCGATCGGTTTGACTGACAGCGCCTTCATTCTCTTCATCCCCAGGCCTTCTTCCCCCGTTTCAGCAACGACTTGAACAGCGGTTTGATCTCCTTGTGAACGTTGCGGCAGCGTTGGCGCTGGCGTTCAACCATGCGTCCTGCGACGAATCCGGCGCGGACACTCGTCGAGTATTTGAGGAACTGTCGGACGTGACGTTCGGCTTGGATCGCATCCTGATGAATGCCCAATAGATCTTGGACCGCTCGTGCGGACTTGATAAGGCGAACAGCAGGCTTGCCAAGCGAGTTGCGGGCGAGATCCACGGCGTAGCGGGCTCGTTTCGCCTTGATGCGGACCTTGTGCAATGCGGTATCCGATGGGGAAGGGGCGAGTCGGCTGATCGCCTTGCGCAGTTTCTTGAACTCTCGCTTGGCGAGTTGACGGACAGTGAGGGGAGACTCCACGATTGAGGGGGCTTGCGCCGCTTGTTGAAGCCGCCGGATAAGTTCCAAGTAGCGAACCCCTGTGAGCTCGCTGACCACCATCTGCTGCACGGCCTCTCGTTGCGTGCGTAGATGGGAGATGAATTGGGTCAGTAGCTTGCGATCTCGCGCATCCAATGCGGCAGATTCTTCTGTGAAATGGGCAATCTGGACGTCGAGGTCGCGGGCCGGTCCCAGCAGCTCACTGAGCCACGTGACCTCTTGTTCCAGTGTCGTGACCCATGTGGGAAGGAGGATCGGCCGGGCTGCGCGGAGTACCGCGCGCAGGCGCCTGGTCGCGACGCGCAGTTGATGCAGGCTCTCAGGCTCGGTGCCGAGTCTCGTGCCGGGATCATGGGCCAGGAGCCATCCGACGTGTTGCGCGAGAGCCCACTTGAGATGGTCGACGATCGGTGCTTTGGGTTCAGGCTGCGCGGCTGGGGTAGGGGCCGGCAGAGAGAGGGCACGAAACAATTTGGGCCGCCCGTCATGATCGGATGCCCCGGCCTCGCGCATCTGCCGTTCAAGGGAACGAAGCGAGGCCTCGTCGCCCTGCCGCTGTTCGATTTCGAGTTCGCGAAAGCGTTGGATGATACGGCCGTTCTTGAGTACCGACACCGTGTCGAGGGCAATCTCCGCGACGGGCACTCGGCCATGATGCACCAGGAAGCCCCTTCGCCAGACGCGCAGCGTCACGACCGGCACTAGTTTGCGATGGTCAAGATGGAGCATCAGCAGCTGGCGCAAGGAATCTGGTGGATTGGCTTGGGTGCCAGCCACTTCTATCTCCTGCCGATCATCGCCCAACGGAATCTTCAGCTGCCAGGCCTTCTTCCCCCGTTCGATTCGATGACGAAGAGTAATCCTCGCATGGGCCAGATCGTAGGCCGTCGTATCGTAATAGGTGGAGATCACCAGCTTCCGAGGCAGCGACACCCCGGGCAGCCGAGGCAGGCGGAAATCAGGTGCGACAGTCAGCTTGAGCTCCCGTTCAGGCTTTGCCGTGATTGGGGAGGAACGATGACGGTGTGCGGAGGCCCTGCTGGTTTGAGCCATTGCAGAATCCTTACGGTAGAACTCGTACCTCTGAGTGTCAGGGGAAAAGGGGAACAAATGCAACTCACGGTGAGTCATTCAACCATATGGATAAGAAGAAGCCTAGGCTAGCGGGGCTGGGAGAAGATGAGAAGGCGACTGCTGCCTAGTCTCATAGGCAGCAGGTTCACGCAGGTATGATCGTTAAAATTCGTCGATGGAGACGGGTCGCAGAAAGTCTCGAACCGACACCATGCCGATGAGCGACCCCCCTTTGGTGACGCCGAGGTGGAGCGTGCGGTGCTTGTCCATAAGATCGGCGGCTTCCGTCAATGGCCGCCGCTCTTCGATGCCTGGCACCGGGCTGCTCATGATGTCCTCCACCGCCACGAAGTAGGACACCCTATCGGCCCCCACAAACTTCTTGACGACATCCGATTCCGTCAGGATGCCGATAATCTTCGCTTGGCGGGCGACGAGTACACTCTCGACGTTGCAGGCCTTCATCAATTTCGCCGCCTCGACGACCGACGTGCCTGCGTCCACTGTCACTGGTGCCTTCTGCATTAAGTTGCCGACTGTGACCATAACTGATCCTCCATTTTTATTATTTGTTATTGCCACCAAGCCTATCGCAGACATATTGCGTCAGCGTTAGAAGGGCGTTACAAACCGGTAAAATCTGAAGAGGTGAGGGGATTATCTCGACCAGGTTTTAAGGGGCAACCATCACCGCAGTTACTCGAATTCCTCCCATCCGATCAAGCGGCTGCCGAAGACCAGCGTTCGCTTCGTGGTAGAAACAAGAATCAGTCCATTGTCGTTCTCCACCCCCACGATGCGCTCATGCACGTCCAAGAGTTTCGACGCAAAGCCGCCGAGCAGGGGCGTGAATCCAACCAATCGCTCATTGGTGATGAAGACTGCCCCATAGTCGTTGCTGTGAAAGCGAGTCACTTTTTCCCGTACACCTAACGCTTCTTCGAGCCATAGGCCGTTGATGCCACGAAATCCGTACAGATGTCGATCCGTTCTGATGAGACTGAAGCTTGTGAGGATCTTTCGCTCGAGGACCTTTTCATTCACGTCCAGTTCTTTCTTGCTCCAGGTCAGGGCACGGCTTGAAAACCCTAAGAGTCGACGAGACGTCACCACGATGCCGTTGATCCCATTCGTGCCGGAACTGATGACCACTTCCTGTGCACCCAAGGGTATTTCCCGCCGTCCACTCAGCTGGCTGGAGGCGACGGCCACACCTGACTCCAGCCAGAGCGTGACCTCGGTTCCCGTGTCCATAGCAGATGCGATAGCTCCGCAAGATGAACCATTCACGAGAAGCGATGTGCAAAGGAGCAAGCGTCGAGAAAACAAAGACATGGTACCGTGATTCTACCGTAACTATGCGAACGATTGGGGGCAGCGAGCGAGTCAGAAACGATCTTGGTCGAGCGGTTATTTAGCTGTGTCTGAGGGGGGTTCTTGTAGCGCGGGAGCAATCGGGATTACGCGGTTGGTTCATTCAAGCGAATGGTATAGAGGTAGTGGTACAGACCTTTACGCGCGAGAAGCTCTGCGTGAGTGCCCTCCTCGACCAATTTCCCCTTATCCAGGACCAGAATTCGGTCGGCCCGCTGGATGGTTGACAGTCGGTGGGCAACGACAAAGGTCGTGCGACCTGCCATGAGGCGATGGAGTGCTTCCTGCACCAGCCGTTCCGATTCGGTGTCCAGCGAGGAGGTGGCTTCGTCCAATAGTAAAATACGAGGATTCTTTATAATAGCCCGAGCGATCGCAATGCGTTGGCGTTGTCCGCCTGACAGGTTGACGCCCTTCTCGCCGACCAGGGTTTGGTATCCATCGGGCAAGCCAAGGATGAAGTCGTGTGCATGCGCGGCTTTGCTGGCTTCCGATACTGCGGCTTCATCCGCGTCTCTCTTTCCGTAGCGAATGTTGTCAAGGATGGTTCCTCCAAACAGGATGGTTTCCTGTGGGACCAGTGCAATCTGTTGGTACCAACTTTCAAGGGTCACATCACGCAGATCTTTGCCGTCGATAGTGAGGCGCCCTTCGATCGGATCGTAGAACCGGTGAAGCAGGTTCATCATCGTGGTTTTCCCGGCGCCGGTTGGACCGACGAAAGCGACCAATTCTCCAGGCTTGGCTTCAAACGACAGGTCCACTAACACCGGATGTGTAGGGTCGTAACCGAAGCTGACCCTCTCGACTCGGACGTGTCCTTCGACTGTGGAGAGACTCTGCGCCGTGGGTTGATCCGCAATTTCCGGTTGTGCATCCAGAATCTCAAAGACACGTTGCATGGCTCCCTGTGCCTCTTTGAGTTGCGTAAAGATGCGAGCTCCTGCGCTAAATGGGCCGATGAGGATGCCAGCAAAGAGGACGAAGGCGAACAGCTCCCCTGGCGTGACAGTCCCGTCGATGACCTGTAGACCGCCGTACCACAGCACCGCTGCTGCCGCGGAAAAGGTGACCAGGCTGATCACGGGAATGAACACGGCCATGATGCCAGCCCGATGCAGTGTGAGGCGAAGCATCCCGTTCACCTGGGTGGCGAAGCGGGTCTCTTCCCGCTGTATCTGCACGAATGATTTGACGATTCGAATGCCTGAAATCACTTCTTCGATGAGGGTGCTGAGCGCGGCTGTGTGGTCTTGAATCGAGGTGGAAAGGGATTTCAGTCTGCGGCCGAATACTTTAGCGACCAGGACCAGCAAGGGGAGCAGGATCAGGATCAGGAGGCAGAGGCGCCAATTCATCAGCAGCAGAAATGTCATGCCGCCGATGAAGGTCACGAGTTGCTTGACTGTGTCGATCGGGGTTTCTGTGACGATGGATTGAATGACCGCGACGTCGTTCATTACTCGCGACAGCAACTCTCCGGTGCGGCGCCGTGCGAAAAAACTGACTGTTAACGTCTGCAGGTGGCCAAAGAGATGTTGGCGAAAGTCGGCGACAATGTGCTGAGAAACCCACGCCGTCAGGTAGCTGTGGCCCATCGAACAGAGCCCCTGCAGAATCACCAGGCTCAGGAACAGACCGATCGACTGAGTCATCTGGTCCGCATCGTGCTGAACAGTAATGACATCCCAGAGGCTGCCAGCCAGCCGAACTAAGGCGAGATTGACGAGCGCAACCCCGCTTACTAAGAGCCCGGCCAGCATCAGCCGTGGTAAGTACGGGCGTACGAACGGCAGGAATCGCTTAAAGATCGACATTGTGGTTGGGTGGTGTGTCGGCACGAAATCGTGCCCTCGCTCACGGCAACGCTGAACGAGTACGCTGACGAGGGTGAGAGGAAACGACTAGAGTTGAGCGATCGACTCGATTAGATTCTTATTGATCGCAATGAAATCCGATCGCTCCTTATCGTCGATAACCACGTCGGTCAGGCTGATAAAGAGACGGGCTTCTTCGTTGATCGCATCGGAGACGCGATGCCGCATCGGAGGGACGAGGAAGTCGCCCACGTAGGTACAATTGACCGTTCGTACGCGGATGCGGACTTTCTTCCCTTCGGCCACGGTTCCCTCCTCCGGCCACGCCGGTAGAACTTAGCTTTTTCGGCGAAGAAACTTCTGGCGCTGGCGCAGCTTCTTATACTTGTGCTTGCGCATCTTCTTTCGCCGTTTCTTCAGGACGCTTGACATGTTCTGTATCTCCTAAGGAGGGGGGAGTCTAAAAGCTTTCCGCTGAAAATGCAAGGTCACGGCGCCTTTTCCCCTTATGCTATACTGCGCCACCATGTACCTTGGAAGGATTGGGTTTTTACGGCCTCCAACCATTGTGTGGCTAATCGTGCTTGCTGTCGCGATCGTTGGGTGCCCGTCGAAGACCATCCGATACCCAGCAGAGCATGAGCGACTCCTCCGTATCGATCAAGCGGTGGAATCCTTGCGGAGTGCCTATCAACGAAAGGATCGGTCCGAGTTCCATGCCCTGCTGTTGCCGATGGATCAGCTGGACGAACTGAAACGGCAGGTTGAAATGGACTTCATAGCCTTTTCCGCCATCTTCCTCGAGTTCAAGATCGAACGGGTCACGCTTGAAAAGGACGATATCAACGTCCTCATCCATTGGCAAGGGACGTGGAAACGAGATGCCACTGACATGGGGGTCCGACAACGAGGCCTCGCGCGGCTGCAATGGGTCGGTACGCACTCGATTCTCCTGCGCGGTGTGCAAGGAGATGTGCCCTTCGGAATGAAGACAAAACAGCTGTTGGCGGAACCTCCCGCATCGCAGACCCTTCCACGATAACGATGCCGCGAAGCGCACTGGAAGCAGATTTTCTCGTTATCGGCAGCGGAGTCGCTGGGCTTCGCGCCGCCCTGGACCTCTGTCGAATCGGTCGAGTGATCGTGCTCACCAAGGGCCATCCCTTACAAAGCAATTCCATCTTTGCGCAAGGCGGGGTGGCCGTGGCCTTGAGTGAAGAGGATGATGTCGCCATCCATTTGACCGATACCGTGAAGGCTGGACATGGCCTGTGTCGTCGTGAAGCGGTGCGTGTTTTGGTGGAGGAGGGACCGGATCGGATTCAAGAGCTCATCCGCTGGGGCGCGAAATTCGACAAAACGGGTGGGAAGTTTGCCTTTGCACGTGAAGCGGCCCACAGCCGCAGCCGAATCCTCCGTGCGAGAGGCGATGCGACAGGGAACGAAATGGTGCGGGTGTTGATAGCGCAGGCTATGCGACAGAAGCGGATCGTCCGGCTGGATTACCATTTCACCGTTGATCTCGTGGTTGAGGAAGGCCGATGTTGCGGAGCGGTGGTGCTTGATGAGCATTCAGGGGAACACTTCATTATTCCTGCAAAAGCCGTCGTCCTGTCGACAGGGGGGGCGGGACAGATTTTTGCTCGCACCACCAATCCGCCGAATGCGACCGGCGACGGCATGGCCATGGCATTTCGTGCAGGAGCGCAACTCCAGGACATGGAATTCGTCCAGTTTCACCCGACCTCGCTGTATCTGCCCTCAAGCCCGCCTTTTTTGTTGTCAGAAGCCATGCGAGGAGAGGGCGGTCAGCTGCGCAGCAATAAGGGAGAGACCTTCATGTCACGGTATCACCCGCTCGGCGCCTTGGCCCCGAGGGATATCGTTGCACGGGCGATCTGGGCGGAAATGGCGGCGACGCGTGCGCGGCATGTCTACCTTGATGTGACTCACTTGGGGGCGAGTTTTGTCAAACGGCGCTTTCCGACGATCTATGCGACCTGTCTCCGTCACGATATCGATATCACGGAAGAATGGATCCCGGTCTCCCCGAGCGCCCATTACATGATGGGGGGGGTAGCGACCGACCTCAACGGAGCCACGACATTGCCGGGTCTTTTTGCGGCGGGCGAGGTTGCCTGTAGCGGTGTGCACGGCGCCAATAGGCTGGCCAGCAATTCCTTGCTGGAGGGATTGGTGTTTGGGATGCGGGCCGGCGTGGCCGCTGTCGCCTGGGCCTCACACCGTTCGATGCCTGATGTGACTCACCATGTAGAGGGTCTGAGGAGTGGTCGGTTGGAACGATTGGAGGATGCCGAAAAAGTGCGCAGTTCGCTTCGGCGGATCATGTGGGGGCAAGTGGGGCTTATACGTTCTCGGGAGTCGCTCGTTCGTGTCACGGCCCAGCTTGCGCGGTGGGGACAGATGGTGTCCCGATCCTTTATGGGGAGGGCCGATCTGGAGGTCAAGAATATGGTGCAAGTGGCGCATTGCGTGGCCGAAGCCGCGCTCTGGAGAGAAAATAGTGTGGGCGCCCATTACCGATCCGATTTTCCAGGATCCAAACGACCGGGCTGGAAACAGCATAGTCAAGTATATTGGGGGGGCCGAACTACTGGCCGGACTGAATCGAAGACACGGGGGCGGGTTGTGGCATTGCGTACTCCGAAGAGGGGATGACGTGTCCGGTCACGGCAAGGTCACGGGCGAGGAAGAGTCGATAGTATCGCAAGACCTTGCGGACATAGAGGCGGGTTTCAGTAATTGGCGGAAGAGCTCGGTAACGATCGACGACATGCTCCCCGGCGTTATAGGCAGCAAGCGCCAGTGGAAGGTTGCCACGGAATCGGTCGAGCAATTGGCGTAAGTACTTCGTCCCTCCTCCAATATTGTCTTCGGGATCATAGAGGTCACGGACCTCTAATCTCACTGCCGTTTGCGGCATCAATTGCATCAATCCGATGGCTCCGGCTCGTGAGACCGCACGAGGGTCGAAATCCGATTCAGCCTTAATGATAGCGCGGATAAGCGCAGGGTGTAGTTGATGCTGCTGTGAGAATCGGCGGATCACCGGTTCCAATTCCGCCTCTGAGAGAACGGAATGGAGCCGATTTGGGTGGAGGTCGATCCGGCGGTATCGAGTGTCGGAGGGAACGTTGGTGAGCGATATTGTCCCCTTGGCATCGACATATTGGTACATCTCTGCACGACTATCACTTGGAACAGCCAGCAGAATGCTGCCGCTCAATGCGACGAGAATAGTCATGACAGGCCGGTACGTTGCGGAGTGATGATGTAGTGTGTTTGGTTTTGGCATGGTCAAACGATAGCAGTCTGTCACTGTCTGTCAAGGAAATGCAGATCTTGTGTTTGGGGGCAGAAGAATGATGAGGGAAAACAGGAAGATGAGGGCTTATCGAGTATGAAGCATATTCCCGTATCGGCCTCGCATCGCTGGGAATTGCTCCCTTAGCTTCAGGGTCAGTGGACCTGGTTTTCCGTCGCCGACAGCTCGACGGTCGACGGAAGTCACCGGCATGATTTCCATGCTGGTGTTCGTGAGGAAGCATTCGTCGGCCTTGAACAAGTCGTCAACGGTATAGCGACCTTCGTCGGTGCGGATGGCGAGCTCTCTGGCCAACTGAATCACGATCATTCTGGTGATGCCATCGAGCAAGCCGCATTCCAGAGCTGGCGTTCGCAATGTGCGGTCCAGGACAAGGAACACATTGCTGATGGTGCATTCAGTCAGATGCTGCTCCCAATTAAGCAGGATACTGTCGAATGCGCCTGCTGCGATGGCTTCACGTTTAGCCTGAATGTTGTTCAGAAAGTTTGTGGATTTGATCTGCGGCGACAACGCGCTTGGCAAATTCCGTTTCGTGGACGCCACGATCAGCTTAACGCCCGTTTCATAGAGATGGGACGCTGGGGGCACGAGAGGCTTGGCCATCACGACAACGGTCGGTGACGAACAGAGTGCCGGGTCCAATCCGATGTCTCCCGCTCCTCGCGAAACGGTGATTCTTAGATAGGCATCCCGCTGATCGGTTCCAACCTCGTTGCGGATCATGGCTTCCTGCAGAATGTCCGCCAAGCTCTTCATGGAAATCGGGATCGTCAGCCCGATTGCTTCTGCGGAACGGAATAACCGTGACAGATGCTGGTCTTGCATAAAGACATGAGGGCCATAGGAGCGCAGCGTTTCATACACTCCATCTCCGTAGAGAAACCCATGGTCGAAGACGGAGATCACGGCGTCTTCGTCTTTGACGAACTTGTTATTCAAGTAAATCCACATGGGGCTATGAAAAGGCGCTGAAGAAAGCCTGGGCTTTATGGATGGTTTCTTCATATTCACGTGTGGGGTCGGAATCGGCCACAATTCCTGCTCCGACCTGGAGATAGCCCTGGCCGTTTTTCATGACAAGCGTACGTATTAGAATATTGAAATCGAGGTCGCCACTCCAGCTGAGGTAACCCATCGAACCGGTATAAGGACCGCGGCGTACCGGCTCCAACTCCTCAATGATCTCCATGCAGCGGATCTTGGGTACCCCGGTAATCGTCCCACCAGGAAACATGGCTTTCAACAGATCAAAACCAGTCGCGTGATTTTTGAGGGTGCCGGCCACATGGGAGACCAGATGGGTGACATGGGAATATTGCTCCAAGGTCATCAATTCATCCACCTGGACGCTCCCAAAATGACAGACTCGCCCGAGGTCATTCCGCTCAAGGTCAACCAGCATGACATGTTCCGCGCATTCCTTTTCATTGACCCGCAACTCATGGATCAGTCGCTGATCGTCGTCGGTGTTTTTCCCACGAGGCCTCGTTCCCGCGATCGGCCTCGTATCGGCTCGATGCCCTTCCAGCCGAACGAGCCGTTCCGGTGAGGAGCTGATGAGGCGAATTGCGTCAAACCGGAGTATTCCCGAGAAGGGGGACGGGTTCAACGTGCGTAAGCGACTATAGGCAGACAGATCGGTTTGAAGGTCCCCGAGAGAGGAGAATGCCGAACCGGTCACGTTGAACCGATGGGAGAGGTTGGCTTGATAGATGTCACCGGCTGTGATGTATTCCTGGCAACGGCGTACGTTTCGACTATAGATCGCCTGCTCCTGCTCTGGTGTAAATGTCAGGCGACCGAGATGACTCCCGTGCGAGTCTGCCATATCAGGCCCGGTCAGTCGAGCTTCAAACTCGGCCAGTCGATCCCTTCCCTCGCGAAATAGCTTTTCACGGGGCTCACCCAAAAATCGGTCAAGAGGAGGACAGAACATGAGCACCAGCTGGTTCAGCTCATGATCGATTGCCCCAACAAGATCGAAAAATGCGAACTCTAGCTCAGGGCAGGCAAGGTCATCTAACGCTAGAGACGGCAACCTCTCGAACTGGCGTACGAGATCATAACTCAAATAGCCGACCGCGCCGCCGAAAAATGGCGGAGCCTCGGGAGGACGAACGATCCGTTGACGGTTTAGGAGGTGCGTCACATATTGAAACGGAGATGTGTCTGGATTCATGCAGCCTTGAATCGATCGGCATACGCAGGTATCTCCCTTCCCAGACAGTGTTTGATAGGGATCAACGCCAAAGTATGAATACCGTCCCATGGTGCCTTCACCGGTACCGCTCTCAAAGAGAAACGAAGGGCATCGAGCTGATGCGATCTTCGAGTACAGTTCAAGCGGGTTTGCCGAGGGAGCAGGGCGTATCAGAATAAGAGGGGAAGGGGAACTGTGCAGGAATGGGATCGATGAGGGTAAGATTGTGGGCATAGGCGATGTATTCTCAGCACGAACGGGAGATCACTATACCGTATATACCGAAGCAATTTCTGCGCGCATAGGCTTCTAACCGCTTGACATTCCAAGCACGGTTTTGCTTAAATTACGAACGCTATCAGGGGCAGAGTTCTGCTCACGTGCTCTCGCCTTCCGTGGATTTGGGATGCCCCCTCCACAAGATCAGTTTTACGCGGGGCTCGGCCAGGCCGTTCGTATTGGAACGGAACTGCTGGCTTCGCTGATCGTCGGAGGTGGACTTGGATGGGTTGTCGATGCCTATCTCTTGGGATCAACCCCATGGGGGCTTGTCGTTGGGCTGATACTGGGGGTAGCGGCAGGGGTCAGAAACGCCTATCGGGCCGCGCAGCGATGGCAGAATTCACCGGATAAACCGGGTCAACGATAAGGATCATTCATGGAAGAAAGTCCGCTCCATCCATTTGAACTCCACAACTATTTCCCGATCAATTTGGGCGGTCTGGATATTTCCATCAACAAAGCCGTGCTGATTATGTGGGTCGTCGTGGCACTCGTCGCGGTGTTGATGGTGAGGGCGGGGTCCGCGCGAAAGCTGGTTCCGGGCAAGCTTCAAATTCTGGCGGAAATGCTCGTGGAATTTATTCGTGGGATCATTCTAGACACGATGGGCGAAGGGGGGATGAAGTTTTTTCCTCTCATTGCGACACTGTTCCTCTTCATCCTGTTCTGCAATCTGATCGGACTGATTCCCGGCTCCTACACCGTCACTAGCCAAATCGTCGTCACGGCGGTTTTTGCGACGGTGGTCTACGGACTCAGTCTTGTGATGGGTTTTGTTTTGCACGGGGTGAAGTTCCTGGGAATTTTGGTGCCGCCCGGAACACCCGGCTGGCTCCTGCCTCTCATGGTGCCCATCGAATTGATCAGCCAACTGGCTCGTCCGATCTCCCTGGCGGTCCGGTTGTTTGCGAATATGACCGCGGGGCACGTGATTCTCGGAGTATTGTTCGGACTGGCGATCAGCGGCGGGCTCGTGATCGGATGGCTGCCCTTTGCCTTTACGATCGCCATGAACGGGCTGGAAGTCGGCATCGCATTTATTCAGGCCTATATTTTTACCGTGCTGACATGCGTCTATTTGGGCGACGCATTTCACCTGCACGGCCATGACGAGCACGCGCACTGACGTGTGCCGGAACAGACAAGGGAGGAGCGAGGTACAATGGACTCAGCAGCAGCAGCATTGTTGGGCATGGGGTTGGCGGCAGCGGGATTTGCCGGAGCCGGCGTCGGGATCGGCTACATTTTTGGTAAGATGATCGAAGCGGTGGCGCGACAGCCAGAAGCCGAGGGCCGGGTCGGCAAGTACATGTGGATCGGGTTCGCGCTGGTCGAAGCCATTGCGCTATATGGCTTGGTCATAGCCTTCATCATCATGGGCCTCAGGAAGTAAACAAGTTACAGGGGTAATGGGACAATTGGGATAGCGGGCGAAGCGAATACCCCCATATCCCCCTGTCCAGGGGAGTTGCTATGCCGCAGTTTGAATCTCATTTTTTTTCCTCTCTGATTTTCTGGGAGATCGTATCCTTCGCGATCCTGTTTTTTGTGCTTTACAAGTACGCCTTCCCGGGCATCTTGGGCATTCTCGAGGAACGGGAAAAAAAGATTAAGGACAGTTTGGATCAAGCCGAGCGTCATCGGTCCGAGGCGGAACGCCGACTCAAGGAATATGAAGCAAAACTCAGCGCGGTGGGAAAGGAAGCGGAAGGCATCCTCCTGGCGGCGAAAGAACGCGCGCAGCGGCTGATGGAAGAAAACGAGCAGCGCTTGACTTCGGAAGCCGAGCGTATCAAAGGTGATGCGACGCGTCAGATCGAGCAAGAGCGCCGTAAGGCGTTGCAAGACATCCGAGCCCAGACGACAGAACTCGCCTTGATGGTAGCGGAAAAAGTGGTTCAGCGGAGCTTAGTAGAGGCTGATCACAAAAAATATGCAGACGAGGCGCTTGAGGCGCTTTCGAAATCACAGCCCCGTTAAGTTGCCGTGATCTGCGGGTGGAGTCAGCTTAGGGTGACTCCACCCGGCCGGTAGCCTTCCAGATCGACCGTTACGAATTTAAACCCCAGCTCTTTCAGTCTGGCACTAATTTCCGTACAGCGATTTGATTCCATGAGCCGGGGGAGTTCGTCCTGTGCCAATTCAATCCGCGCAATCTCACCGTGATTTCGCACTCGAAAATGACGGAATCCTTCATGATGGAGCACAGCTTCCGCTCCTTCGACGCGGCTTAATTGTTCGCTGGTGATTACGATTCCACGCGGGATTCTTGATGAAAGGCAGGCAGCGGCCGGCTTGTCCCAATTTGAAAGTCCCAGCTCTTTGGCAAGGATGCGGATATCAGCTTTCGACAGTTCAGCCTCAACGAGCGGGCTTCGCACGCCCCATTCCCGAGCCGCTTTGATGCCGGGACGGTCATCACCCAGATCGTCCAGGTTGGTTCCATCGACGACATACGCGGCCGCCCGTGATTGCCGCACATTCCCAAGAAGTTGATACAGGTCGGTCTTGCAGTGAAAACAGCGATTCGCGTCGTTTCTCACGAAGTCATCAATGGCCAGCTGATCCGTCTGCACGGTTTCATGGCGGGCACCGATCTCCTGAGCGATCCGCTCGGCGGCTTCCAACTCGATAGATGGAAACGTCGGTGAGATAGCCGTAATGCCGACCGCCTTCTCGTGAAGTTGGTCGTGCGCGACTTTCAGAACGAAGGTGCTGTCGATTCCACCGGAATAGGCCACTACGACCGAGCCCATCTCTGTTAGGAGGGTTCGGAGTTGATCGAACTTTTGTTGCAAAGTGGGCGATTGCATAAGGTGTGCTGTACTCGAGCCTAGTGGCGAACTTTTGCCTTCGCGATATTGCCAACCACGACGAGGGCGTAGTGCTGAGGGTCCAGGTACTGTTTGGCCACGCGCTGCACGTCCTCTTTCGTCACTCGCTCAATCCATTTTGGGTACTGACTAAAATAGTCGAACCCCAATCCAAAAAAATCTACTTGCGCCAAGACTTGCGCCAGCTTCGACGTAGAATCCAGCCGTAAGGGGAAGCTGCCCATCAAAAATGCTTTGGCATCCGCCAATTCCTGATCGCTGACCGGGGCCTCCCGAATCGCCTTCATTTCGATCAAGACGCCGCTGATGGCCTGATTGGTGGTTTCTGTCCGAGTCTGCAGGTTGATCCAGAACGAGCCCGGCATCACCCGCGCATCGTAATGACTCATAATCCCGTATGCCAGCCCCTGTTTATCCCTGATGGAATCCATAAGGCGAGACGAAAATCCTCCAGCACCCAGGATATGATTCATGACGGTCACGGCGTAAAAATCAGGATTGGTTCGACTGATTCCAGGGTGACCGATCACAATGGTGGATTGTGTGAGATCTTTCTCGATGAGCTGCACGGTCTTCTTGTCGATGGCCGTCGGCTTCTTAACCGCTCTGTACGGCACAGCCCCTTTCTTCCACGATCCGAAATGCGTCTGTACTAGCGTCGTCGCTTGCTCCGCCGTGACGTCACCGACAATGGTCAGGATCACTTGGTTGGGTAGATACTCCTTGGTATAGAAGCTTTGAACCTCAGCCAAGGTGATCTTACTCAGTGTCTCTTCTGTGCCATTCACTGGCCAACGATAGGGATGGTTCTGGAAGACCAACTGATTGAAGGCCTTCATGGCGACATGTCCGGGATCGTCATTGTCGCTAGAAATTTCCCCAAGGATCTGAGATCGGACCCGCTCAAATTCTTGCTTGGGGAAAGCCGGGTGCTGAAGAATATCAGCCAACAGGGTGAACCCGAGATCGATATCTTTTTTGAGTGTGCGTGCAGATGCGGTTGTATAGTCTTCGCCTGCATGGACCGCCAGCGAGCCACCGACAAAGTCAATCTGTTCCGCCAGTTGCCTCGAGGATCTGGTTGTTGTCCCTTCATCTAAGAGGCTGGCCACCAAATTTGCCACACCCGCTTTTTCTGGAGGATCCTGCGCAGCGCCGGCCTTGATCAGGGCATGGATTTCAACGATGGGAAGGAAATGTTGTTCCAGGACGAGTACCGTCATACCGTTGGGAGCGATGAATCTCGTCGGTGCGATGTCGGCGGCAAGCCCTGTCGTCGTGATACACAGCACGAGTACGGCACATTGGACGAGTCCCATCAAGTAAGGCACTGATCTTTGTTGGATGGATCGTGGGTCAGCCCCCTGGCCTCTCTTGTTTCTGGATTCCTTACCCATGATTGCCTCTATGACTTTCCTTCTTGAGCTGTTGCGGGGCTTGATTCTGGGGGCTTCGGGGGTAAAGGAATAAGAATGCCGATGGTCCGATTGTCTTGGGTCAGATACTGTTTAGCGACGCGTTGGATATCTTTCGCCGTGACTGCGCGGATCCGTTCTATGTATTGATCGAGTCGTCGCCAGCCGGCACCGACCGATTCCAATTGTCCCAACAGCATGGCATGACGAAAATTCGAATCCTGCTCAAAGACGCGTGAGGCTTCTACCTGATTCTTGGCCCGCTGAAGCTCCTGCTCGGACGGCGGCTCATTCTGAAGCCGGTGAATCTCGCGGTGTAGAGCCTCCTCGACCGCTTCTACCTTCGCGGTGGGATTGACCAGTGAGTAGAAATAAAAGAGACCGGGATCCGTCTGGATCAGACTGTACTCTGCCCCCACCGACAAAGAATTCTTCTGCTCATAGACCAAGTTTTGGTAGAGCCGAGAACTTTTCCCGTGCGAGAGGACCGATTCGAGGATGTCGAGCGCATAGGAGTCCTCGCTCGAATAGTTGGGTACGCGAAACCCCATCATGACAAACGGCACTTGTGCCTCGCGTTTCAAAAGAAAACGGCGTTCACCTCGCTGTTCCGGTTCCGGCGCCAGGGTTTGTTTTGGGGAGGGACCTCTGGGAATCGGTTCAAACAGACGCTTGATCGTCGGCAGGAGAACGTCGGACTTGATATCGCCCACAACCACGAGGGTTGCATTGTTGGGAGAATAAAACGTGTCGTAGTGGCGTTGCAAGTCTTCGAGAGACATCGCATCGAGATCCGCAAACCATCCGATGACCGGCCAATGGTAGGGATGGCTGAGAAAGGCTTGGGCAAACAGCGCTTCAACCAGCGCACCCTGCGGGTCATCTTCGGATCTGAGGCGGCGTTCTTCTTTCACGACGTCGCGCTCGGTCTGAAATTCGCTGTGATCGAGAAGGAGGCCCTGCATTCGATCGGCCTCCAGCTCAAGAGCCAGTCCGACACGATCCGCTGCCACGTTCTCAAAATAGGCGGTAAAGTCTTGTCCGGTAAACGCGTTGTCGATGCCGCCGTTCTTTCTCACGATTTTAGAAAATGAACCTTTCGGATACCGTGCCGTGCCCTTGAACATCATGTGCTCAAGCATGTGTGAGAGTCCGGCCCTCCCCATCACCTCGTTTCGAGAACCGACTTTGTACCACACCTGCACTGTGGCTACCGGAGCCTTGGGAACTTCAACCAGCAGCACTTTCATGCCGTTCGAGAGGATGTATTCACTCGGTTCTGCTCCGAGCGAGACCGAGATCGAGCCGAAGACAAGCAGCGCCGTTAAGAGGTGGATGCGCCAATGATAGTGGATAGTCTGCATGATCATGATGAGGTAGAAATTGCCATGCTAGCAACGAGTTTCAATAGGTGTCAAGGTAAGGGAGGGTCGGTTGCTGGGGAGCTCTCCAAGTTGTCCGCAGGCGCCGAGAACGTCCCGTCCTCGGCTCTTTCGAACAAATGCATCGAGGCCGGCATCGCGGAGGATGGATTGAAAACGAAGAACCGCCTGTTCGGACGGGCGACGAAAAGGGCTGCCTGGAAATTCATTGAACGGAATCAAGTTGACCTTGCATCGCATGGCTCTGAGCAATTGAATCAGTCGGCGGGCATCAGCTGCATGATCGTTGACGTCGGCGAGCAGCACATATTCGAAGGTCAGCCGTTGGCGAGGGGCGAGCGGATAGCGGCGACAGGCAGCCAGGAGTGATTTCAGTGAAGCGATCTCGCTGGCGGCAGGCATCAGCGCTCGTCGCTGTTCTTCAGTGGTGGCATTGAGCGAGATGGCGAGGTTCACGCCGAGCGCTGCGACCTCCGGAAGGCGAGATGCCAACCCCGCTGTGGACACCGTCAGGCGTCTACGCGACCACCCAAGACCCCACGGTTTGTTGGTCAACGCAGTCACGGCCGCCTTAAGACTCTCCACATTGGCCAGAGGTTCTCCCATTCCCATGAACACGAGATTTGTAATGTGTTCATCGGAGCTTAGCAGGTCTTGCGCGGTCAGGATCTGATCGATGATTTCATGAAGCTTGAGGTTGCGTTTCAGTCCCATTCTCCCAGTCAGGCAGAATCCACAATCCAACATGCACCCGACCTGAGTTGACACGCAGAGCGTCAGCCGATCCTCATCCGGAATCAGGACGGCCTCGATCGTCAGGCCATCGTCGAGCATCAAGAGCAATTTGCGGGTTCCGTCCTGGGAGGATAAGATCGTGGTCTGTGCCGAGCGCCCGACCTTAGTGGATGGAGAGAGCGCCATGCGATCATGCATGGGGAGATCTGTCATGTCGGTGAGCGCCCGCGCGCGCCGTTGATAGAGCCATCGCAAGATTTGCTGTGCGCGATAGTCCGGCCAGTCTTGCGCGCGGACAAACCTGACCATCTGGGGTTCGGTGAGACCCAAGAGCGTTGTCACGGTACCGGAAGCGATTATCGGGGAGTCGGCCATATCATCCTCAACGCTAGGAGCCTACCATAGCGGAAGTCATGCCGCATACGGCCATGCCCATCATTGGGTCCGGAAACTTCTTTCATTGCCGACAGCTCTGTATATAATGAACTCGGATGAGTGTCATCAGGTCATCATGATGAAGATTTCTACCAAGTATCGTTCTATCCATGGCTGCGGTCCGGTGGTCGCGTCCATCCTGATGCTCGCCCTCGGAGGGGTTTTCTCATACGACGGGTATGCGGCACAGGTTGAGGCCTCCGAACAATCGGCGGTCACTGGCTGTACGACAGCGGAGGAGTGTTTTGTGGCGGCGGCCTGGCCGAAAGAGCGACTCGGTCAGGCGTTGACGAAAGATCAAGTGGTGGCGCTCAAGCTGGAACGTCTCCGAAAGGTGATGGAAGGATTTCCCGGGACGCAGTGGGCCAAGCGTGCCGGGTTGCTGTCCGGTGTGATATTGATCGATCGAAATCCCGCTGCCAGTCTGCCATACCTTCGGGCAGCCCAGCGGGATTTTCTCGTGCTCGACGATTACATTCGATTCTGGATCGGAGAGGCCTTGCTGCGTCTTGGGGAGGCGAAGGAGGCGGCCAGTATGTTTGAGGGGGTGCCACAAGCGGTCCCCGATTCTAATCTTCTCAATCAGGTCGCACTCCGTGCCGGGGAAGCGTGGTATCAGGCGTCCAGCTGTCCCGAGGCCGTGTCTTGGTTCGCTAAGGCCCTCAATGTCAATGACAAGGACCCTCAGGTCGCTCAGGCTTGGTTACGGTCGGCGTCTTGTTCGCTCCGAGAGAATAAATTGGCGGAAGGACAAGAAACGCTGAAACAGCTGTGGATGAAGTTTCCGCACACGAAAGAGGCCAAGGAAGCCGAGACTTTGCTTGGGGGCAATATTGGCGGGGTACCGTGGACTGCGGCGCCCGACACATATTATGAGCGCGCTCAGGCTTTTCTAGGGCAGTCGCTCCACGCAGAGGCCATCGAGGAGCTGAAAAAGTTCCTGGCGCGAGATCCGACCTCCTCTCACCGTGGGGAGGCCAGGCTGAAATTGGGCATCGCCCAAGTTCGTTTAAAGCTGTACGACCAGGCACGCGAGACCTTTCATGCGTTGACGGCTGAGCGAGAGCCTCGCGCGGATGAGGCCACTGTCTGGCTGGCGAGGGTCTATCTCAGGCAGGGACTTGGGGGGAAACTCTTGGATCTTTGCCGGACACTCCCGAAGCGAACGGTCACTCCAGAGCAGAAAGGGCAGATCAATCTATTTGCCGGGATCTGGCTGGAAGATGAGGCACGGTTCGATGAGGCAATCGCGAGGTATCGGCAGGTGGCCAAGTTGGGAGAACCGGCTTCTCAACGAACTGAAGCACAATGGCGGGAAGGGTGGGTGCTTTACCGAACGGCTCGTTATCAGGAGGCGATCAGCGTGTGGCAGCAGATCGTCGATCAGAAGGATAGCGATCTAGAGCCACAAGCCCTCTATTGGATTGCACGTTCCTACGGGCATGTGGAAAGTGTGAAGTCAAAGGAGATATTTGCGCTGCTCTGTCAGCGGTTTCCGCACACCTACTACTGCCAGGTGGCGCACGAACAGAGTGACCTGTCGGTTCCAGGGCAGACGAAACAGGAAGGCTCAGTCGTCGCGGTCTCGTCCACTCCATCTGCTGCTGAAGTCACGCAGGCTCCGGTCCAGGACAGTCAAGCCAGTAGCCGGATGCAGATTGAGCTCCACCCGGCGTACCGGCGGGCGGTAGAACTCAGAACGCTCGGTCTTGAGCATGATGCCGCGAGAGAGCTCAGCGCGTTGACGGATCGATATAGCCGTGACTCCGAGGTGTTGGCGGCATTATCCATCATGTTGAATGAGGTCGGCGCCTACCATCATGCCTTGCGTCTGGTGCGGTCTCGATTCCGTGAAAAGTTAGAGCGAACCGGTGGAGTGGTCGCAGATGGATTGTGGAGCGTGGCCTATCCCACGGGATTGATTCCTACGATCAAAATGTCGGGAGCGAACGGGGTTGATCCGTTTCTTGTTGCGGCCATCATTCGGGAAGAAAGTCAATATGATCGGAGAGCCGTCTCTCGCGTCGGAGCGATCGGATTGATGCAGGTCATGCCTGCCACCGCCAATGCCGTGGCTCAACAGCACCGTCTTCCAAGCCTCTCCCGAGAAGATTTGTTTGATCAAGAGACAAATATCCGGATCGGGGCTCGGTATGTCGAGCAACTGTTTACGCAGTTTTCCGGCAATGTCGTGCAGACGATCGCTGCATACAATGCCGGCCCGATCGTGGTGGGAACTTGGGCGGCAACCTATCGGGGGCGGAGTGAGGATGAATTTGTCGAGCTGATCCATTATCAGGAGACCAGGCAATACGTCAAACGGGTGTTGCGGAGCTATAAGGAATATCTGCGTCTGGCTGGGATCCAAAAAGCCGTTTCTTGACAAGATCTTGTGAAGTTTTTATAGTGCGCCACAATCCGTAGGGGCAATAACGAAGAGGGGCTGATTATGTCGTTGGATCGACTTGATGCATTGGAAACCAGAATTCGTGACCTGGTGAAGCTTGTCCAAGAATATAAGCGAAAGAATGCGCTCTTAGAGGAAGAGCTCAAGGCGGCTCGCCAGCGGTTGACTTCGCAGGATGATACGAATCGCCAATGGGAAAAGGAACGGCTAGATATCAAGGCGCGGATCGAAAAAGTCATGAATGAGATGGAGTTGCTTGAAGGTGTCGAAGATCCTAAGGAGGTGGCCATTGACTAAGACCATTGATGTTGAAATTTATGGTCAACGGTACGCGATCACGGGAGATGGCGATGATGCCTATGTCCGGCGGCTGGCCAATTTTGTCGACGATCATATGAAACATCTGGCGGAAGGGATGAAGACGACGACCCCATCGAAGTTAGCGGTGCTGACGGCGATCAACCTGGCTCATCAGCTGTTTGAGTCCGAGAAAAAGCGGGTCCAAGGGGAAGCTGATGTCGAACGGCGGATGGTGACGTTGATGGAATCGATCGATGAGCAGATGCCGACATCGCTCTTTCGATAGCGGAGATTCGCCTTGCTTTCAAAGAGTCCCTTTGTTAACGTATAGATAGGTGAGTGTGCGGATGAGTAGGGAAGAGTGATATCGCCGATTGTTGATCGCCTGGAAACGAGTGCTAAGAAAACCACAAGAGAACGTTTATTTGATGGGATACGAAGTGTTCATTCGGTGGATGCTCATGGTATGGGTCGTGCGCGGGCGGCGTCACGTGGGCGCCCAGCGGCCAGTTTCTGAAATTGAAGCGATCCGGCGAATACCTGCCGGATGGAACGAGTATCTACCCTCCATGCCTGTTTCGATCGCTAACTCTTTCCAATGGCTGATGTCTGGAAATAGACGCCTGAGGAAGGGCAGAGAGAGAAACTTCCCGAGTATGGCATCGTATCCTGACAATCTCTTGCGGTTCCAGGCGGGACGACTCGCGGTCTCCTAAGACTCTTCCATCTCTTCACCTTACATCGTGTTCGCGTTCATTCCGCTCAGTCTGAGGCGGGGGCTCCGCATCAGGTTGAGCCTAATTGGATCTGATTGTTTTCAAGAAGGGGGTGACTCCCATTTCTACATCAACTGTCGTGTACATAATCCTTTCAGTGATCTTCGGGGCTGTGGTTGGTGCTGGACTATTTGATTTCCTGCGACGGCGGATGACGGGCGCCAAGCAGGCTGAGGCAGAAGACTTGGCTAAGCAGGTTGTGCAGAACGCACAACGAGAGGCCGAGAATGTTGTCAAAGAAGCCAGGTTTGAAGCCAAGGATCTGGTCTTCAAGGCAAAGTCCGAATTCGAGCAAGAGCAGAAAACCAAACTTGCTGAACTCTCGACGGTGGAGAAGCGTCTGATCCAACGAGAGGGAGGACTTGACGGAAAAGTTGCCGCCTTGGAAAAGAGAGAAACCGAGTCACGCAAGCGCGAGGCAGATTTTGCGAAAAGAGAAGAGGGGCTGGCGGTCAAAGAGTCTGCCTGCGCCAAGGTTGAACGCGAACATCGAGACGCGCTAGAACGAGTCGCCGGGATGACGGCCGATGAAGCCAAGAAACAATTGATCCTCGAAATGGAATCGCAAGCGAAGCTCGAGGCTGTAGGCCTTGCCAAGCGCACGATCGAAGAGGCTCGTGAGAACGCCGAGCGTGAGGCGCGGGAAATCATTACTAGCTCGATTCAACGCGTCGTTCGTGACTATGTCGCGGAATCCACGATCTCGGTGGTTCCCATTGCAAACGATGCCATGAAAGGTCGAATCATCGGTCGGGAAGGGCGCAATATCCGTGCGCTTGAAGCGGCGACGGGCATTGATCTGATCATCGACGAAACTCCTGAAGCCGTGATTATCTCTGGATTCGATCCGTTGCGGCGCGAAATTGCCAAAGTGTCGCTGGAGCGTCTGATGCACGACGGGCGCATCCATCCCACGCGCATCGAGGAGATCGTCGAAAAGGTCAAGGTCGACATCGACAAGCTAATGTATGAAGAAGCAGAGAAAATTATTTTCGAACTGGGGCTTTCGGACTTTCATCCTGAGTTGATCAAGGTCTTGGGGCGTCTCAAGTATCGCACGAGCTACGGGCAAAATAACCTCTATCATGCCCGCGAGGCGTCGTACATTTGTGGCATCATGGCGTCGGAATTGGGTCTCGATGTCCGACTGGCTCGGCGCGGCGCCTTGCTGCATGATATCGGCAAGGCGGTCAGCCATGAAGAAGAGGGACCGCATGCCATGCTTGGGGCCGAGATCGCGAAGAAGTACGGCGAATCTCCGAAGATCGTCAACGCGATCGCCGCGCATCACGAGCAGGTGGAGCCGATTTGTCCGGAGAGCGTGTTGGTGGCGGCGGCTGAGGCATTATCGGCGGCGCGTCCGGGTGCGCGGCGGGAAGCGCTGGAGTCTTACGTGAAGCGGTTGGAAAAGCTGGAATCGCTCGCGACCGGGCATAAGGGCGTGCAGAAAGCCTACGCGATCCAAGCGGGCCGTGAAATTCGCGTCATTGTGAGGCAAGAGGACATCACCGATGCCGAGTCGTTTGAACTGTCTCGTGAATTGGCGAAGAAGATCGAGCAGGAGTTGACCTATCCGGGACAGATCAAGGTCACTGTCATTCGAGAAAGCCGCTACGTGGAATACGCCAAATGAAAGTCCTCTGTCTCGGAGACATCATGGGGGAGCCGGGTCGCCGGGCTGTCGCTCGGGCCGTGCCTCGGCTGGTCGCGCAGCATCATATCGATGCGGTCATCGCCAATGGAGAAAATCTGGCAGGAGGCTTCGGGGTGACGCCGGAGTTGGCCGAGGAATTGTTCGACACCGGCATCTCGGTGATCACCACAGGAAATCATGCCTGGGATAAGAAAGAGGCGCTCGATTACTTTGCTCGTGAGCCCCGCTTGTTGCGGCCGGCGAATTATCCGGCGGGCGTCCCTGGAAATGGGAGTGTCGTCTTCGAGACCGCAGGCGGTGAGCGGCTGGCCATCTTACAGTTGATGGGCCGGGTGTATATGCCGACGATCGATTGCCCGTTTCAGACGGCTAAACGTGAGTTATCACGGTTGAAGCGCGAGACGTCCGCGATCATCGTTGAGATGCATGCGGAAGCCACGTCTGAAAAGATGGCTATGGGGCATTTTCTTGATGGAGAGGTGGTCGCTGTCGTTGGAACGCATACGCACGTGCAGACTGCCGATGAACAAATCCTGCCGAAGGGCACTGCGTACATCACGGATATCGGCATGACGGGACCGCTCCATTCGGTGATCGGAGTCAAGAAGGAATTGGCGATCGAAAAGTTTTTGACCGCGATGCCGAGGCGGTTTGAAGTCGCATCAGGACCGTCCGTATTTTGTGCGGTTCTGCTTGAGCTCGATCCCCGCCTGGGCAAGGTGATCACGTTTGAACGCATTCGCAGCATCGATTAGCAGGCTGTGAAAAAAGTCCGCCAGCGGCGTTCTCGCACCGCTCAAGGCCTCAACGTACCAACCGCGAACGCGTCGGTCTTTCGCTTGCTGCGGCCTTGCTGGACAGACTTTGTGAACAGCCTGCTGGCGAGCTTCAAAGGAGAGGACTCACGACTACGTACTCTCGCCCGCCCCTTTTCGCGTCCGAGTTGACATCGAGACATGTCCTCACCGTCTCGGAACTGACTGGCATGGTTCGGGCTTCCCTCGAAACGGACTTTGCCGAGGTGTGGCTTGAAGGGGAAATTTCGAACCTGCGCGCACCAGGGTCCGGGCATCTCTACTGTACTCTCAAGGACCAGACGAGTCAGATTCGGGCGGTGATCTTCCGTTCGGCGGCCGTTCGGTTGCGGTTCGGCCTGGAGGAGGGGCTTCAAGTCGTTGCGAAAGGGCGACTCTCCGTCTACGAGCCTCGTGGAGAGTACCAGGTCATACTCGATCATCTTGAACCCAAGGGGCGAGGCGCTCTCCAGTTGGCGTTTGAGCAACTCAAGCGTCGCCTGGAGGCCGAAGGACTCTTCGATGTGGAAGGCAAACAATCGCTACCCGCATTCCCTCGGACGGTCGGAATCGTGACCTCGCCGACCGGGGTGGCTGTTCGAGATCTGATCACTGTGTTGCACCGTCGCTGTCCTATCTTGAGCATCATCATCGCGCCCGTACCGGTGCAGGGGGCGGGATCGGCTGAACAGATTGCAGCCGCCATTCAGGCATTGAACCGGCTCGGAGTTGTCGACGTCATCATTGTCGGGCGAGGTGGTGGCTCATCGGAAGATCTGTGGAGTTTCAACGAAGAAACCGTCGTGCGGGCCATCGCCGCGTCACGGGTGCCCATTGTATCTGCCGTTGGGCATGAGACGGATGTGACACTGGCCGACTTTGCGGCTGACGTACGGGCTGCAACTCCGTCCGCTGCCGCCGAACTGGTTGCCCCGGTGTTAACGGAGATCGTTGAGCGGCTGGGCATGCTCACTGCCCGCTGTCAGCAAGCCATGACCTCACAATGCCTGGAACAGCATCAGCGACTTGATCTTCTGCTTGCCCATATGGGCAACATCCGGTTTAGAATTCTCAAAGAAGCTCAGCGGGTGGATGGCGCGGTGGCAGGCATGCGAGAAGCAGTCCGCGCCCATCTTAAACAAGCGATGGTGAATGCGCAAACATGGACGCATGCGCTACGATCGAAGAGTCCGGTGCTCCACGTGCGTCAGGATTTGCTGATCGTTCCACAGTTACGATCGCGTGTAATCGCTGCCATGAACCATAGTCTCAAACGGAAGACCCAGCACACCCATGCGTATCTGGGTCGATTGAAAGGGCTGAGCCCGCTCGCGATTCTGGATCGGGGATACGGGATTCTCGAGACGATGCCTGGTGGCCAGATCATTCGCGATGCCGGACAGGTTTCCGTCGGAGAGGAGATCCTGGCACGTTTGGCCAGGGGTCAGATCCGATGTACGGTAGAGGAGGTCAGGTTGGATCCGTCAGTTTAAAAGCTGGCTGGGACTTCGTTATAATAGGCTGCGGGTTGGCGTGAAAGGAGAATGGTTGTGGCTGGGGTGAAGTTTGAACAAGCGATGGCCAGATTGGAAGCCATTGTGGGTGAATTAGAGAATGGAGATCTGCCCCTGGATGAATCGTTGAAGATTTTCGAGGAGGGCATTCGGCTGTCGAGGAATTGCTTAAAGGTATTGGAAGACGCTGAACGGAAAGTCGAGGTGCTCGTCCAGGATACGAATGGGAAAAAACAACTACGCGCCTTCACCTCCGATGACATTGATGTCCAGGGTTCCGCTGAAGATTCATAACAGGTTGTTCTTCTGCGTATCATCCCTTTTCACATCTTTCCCCCGTTGCGATTCTCATGGCTATGAACAGACAACGCGATAGGGATCGTTGTGACCAGGTGTTGGCGGCTCGGGGATTGGTGCAGAGTCGAGACGCCGCGGTCCGGATGATTCTTGCGGGAAAGGTCCGAAGTAACGGAGCGATCGTCGACAAACCCTCCAGAGTGATTCCCGTCGATGCGGTCATCGAGATGATCGGCGAGACCCAGCCGTTCGTCAGCCGAGGGGGCGAAAAACTGGAGGCAGCGCTGGACGCCTATTCGATCGCCCCGCAAGGATTGATTTGTCTCGACGTGGGGTGCTCGACTGGAGGGTTCACCGACTGTTTGCTCAAACGAGGGGCTGCAAAGGTCTATGCGGTTGACGTGGGCTACGGGCAATTCGATTGGCGGCTCCGACAAGACCCACGCGTCGTGCTGAATGAGCGGACCAACATTCGCTATCTCCCTCCTTCTGCCATCCCGGATCCGGTTGATTTGGTCGTCATCGATGTATCGTTTATTTCATTGACGAAGGTGCTTCCACCCATCCTGCCGTTCCTCCGTGCTCCAGCCCGCGTCATTGCCTTGATCAAACCGCAGTTTGAAGTCGGCAAGGGCCAAGTTGGTCGGGGTGGCATCGTGCGTGATGACGCACAGCGAGCAGAGGTTGTTCAGAGAATCGTCCAATTTGCGGCGGACAAGGGGCTGAAGACCATGGGGACCGTCGCGTCTCCGATCAAAGGGAAAAAAGGCAACCAGGAAATATTAGCAATCTTTGAGTACGAGACCACGTTTCATGGTATGTAAAGTCTGTCGTAATTGCTGAGCGTTCATTCAGGAGGGCCAATGAAAGTACTCGTCACGGGCGGTGCAGGGTTTATCGGGTCTCATGTGGTGGACCGACTCGTTGAAGAGGGGCATCAAGTTGTCATCGTCGACAATCTGGCCACCGGCAAGCGGAAGAATGTCAATCGTGCGGCGAGTCTCTACAAGACTGACATTACCAGCTGGCGTCTTGAACGGGTGTTTCGCAATGAACGGCCTAATATTGTCCTCCACCTTGCGGCTCAGATCAATGTCCCTCGTTCGATAGCCGATCCGGTGTTCGATGCGCAGGTCAATGTTTTGGGTACCATGAACGTGTTGCAGCAAGCGGTTCGGTATGGGTGCCGAAAGGTTGTGTTTTCCTCATCCGGTGGAGCGATCTATGGTGAACAGGAGACGCTTCTGGCGACTGAATCTCATGCAGCCAACCCCCTCTCACCCTATGGCATCAGTAAACTGTGCGGCGAACATTACTTGTCCTATTTCCAACGGGTGAGCGGGATTCCAGTTGTCAGCCTCCGGTATGCCAACGTCTATGGGCCGAGGCAGGATCCCGATGGAGAAGCCGGAGTCATTGCCATCTTCATTCAAAAGATGTTGAACAACGAGCAGCCCATCATTCATGGAAACGGCCGTCAAACACGTGATTTCGTATTCGTCGATGACGTGGCCGAAGCAAACTTGGTCGCCATGGGGCAGGATGCGCATGGAGTGTATAACGTCGGAACCGGGGCTGAGACATCCGTCAATGAGTTGTTCCGGATGCTTGCCGGGCTGACAGCTTCGAGCGTCAAGGAATTGCATGGCCCAGCCAAAGCCGGCGAGCAGATTCGCAGTGTGGTTGACCCGTCACGGATCAAACAAGAACTTGGGTGGGAGGTCAAGGTGGACCTCGCCGAGGGACTGAAGCAGACGGTGGAATTTTTCCAAGGGAAGAGCCGCTAGCCTGCCGGTCTACAGGCTGATGGGCAGGATGAATTAGGTGCCGACCGTTTCGATCTCAGACGAACCTGCCGACTCGCGACTGCTACTGTCTTAAAGCGCTTATCCGATCAGTATCGAGGGACGCTCCCGTCAACCTGGATTGACCAGGCATCGATGCCACCGATCAAATTCTTCACGTTCGAGAATCCCTGCTGGAGGAGAAAGCCTGTGGCATCTCCGCTTCGCATCCCGTGATGGCAGTAGGCGATAATTTCGGTGTTTTTGTCCAACTGGGACAGTGAATTGGGTAAGGTGCCAAGTGGAATGAGGAGAGAGTTGTCCAGCTTGGCGAGCTGATTCTCCCAAGGCTCCCGCACATCCAACAGCACCAGTTTATCCCCTTTATCGAGTCTCGACTTCAATTCTTTCGGTGTGATGACAAAGCTCATGTGGTCTCCTCCTCGTACATGAAGACAAGATCATAAGCGACGGGGGAAAAATCTGTCAAATGCAGTTGCTCTTGTACGTGAAGGCGAGCCAGCTCGTTACTTCAGACGCTCACACTGTTTCGAATGCCCATCGTCCCCGCCGGTCGGGAAGGGTGAGTGCCTGGTGTAGATGTGTGATGAAGGTTGATCGTGGAATCTCTTCCGCGCCGAACCGACTGACATGGGGAGAGAACTGTTGGCAATCGATGAGGCGAAAGTTCCAGGCCTGAAGCTGCGTGACGAGCTTCACAAACGCCACCTTGGATGCGTCATCGACTCGCGTAAACATCGATTCGGCAAAGAAGGCACCTCCAATCGCCACGCCATACAGTCCTCCGACCAAGCGATCATCCTGCCATGTCTCGACCGAATGGGCATAGCCGAGTTCGTGCAAGCGGGTATAGGCGTTCAGCATGTCACCGGTAATCCAAGTGCCTCCCTCGGGATACTGCGGGCGCGGTCCCGCGCACTGTTCCATGACATGCCGAAAGGTGGTATCGAGCGTGACGGAGAATAAGCGTGAGCGAAGGCTCCTCTTGAGGCTGCGCGAGACATGAAGTTTGTCGGGGAACAACACGGCGCGAGGATCAGGTGACCACCACAAGATAGGTTGGTCATCGTTGTACCAAGGGAAGATCCCGTGACGGTAGGCCTCGAGTAACCGCTCCGGACAGAGGTCGCCTCCTACGGCGAGAAGCCCTTCTGGCGATGCCCGATCAACTGAGGGGAAACGAAGATCGTGCTGATTCAAGCGAAACATCGCTACGTACGATACGTGAAGCGGCGCAAAAAGACTACGCCGGGAGAAAGGTGAAAGAGGAGTAGTCGCTCAGACTCAATATTCCATGATCGAGTGAGAACTCCCGTTCGGCCGACAATTCTTGACTGTCCTGATAGCGGAGGGTGTAGGCGAGACATCACCCACACGTTGGAGGATCATATCCTGGTGAGAAAATGCCCCATCCCTGACGGATATTGCGGCCATGGAAGTCTTCCTTGAAAGGGGCGGCTGGTACTACATCACGCTTTGTGCGACAGAACTCTGAAGAGAACACATTTCTGCCACTGGATAGCGCGGCCATCAGCGATTCTCCTGAACGATCAAGCCATTGTCGCCCTCACTGATAGACCATCCAATACGAGCGCATTCCGTCACGCTCAGCAAGCGTCTGGCAGTGAACCTCAGTCTGGCATGGCCGCTCGCGTGAACCCTGGGCGGTCAGATCGTTACCGCGCGTATAATCCACAACGTATTCCTTGCGGGACGTGGAGCAGCCACTCAGCGACAGGGTCAGCCACAGCAACGCGCCGAGTGCGAGAGCACCTTTGCACCCATTGTGAAGCCCATGACCCTCTTGGGATTGCACGAATGTGAACATCGTCGCCTCCTTTCCGTGCGAGTGAATAAGAACAGGATCGTGACCAATGAGCCAGTGCGTCAGACTTCCATCCTGCCCTAATCTTCACGAGATCCAAACCCGCATTTGGAGTGGCTCTACCCCCCTTCTAGTGAGTGCGGTGAGTCGCGCCGACCGGCGACACTTCTCCAGATTGCCCGTTGACCATTGCTGAGCCGCTCCAGCAAGCGGCTCAGATGACTTCCTCCCTTGGTGGAGGTGGTAGCTCCATTGCCTGCTCGGCGAGTTGCTGCGTCATCTGCTCCCGCGTCCGCTCAAGAATCGATGCAGTGCGTACGAAAAACGAGTCCTATTCCGTCGATAAGAGGCCGGTTCTGTCTTGTACGATCCAGGCACGTCCCAGGGAGACTGGCAGGCGTGTGCAGCGAGATAGGGATGTGGGCCTGCTCAAATAAAGGGGGGGCTTATGCCGATCCGCATAAGAATCCGTGACACATGGTTGCCCAGTCGCAACTCATTGAAACGGCAGCAGCTATGGCGTATTGTTCGCGAACGGCAGCGGCTTATTAGACAGACAGAAGCTGGCAGATCCGGTTCTTGTGCGGATCGATCTAAACATAGTTAGGCGTTGCTGCACGCCCACTTGATGATGCCGACCAAACCTTCACACGTATTGAACTTTCACCCTGAACCCAGGAGAACAACAATATGAACCAAGCAGAAAAGAATGCAGAAATCATTCGGCGCGGTTATGCGGCCTTCAACGCGGCTGACATGAAAACACTCACAACTCTGTTTGACGAGCATGCCGTGTGGCATACGCCGGGCCAAAGCTCCATCGCCGGCGACCACAAGGGACGCGAGTCGGTCTTCGCCCAATTCAGCCGGTATGGGAGCCTGACGGGCGGGACTTTCAAGGCGAAGTTGCTGCATGTGCTCAAGGATGACGACGGTGTGGTGGTGGGTGTTCATCACAACAGCGCCGAACGGAACGGGAAGCGCCTGGAGGTTGATTGCTGCATCGTCTTCCAATTCAAAAACGGCCTGGTTATTGACGCTCGGGAGCATTATTACGACCTCCACGCTTGGGACGCGTTCTGGGCGTAGTCTGCTCGTGGGGTGTGACTGACGTGAGAATACAAATCCACCAATGGCGGCGGCTGTCAAGGCAGATGGTGTGTCCGAAGTCGTCCATCTTTACTTTACCGCGAGAAGGGCATCGGTCCTTTGTGAATTGACAAGGAAAGACCGGTACCGGAGCCGTTTGGACACGGCTCCGGCCACGCTTCCTGTCCTGGCGGCAATTTGCTACTAACGGCTCATCCCATGAAACCGCCGAAATAGAATGCAAATGCAACGATCCCGATAAGAATCACCGCATACAGATACACCCATGGTGGCTCATGCGTTAAGTCGTCCTTTATGTCCTTTAAGTGTAGATCACTCATAGAACACCTCCTTGTGTGAAACCTCCTATGTTCCGTAGAAGAGTGTTTGGACCGTCCTCTATGTTTGCTACATGTTAATAAGCGGAACGTTCCTTCGCTATCGCCCAGGAGATTGAATTTACAGCTACACCGAATGGGTGAGGGGACTGCTACGCACAGGACGGATCAATGGGACTTGAGGTATGTCAGAATCACCTCCACGCGACTCATATCGGTCGATCACGAATTGAGAAGCGGCCGTTCAACGTCTGCGTTCTGATGGTAGGAGGTCGAGGTTATGACCAGAGTAGTGCTCTGCTGCTGCACGCATCTCCCTGTCGCTGGCTTGTCTTAGCTCTGCGTGCATTCTCCTGCCCCTGACAATCAACCAGACCTGTATACCGAGAGGACTTCGACCATGTTACGGCCTATGCTGAATTGGGGATGTAGGAAAGACCTCCGACTCATTCGCGAGCCGACCTCACGACTTACTCAGCCTTGGAAGCGGTCAAAACATGGTTCAGAAACATCTGTTTTGAATCATTGTGTCGCATCTGATGCCTGATGTTGTTCTGGGCGGATAAGATTTGGCTTTCCCTCTTCACCGACGAAGACAACCAATAATCTCAACGGGACCTCGCCTAAATTCTTTGCGCTATGCACGGTGTTCACAACCTCCAGAAACCCACTCCCAGCCTTAAATGTCTGTCGAGCGCCATCCTCAAATTCCACCGTCATGGTTCCCTCAAGGACGTGAACGTAGGTGGGCACGGCATGCATGTGGCGACCGTTCTCCTTCCCCGGTTGGATTTCGACCAGGACCGAGGCCATTTCCGCCTTGTCGGTTTTGGGATATTCGATCTTCTGGCCACTGATCGTCGTTGAACCTTTCATCACCGCTGTCACTGTGAAATCTTGTGGTTCTGCACGCACTGAGACGGTCGTCTGGACCAAGACCAGAATCAAGAGGACTGAGAAAAGTATTCTCATCGTCGTACCCCCATGAGCATGTGTTGTTGAACCGAAGAAAGCGCATGCCCCGCGACCTTGAAAGCGACAGTAAGACATCACGCACCATCACCATCCCATTGAGGCGGGCATCCCCTTCAACAACGGGGATGGTACCACAGTGACAGTTCGTCATTTTTATCACGAGCAGCCGGACCGGAGCGGGCTCTATCTGTCCTCTTGGCCGTCAAGGTGTGCCGAGGCGGCTGGCCAGGGGTTTTGGGCACGGATCGCCACCGAGAACAAGAGGCCACACCATCACTCACGGATGTGGAACGGAGTAAGCCAGCACTCCTCTTCGCAGCGCGTGGTGGTCCGCTTTGCGGAACGTGTTTGAAGGGCATGCGAACGTCTCAAGGTGGCCGATGGCAGTCCTCGACCCTTAGCCGACGTCCACGAGCGACTGCTATCAGAAGGAGGGTCTTATGCCGATCCGCATAAGAACCGTGATACATAGTCGATGGGCTGGCACTCATTGCACCACCGTCGATGATGGGATA
>JAOUHD010000141.1 GCA_029865345.1 Nitrospira sp.
AATGTCGCATTCCAGATCAGACACGCATACACGGAATCAGCTGTGGTTCGAGGGAGACAATACCACCATACCTCCACCATGAAGTCCCACGGCCTGATCATGTCAGGCCTCCTTTCAGGCAACTAGCACGCCTTGGCTGGATGGTTCGATGAGGCGACATTGAAGACCGCCAGATTCGGATGTTGGAACTCCAGCCGTTTCTCGCGTGTCTGAAACGTGCGATCTCCGATCGCCAACAACTGCTGTTTGTTGAGAAGCAAGTCCCGCTTGTCGTACACCGCCCACTCGTATTCTTTCGTCATCGCAAGGGCATCGACCGGACAGGCTTGCACACATAGTCCGCAAAACAAACAGCGCGTCATATCCATCCAATACTCTCGCGCGTATCGCTTCGTCGGCTCCTCCGGCACTTCAGCGCTCACCACGGCAATGACGCGAGAGGGACAGGCGGCCTCGCAGAGATCGCACCCGACGCACTTCTCGGTTCCATCGTCATACCGTAGCAAGGCCAACATACCGCGATAATTGTCAGGCAGAATCCGCTTTTCATGTGGATACTGCAGCGTGATCGGCTTGTAGTGAATGAGATGGCTCATCGTCGACTTCATCCCCACAGCAAGCTCATAGAAGGTGATCAGCTTGATCCAAGCCTTGAATCCACGATACCGCCTTGCCAATCTCTCATTCAGCCTCATGCGCACTCTCTCTTGAATCTGACGAGCTGTCCGTTGATCTCCCGCATGTACGACTCCACTTCATCGCCCTTGCGAGCAGAACTCTGACCCATCTCAGTTTCTTCACTCATGGCCGGCGGAGAGGCCCGACGCGACAGATATATCCCGATAATCAATGCCACCACGACGAGCGCATTCGCCCCAAGATCCATGAGATACCGGTTAAACACCTGATCAGTCAGTTCGTCCATATATGAAATTTGAGCTCCGGTTGTCAGGATGCGTCTTGTTGAGGCAATCACGCAGATATATAAGAACGGTTCCAGGGTAATCACTTTGGTCTTGAGGAAATTAATGGTGGTCCTGAACAGCTCCAACAGAATGATGACCAATAAGAGATCATGTGCCAACCCAAGGACTGCGGGAACCGCGGCTGATCCCACCTCCATCACGAATACGTACCAGGCACGGACAAACAGCACGATGCTGATCGCCAGGAAACTCAATCCGGTCGTGAAGTAACCAAACCCGTCAAGGGCTTCCATCATACCGACTGTCCTGTCACCCAGGACACCATTGAGGAACGACCATCGGTTTGTCGCCCTATGTCTGACCGATTCGACAACTTTCTCCATCATTTCTCCTCGTATACTCCGCATATCCTCATCTTCCCCCAACAGGTGCGCCGCCCTGCCATGGTCGAATAGCTCTCCATATCCACAGAATTGTGGCGCACCCCGTCTACAGTCTGACAGCGCAATCAATACCGTCTATCTTCCTGCTCCTCTGGGATCGAGGCCCAAATCGTAATCCCCCACAACAGTACGATAATCCCAACCAAGCTATAGATCTGATACATAGTGACTCACCTCGCTCTCAGTGCCACTTCGAGTTTGCTCGTTCACTTCTACCCACTCTTCGCCTCAGTCTCTTCAGCGCAAGCAGGTCCATGAAGCGGCTATCGGCTATCATGAATCTCCCGCGATCAACATTCAGAATTTCGGTGCCGATCGCAGCGTTTTCCTCACTTCATCTTCACCTGCACAGCTTTGCTCAGCCAGCATGCGTTGTCCGGCACTGGCGAGCGCAGGAATTCTGGCCACGCACGCCTTGAGCGTATCCTCCACAGCACCCGAGGCCATGACGCCACGCTCTGCCAACGGAGCGGACTCCACAGCTCTTTCCACAAGCAGATTTGCCGCTTGAACAGGTTGCGTCGACCGTATCGACAATGCGGCAAACAGCACCACGGTTGAGACGACAACTCCAGATTTTGTGATCGTTGGAATCCTCATGGTGACAACCTCCTCATATGTGTTAGGGGTCTCTGCTCGGACACCCCAGGGCAGACCCACGCGATGGAGCGCATGTGACCCGCGACATCACATACCCACTAAATGGGCACAGAAGACACGAAGTCTGTGGAATGCGGCATTCGCATCTTGCACCGCCTGACCCAATGAAACTCACTATGTCGAAGAAGCTGCGGAGACTGGGGAATCAGACGCGCGGGAAGGATGGGAGCGCGAGAGATGGGACAGTCGACGTTGCGTTGAACGTCATAGCATCACCCTACAAGTCCCCACTATTGCTGTCAATGCTTCAGAATGGAGCCTGCTCTGTAACGCAGTGATTCTATAGCACTATATTTCTTTTTACAGACGAGCAGCATTAGTGCATGAAGAGGGGATAGCCGGTACCTATTGTTCTGTTCCAATACACGCAGTCGCCACGCTGGCTGCCTTAGCCAAACCGCTTCATTTCTTGTCTCGTAGGGCATTTCCCGACAGAGGAACGATTTCGGAAGCGTTGGCGTGGTCATCACAGATATAATTACTTCGGTCATGAGTCTTTCGACCTATCGTCGAGAGCATCTGAACATTCACCCTCTAGGAAGTTTGTGCGATAATCACGCCATGATTCTGAAACGTTGGCTCGTCGGCGATCCGCTCAAGACCGCCCAAGCAAGGCATGAACGGCTTTCTAAAACGATCGCCCTTGCCATCTTCTCATCGAACGCGATTTCCTCCGTCGCCTATGCAACGGAGGAGATTTTGCTGGTGCTCATACTCGCCGGTGCTGCTGCAGTCACCTGGTCAATCCCCGTCAGTCTAGCGATTCTGTTCCTCGTGTTGGTCCTGACCATCTCCTATCGCCAGATCATCTACGAGTATCCGGAAGGAGGCGGTGCCTATGTCGTCGCACGAGCCAACCTCGGTGATCGACCGGCTCTGGTGGCGGCTGCGGCACTGATGATCGACTACGTCTTAACGGTGGCCGTCAGCGTTGCGGCCGGTATCGCCGCTCTTACTTCAGCGATCCCAAGTCTGTTTATCCACCGAGAAGCCCTGGGACTAGTTGCTATTCTGTTCATGATCGTCATGAATCTCCGTGGAGTTCGAGAATCTGGGAAGTTTTTCGCCATTCCAACCTATTTCGCCATCGGAGCACTGGGTATTCTTGTCGTCGTGGGAACAGTTCGATCTTTATCCAACTCTGGAGCCCCCCCTCTCACGACAAGCCCCGTCGAGGCAGAAACACTTACGCTGTTCTTAGTGCTCCGCGCCTTTGCGGCGGGCTGCTCTGCAGTCACCGGCATGGAGGTCATTTCAAACGGGGTCAAAGCCTTTCGCCCACCAGAGTCCAAAAATGCCGCAACCACCATGATCTGGATGTCGACCATCCTGGCTTCGCTGTTCATGGGCATTAGCTGGATGGCCTTTCACTATGGCATCCTGACCAAGGTGGATGAAACCGTCGTTTCCCAGCTGGCTCGCTTGACGTTCGGCACCGGCCCCATCTACTACGCCATACAGGTCGGCACCATGGCCTTGTTGGTACTGGCAGCCAACAGCGCTTTCGCTGGATTTCCGCACCTGGCATCGATCCTGGCCCGCGATGGATTCATGCCCCATCAGATGGCCACATTCGGCGATCGCCTGGTTTTTTCGAACGGCATCATCATCCTAGGGTTCTTCGCCTGCCTCTTACTCGTCGTCTTCGAAGGAGATACGCACTCACTGATTCCGTTGTATGCCATCGGCGTGTTCCTGTCGTTTACGCTCTCTCAAGCCGGCATGGTGAAACAATGGCTCGTCAAGAAAGGGACCCATTGGCAGACAAAATTGATTGTCAATGGGGTCGGCGCCGTAACCACCGGCATCGCAACGGTTATCATCGCCAGCACCAAGTTCATGCAGGGTGCCTGGATTGTTTTCCTGCTCATCACAGTCCTCCTCCTCATGTTCCAGGGGATTCGCTCGCACTATAAGGCCGTCTCTGAACAGATCGCACTGGACCGTCGAGGTGAACGCCCTCCCTTGCCTCGGCGCAATATCGTGATCATTCCGGTCAGCGGCTTGAATCGCGCTGTCATCCGTGGGTTGGACTATGCGAGAAGCCGGCCTGGTGAAATTCGCGCCGTGTTCGTTGACGTCGACCCAGCAGAAAGTGCCAAAGTCAAAATCCAGTGGGCTCAATGGGGAGGTGGCGTCAATTTGATTGCCCTCTCCTCGCCCTACCGCTCAGTCCTGGGATCATTATTGGACTACGTTGAAGAAGTGCTCGAGAAGGACCCGGATGCCTGGATTACCGTCGTCATCCCGGAAATTCTTCCGGCGAGATGGTGGCAGAACATCTTGCACAATCAGCGGGCTCTGATGCTGAAAGCGGCACTGCTCTTCAAAGATCGAGTGATTCTTATCGACGTTCCCTATCACCTGACCAGGTGAACGCGAGCAGGAGCACGTTCAAGATGGACAGGGTTACGTGTGACAACTGCCCCTTCTCGTCCCTACTGGCGTCTTTTCTAGCTTTCGCGCTTGTCCTCAGTCTGTCGACTGAGCAGTCGTTTGCCTTCACCATCAACACCCCGGCAGCAGGGTCCACACTAACTGCAGGAAGCACCGTGATCGCGCACGTGGATCCTGGGAAGGACACCGGTATCGTCAAGGTCCGCTACTATTGGTACGGGGAGCAGGACGATACGCTGGTCGAGCAGGATGATTCGATGGCCAGCGGATCGATTGTAGCTCCCGTCGCGATGATGGGACTTGCTGGGTCGGACCCAACCTTTGGCGGCCCACTCAAAGTTCCGCAAGATCGCATTGGACCGATGCGTCTTCTGGCGGTGGCCGAAATCTCTCGTGGACGATTAGGGCCCAGATCTGTCTTCGATGAAGTGATCGTGACGGTGGAACCCTCTGCAGCTCTCACCACAATCGATTTCGAGACGGAGAAGCCTTTGCAACTGGGCCGGGCTGGACAATCATCCGCCTTTGGCCATGTCGATTCACTGGGCAAGGTCTTTGAGCTTCCCGTCGTCGCCGACTTTACCGATGGCATCACCCGGCGCATCAGCACACCAGCCAGTGGGACGAACTATGAGTCTTCAAGTCCAAAAGTCATTAAAGTCCTGCCGGGGGGCCTTTTACAGATCGTCGGCAACGGCAAAGCCACCATCACCGTCACCAATTGTGGCAAACAAGCCATACTTGATGTAGACGTGAATGTGAACGAAGAGCCGAACGAACCACCGGTTGCCGATGCCGGAGCGAACAAGTCCGTCAAGGCAGGATCCAGAGTGAAACTGAGTGGACTCAAAAGCCGTGATCCAGAAGGCGACACACTCTACTACAGCTGGGACCAAGTGCGCGGTAGCAAAGTCTCGCTGCTCGACGCCAACAATTCCGAAGCCTCCTTCCTGGCACCGGCTGTTTCGGAGCCACGAACGTATCGATTTAAATTACGCGTGACAGATAGGAGGGGTGCAGACAGTTTGCCGGCGTTTGTGGATGTGACGGTGGAACCGTAATGGGATGAAACTCGATGGGCTCAAGCGTGGCCGCTACGCTCCCTGCTTTCCCTTGCCTTTTGCAACCACGGCGACGACCTGAAACAGCTTCTCCACTCGGGCCTTGTATTGATTCATGAATTGCTCCGTCCACATCTTGTTGTATTCGATGGCTGCACTCTTCTTCATGCCTGCATCTTTTTCACCGACAGGAGAGGAATAGTGCGCTATGAGGCGATCCAGTTCGTCTTCACCGAAACTCCTGGAATAGGCTTGCTTTAAATGGTCGTGGAGGGACTCAACCTGCCCGATTGATTTTCTGATGTCCTGCAAGAATGCGTCGAGAAGCCGTTCGATTTCCTTCTTTTTTTCACCTGTCAGATTGGAATAGGTGCTCCCGATAGACTTTCTTATTTGTTGCTCATATTCGCTCACATATTTCTGGGTCAAAGCGTCATATTCCGCCTCGAGCTCCGAGACTCGAATCAACGTCAGCAGCTTCTCGACTTTGATGGTTTTTGCGTTCTCAAGGGCAGCGGTTTCATCCACGGCCATCAGACCCAAACCAATCGTCACGAGACACCACCACACCACGAGAACAGCTTTCGCATCATGCGTAACTTTGAATTGGCGCATAGTCCTCACCTCTTACCGTCGAGTCTACATCGTACAGACCGATCGTCAAGGAATATAGAATGTTCGATCGTCAGGCGTCGCTCAACTCTCCAGGCATAGGTTCCGCAGGTGGACGCTGATTGATAGGATGATCCGGAACGTCCTCTCGCCAATGTGGGATGGCGCCGTTATCTGCGTCTCTTTTTCAGTGGAAGAACAGAAGATAAAATCAAGACGGATTAGGCTCGACTCAACCGCATCGGCCCATAGGTTTGGCGGGCTAGTTGGAGCTCCTTACTGTGCTTCCGCAGGGCCGAGCTAAACGCCGAACGAGACACTTCGCGCCTAAATCGCTCACTCTCACGCTCAACATGCTCAATTGCTTCGGTGAGCTGCCCGACCAAGCGCCGACCTGAACCAGTCAGCCACCCCAGATGGTGATCAGCATAGTGGAGATCGTGGAGCGAGTACCGGACAGAGGCGACTTCTTCCAGACAGCGAAATCGAGCCCGTTGCAAGTCTCGCCGTGTTAGACCGGCCTGCTTCCATCTCGCCGCCCCGCCTCGATCCGAAGCCCAGGACGAAAGCCGCTGGAATAAGAGCGCCCCCATGGTGAACGTGAACGTGGCGTGAAGAATCCCGCGCAACGGTCGGAGGCTCCGTCGCCATGGCGAGTAGAAGATCTGCTGGTTATGGTCCCCACGGTACATGACATGCTTTCGCAACAGAAGATTCAAATGGTGATGGCTGTTCTCATGGATCAGATCGTCAATCAGATCCAGGTTGCCACGATCAAAACAGTTGATGAACGACAGCCCCGGGCGATGCCGATAACTAAAACTGACAACGCCCTTGGCTTGAAGCGGAATAATGCGAGAAGTGAGTAAGGCTAGGAGCGCATGTCCCTCCGGCCAAGCCAACTGGATGGTCTGCCACGCACAGGTGATCCGTTCGACCTGTCGTCGATCGGTCGGCTTCACTGTTCTTGGCTGGCGATTCTTCCCATAGACAAGAGTCGGCCCAACGGTGATGGAATCGTCGCCGCCATGGGGTGCAACGACTGGTGGATGGTACGCCCACCGCCAGCGTCCTACTCCTTCCCCATCCGACCAGATTGGTGACACAACCTTACCGGCCTTCAACGTGATGCCGGTTGGCTCCACTCGAAACAAGACATGTCCTTCCGATTGGCGTAACACTGGTGGCACTTCTCTAGGCGCCTGGCACCAGGCGCCTAAGATATCAACAGAGACGGTTCCAGCAATTTCGCTGCGCTCGAAATTGTCAGAGAGCATTCCTGACACATCCCACCGCTTCATCTTCCGCTGACGGAGCCACTTCACCGCCACAGCCGGATCGAGCCAGAGGGCCTCCCGGGTCAATTCCTGCGCCAATCTCTGGCACAGCGCGAACAGGCGCTTCTCCAATCCACGCGCTTGAGGTTGGCCCGTGGGAAAAAGATCATTCAGGTAGCCATGCTCAAAGAACTTCTCCTGACACTCATTCAACAATTGTGCTGCAAACTCTGGCCGATCCTGTTCACTCTGTAGCTGACAGAGCACATCCAAGAGATACACGAGGTCATTCAGCGTCTCGATCCATCCGACCACTTTCCAGTTAGAATAGGCCTTCGGCTGGAGGCTGGAGTGGAGACGATCAAAGAAACCGGTTGGAAGCCCTAATTCTCTGGCCAGATCAGCGTGGTGGGCATGCACTTCTTGGCACAGATCGACAAACAACCGTCGCATCGAGAGACGAAATTCATCCCGTAATTGCGCAAGCCGCTGCGAGTCGAGAAGGAGCATGGTGGAATGAGTATCCATTGAGATGCTGGAGGAACTCTAGCGTAGCGCGAGAGTGAGCGCAAGCGAGAGATCAGACAGCGATGCCACGCTGCAGTGTCGGTGCAGCCCAGCCGCTTCTTCTGGCCTCTACGCCGCCTGGGGAGGTCGAGAGAATAGCCGAGCGGTTTGTGATGATGCCAGAAACCTTACTGCCACTCTTGCGGGTTTTTATGGCAGATCGTACAGTGCGGACGGAAGAAGAGCACACAGCATGTGACCAGATTGTTCTCACGAGACAAAATCGAGGCGCAGTGAGCCGACAGGCCGACGATGGGATGGACTCCTCATGTTGACGATATCGGATGTGACAGAGGTACTGACGGAGATTTCCCCTCTCCTTCGTGGTGGCTGGAT
>JAOUHD010000014.1 GCA_029865345.1 Nitrospira sp.
GTCCGCTCGGCTGCGGCCGATAGGCCATGATTTCTTTAGGCGTGAGCCGTTCCTGTCCCGGGCAAAACGGACAGAGGGTCGTCGAAATCGGTCGGGCCGGTTGGAGGTTGATAAAGTCATGTGGACGCCCCCTGCGCTCAGTGGAAATAATCACCCAGCGGCCCACAACGGGGTCACGTCTTAGATCTGGCATCTCTTCTCCTCCTACAATAGCAACCCCTTACGATGATCACACTCTCCACAGTTCGGCCTCAAATTCCGGCCCAGGTACGGTCAGGACGGCCGGATGATGGCCAGGATAGCGAGCGACTTCGAGGCCGTGTTCTCGCACGATGATCGACATCTGGAGCGTATTCCCTTGTTCCAGGCACAGCTCTTTCCAAGGGACGGCCAACTCCAGAATGGTGTGGGCCTTGATTGACCGATAGGAGCCGATCTCTTGCCAGGCATCTGCCTGGGTTTGGCGAGCCAAGAGAAAAGCCTCCGGGCCTGGCGAGGTAAGCGCAAATGTCAGCCGAAAAGTACATTGAGGCCCTTGCAACCGGATATCAACGTCGAGGCCCTGTCGTGTCGTACTCGCTTCGTCTGGGTCGAATCTCATCACCAGCTGATTTGAGGTCCAACCGAATTGGATCGCAGTGAAGAGTCCATCAGCTTTCCACATGGCTCCAAGCGGGGGCTGGGTGTTGATGTTTCCGGCGCCACGCCATTCGAAAAAGTCGGTCACGATGCCGTCGATTGTGGGATTCAACAGGACGAGCGGCTGTTGGACTGAATCGGATTCTGAGGCGATGGCCCTCGTACAGATCGGAGTATTCAGTTGATCGGGGGGCGGGATGCCCATATGCGTCCAGACATTCCGAAGATGGGTGCGGAAGAGGCGGTCGAATTCAGGCTTGAAATCGGTATCGAAATCATCGCCGTACCACCAGAACCAGTCGCTCCCTTCGGCGGCGTAGAGTTCTTGCCATGCCGCTTGTGCACGGTCAGGCGGAAGACTCTGTGCGAGATTCACCAGTTGTGTACGAGTGTGACCGAGGAGATCCCACCCGCGATTGTCTTCGTAGTGCCCGATCCAGATCTTGTAGTCGGAATTGATCCAAGATCCTGAATGGAGGCAGGGGAGCTGTTGTGTGGGTTGCACGGCAGTCATCGCATCCGACATGGTGGAGGCCTGGACCAGGACCTGTCCGTCGTGATCCAGTTCGTGGTTGGTGAAGGCTTCGTACAGGAGAGACAGGAACTGCTCCCCGCCGTCGTGATAGTGTTCCCACGGATTTTCACCGTCCAGGATGATAGGTATGACGATCTTCTCTTGCGGTGCATCGTGGACAATGCCCCGCAGACGCCGCAGGACATCCTCAGCGGCGGATTCGGGCGTTGTCTTGTGGTAGACGAATCCGAATGCGTCTGAGATCTCGCGGTCGCGGAACAGTACGGTCAACGCATGTTCGGGTTCACCGATGCGATAGGGTTGATAGAGCGCGGACTGCCGATGCCATGGGCGGCCGCACAGTCCCAGGGAGCGTGCGAGGATGCCCTCGTCCGTGGCAAACCAGCGAAGGCCGGTCTGATGGATCAGCGGAAGCATCTCGGGACACACTGATCCCTCTGATGGCCACAAGCCGGTTGGAGCCCGCCCGAATGTGGACTGATGAAATTCGACGGCTTGTTGAAGTTGTGCCGCCGCGTCCTCCGGAGCATGGAAACGAGCAGGCAAGGGAAGATCCGGTCTGGCTCTTCGGTTGATCTCGGTGTCGATCACCAGAGGCAGAATCGGATGGTAGAAGGGAGTCGTCGTCAGTTCGACTTGCTCCCGCTCCATGAGTCGCCGGTACAGCGGAAGGATGTCTTGCACGGCCATCCGCTGCAACTCCAATACTTCCTGCTTGTCCTCCTCGGTGAAGCTGCGATTTTTCTGGCGCAGCGCAGCCAGACGAGGATATTGTTGAACGGTGCCATATCCGAACCAGGCGAGGTTGTGCCAGACTTGGAGGTCTAGCAGCTCTTGTGTGGAGAATTGACGGGCGACGCGGTGGAGATCATGCCCCGGGACATCCAGTCCGCGTTTCACCAGCAACTCATGGTATCGTGGATAGGGGCGCACCATTGTCGCCCAGTTGGCCGAAAAGAAATGACGGACCAGAAAGGCCTTTTCTTCAAGGGTCAGATTGGCCGCTGGGCGTTGTGCATGTTCGAGAAACAGATCGAGGATTTTCCCGCTACCGATCTCCTGTAACTGCAAGAGGAGGGACGGCGTAAAATTGAACGTGGCGCTTACACCGGGGAATTTCTCCAACAGATAGGCCATATCGTAATAGGCCTTGGTCGCATGCAGGCGCACCCATGGCATACTGGCCGATCCGGCCACCGGATCGGTGTAATAGGGCTGGTGCATATGCCACAGAAAACACACGTGGACATGCTTCATTGATGCCGATTCCCCTTCATCTTAGCGAGTATGTCATAGGGGGTATGAGCATGCAATCCGCAGGCGGATTTGTGATGGAATATCGCATGAGGAGTTGAGATGGTGACCTTTCTTCGGTACTGGGGGCCGGTGTGCGGCTATGCCGGGCTCATTTTTTATTTATCCTCGCAGTCTCATCCTGAAACCCATATGCCGTTCGTCACTTATTTCAGTGATAAGGTATTGCATGCCGTCGAATACGCGGTATTAGGTGCGTTGTGCTATCGGGCTATTGGTGGAAGTGGACATGATGCGTGGAGACAACAAGCGATTCCGGCAGCCATCCTTCTGGCCTCGTTGTACGGGGTGAGCGACGAGGTTCACCAAGCTTTCGTTCCGTTTCGAAATTCGAGTTGGCTCGATTGGCTGGCAGATACGGTCGGAGCCGCGGTCGGAGTGACCGCCATGCATCGGGTGTTGAGTCTCAGGCCTGTGCGCTCGATTCCAGAAGCGTTGCCGTAGGGCCGATCGATTACGTGGTCTTCGTGACAAGTCGTGGGATGCTCGCTATAATTTGCTGAATATGTTGTCGGCGAACACCACTCCTTTCAAGACTCCGTTGTCTCCTCCCGATCAAACGCTCATCGCTCAGGCCGTCGAGACTCGTCTTTCTCCCGGCCTCGTCTTGAAGGCGCTGACGCCATTGGCAGGCGATGCCTCCAATCGGCGCTACTATCGAGCCACCGTTGCCGGCGGGCCACCACATGCTGTGATCGTGATGCAGCTCGCTGAGCCGGAAGGCTTCAAGCAATCTGAAGAGGCGGTCAGTGGGGGGATTCATCAGATCGCTGAACTGCCGTTCATCAACATCATGTCGCATCTGGCCAAAGCGAATGTGCCGGTGCCTGCACTCCACTACTATGATCAATCCGCGGGGCTGCTCTATCTGGAAGATTTCGGAGATGTGACCTTGGCGGAGGCTGTTAGCCAGGCGGATGCGCCAAGCTTGGAGTCACGGTATAAGCAGGCCATCAATGTCTTGGTACAGATGCAGATCAACGCCACGACGCCGGCGGATCCTGGGTGCCTGGCGTTTCACCGCAGTTTCGATGTGCCGTTGCTGATGTGGGAGTTCGATCATTTTCTTGAGTATGGAATTGTGGCGCGTCGCGGCAACCCGTTACCTGATGGGGACGCCACGGCAATCAGACGGGAGTTCGAAGGAATCGCGGAACTCCTCGCCGGGCAGCCACGCGTCTTTACGCATCGCGATTATCACTCTCGCAATTTGATGGTCGACGGGTTGCGGCTCGGCGTGATTGACTTTCAGGATGCGTTGATGGGACCGGCAACCTACGATCTGGCCTCACTCTTACGGGATGCCTACATTCGACTTGACGAAGCTCTCGTTGACGATTTGGTGGGGTACTACCTCGATCAGCTGGCCGAACAGCGCTTCGTCTGGACCAATCGTGCCGCGTTTCGACGGCTATTTGATCTGACGAGTATTCAACGCAATCTGAAGGCGGCCGGCCGGTTTGTCTATATTGATCGGGTCAAAGGCAACTCAAAATTCTTAGCTGATATTCCTCGCGTCTTGAGCTACGTCAAACGCAATCTTGAAAAACATCCGGAGCTGGATACACTCCGGAGGCATCTCACACCGTATGTGCCTGAATTGCAGTAGAGGACTGATCGTGTGAAGGCCATGATTCTTGCGGCTGGTCTTGGCACTCGCCTGAGACCGCTGACGTACACCATTCCTAAGCCGTTGCTGCCGGTCGGCGGGGTGCCGCTCATCGTCTGGAACCTCCTGTTGCTGAGGCGGCATGGATTCCGTCAAGTCCTGATCAACCTGCATCATCTGGGGCCGATGATCGAGCAGGCCTTGGGCACGGGTTCGAAATTTGGGATGCGGATCATCTATTCGCATGAGCCGGTCATTCTGGGCACCGGCGGTGGAATCAAACAAGCGGAGCCTCATTTTGCGGGAGAGCCCGTGTTGATTCTCAATGGGGATACGCTGGTGGAATTGGACCTTGAGGCGCTCTGTGATTTTCATCGCACCAGCCACGCGGCGGCAACGTTGGTGCTTCGGGAAGATTCGGACGCGGTCAGCTGGGGGCTAGTTGAGGTGGAAGAGAAGGAGAGGAAGATCCTGCGTATCACCGGGAAAGGGCTTGCGGATTCCGTTCCCACGATGTCGCGCATGTTCGCCGGGATTCACATCTTGCACCCTCGGTTGCTCCGGCAGGTGCCGAAAGGAGTGGCCTCTTCGATCATCGATCCTTATGTGAAGGCTATCGAGCGAGGAGAGCCGGTGCTCGGGTATGATCTGCTGGGCTATTGGTCGGATATCGGCACGGCCGAGCGCTACGCGCAGGCGGAACGGGATGTCCGAGCGGGACGGATTCGTTTGGAAGCTCGTCAATCTGCCGAATCGCGCGTGCCGCTCACCTAGACCGTCTTACCCCAGTCGCAACCCTCCGTCGACCAGTCACCTTGTCTCGCCTATTTTTGCTGTTTGAGTAACCGAGCCAGATAGGTTCGCTGAAGCTTGAGCGATTCGGCGGCTTTTGTCTGATTGCCTTCGGCCAGTTCCATCGCGCGCGCGATGATGTAGCGGCTGTGGTGTTCCATCGATTCATGGTAGGGCAGGTTCAGGTACGGGAGAAAAGGGTCTTCGTCTCGACAGGGGCCAGTGTCATCTGCCAGGAGCGCCAACATCTCCGGTTCAATGGTGTCTTTCGGGCTCAAGACGACGGCGCGCGCGATCACATTATCCAATTCCCGAATATTCCCCGGCCAGGGATAGCCGGTCAAGGCCTCGATTGCCGCCATACTCAGCGCCATGCCTGGTCGTTTTGCATCTCTCGTATGCCGATCCAAAAAGAACTGGGCCAGAGCTGGGACATCCCCTGATCGTTCGCGAAGCGGCGGCAGCGTGAAGGTCACGACGTTGAGTCGAAAATAGAGATCTTCGCGGAACTGGCCTGCTCGCACGGCCTGCCGAAGGTCCTTGTTCGTGGCCGCAATGATGCGAATATTCACCGAGACGGTCTTGGACCCGCCGACACGCTGAAACTCCCGGTCTTGCAGGACACGTAACAGTTTCGCTTGCAACGGAAGGGACATGTCTCCGATCTCGTCAAGGAAGACAGTTCCCCCGTCGGCCATTTCCAGCTTGCCCTTCTGCTGTCGGTCGGCCCCGGTGAAGGCTCCTCGCTCGTGTCCGAATAGTTCATTCTCCAGTAACGTCTCTGTCAAGGCGACGCAGTTGATGACGATGAGCGGCATGGCACCACGATGGCTCCACTGATGGATCGACCGAGCGAAGAGTTCCTTGCCGGTCCCGCTTTCGCCGAGGAGTAATACGCTTGCATCGGATTTGGCGGCCCGTTGTGCCGCTTCCACGACAGACTTGACGGATGGGCTGTTGCCGACGATGGAGGCGTAACGGCCGTCGACTTCAGACCGGAGATAGGCGACCTGGCGTCGCAGCGCATCCCGCTCCAAGGCTTTGCGAATCACGATTAACAGATGGTCTTTATCGAGGGGTTTGGTCAGAAAGTCGTAGGCCCCTTCCTTCATGGCCTCCACCGCGGCTTCAACAGAGCCATGCGCGGTCATGACGATGACGGGAATATTTTCAGACGGTTTGATCTGGGACAGACGCTTGAGGACATCAAGTCCCGACACTTTGGGCAATGTGAGGTCCAGGAGGATCAGATGGGGAGACTCGTGAACGATGTGGTCAAGCGCCTGTTGCCCCTCGGTGGCCGCGACGGTCTCGTATCCGGAAGCATGGAGCCGGTCCTCAAGCATCATGACGATGTCGGGGTCATCGTCGACAATAAGAATTTTGGCGTTCATCGGAATAATCCTCTGTCTTCGGTCGCCCGCGAGGGCCGAATCGGCCAGGAAGTCGTTATGCCATTAACGAGCGGCGATGCGTGAGACACTCCACCTACCCGTTCATGACGTTGATGACGAGCCCCGTCAATGGCTTCGGGTAAAAATATGTCGATTTGTGCGGCATCCGCTCCCCCGCAGCCGCGACCGCTTGCACTTCACTGACCTTCGTGGCGTTGAGCAGGAATGCGCCGGTCCCTGTTCCATTGGCTATCCAGTCCAGGGCTTCATGGTCATCTTTGGTGTACAGAATGGCTTCTTGTTCCTGCTGCGTTGGACAGAGCGTGGTCACGATCAGTTGCTGCAGCAGTGAGACGTCGAGTTTGGCTCGAGGTGAGGCCTGAATGGAAGGTCGATGGGCCGGCTTCAGGGTGAGGGTGACGTAGCGGTCGTCGCCTTGACGCGTCAGCCCGAACACCGGGGCATTCTTTCCTTCAGTCCGCAAGCTGGCCAGGAATTGTGAACGTGTGTGATCTTGAGTGGATGCGTTAAAGGGGAATTCTCGAAACTCAAACACGTCGCCCAGTACCGTCTTGATCTGGTCGGAAGACGGCAAGGGGGTGGTTGCAACGCGGTGCGTCGGTAAGACCGTCAATCCTGGATCTTCAAGCGGGGTAAGCAGCATGAGCACCGAGTCGTAGGGTTGCAGCCCGGTCTGAGAGCCCATCTGCTGTCGCCGGAGCTTTTGATAGTTCAACGCCGTTTCATAGCGATGGTGACCGTCCGCGATAAACAACGGCTTGCTGTGCATCGCATCGGTCACCTGTTTCAGTACCGTCTCGTCGGTCACGGTCCACAGGCATTCTCGACATCCGGCATCGTCTTGAAAGTCGTAGTGCGCCGGCGTGCCCTTTGTTGCGGTTTCCAGAAGTTGGATGATGGCACCGAGCGGATCAGAGTAGAGGGACCAGATCGGGCTGAAGTTTGAACGACAGGCTTCGATCAGATTCAGGCGATCAGTCTTTGCCGCGGCACGTGTGTTCTCATGGGGGTAGATATGTCCGGAGTCGAGCGCCTCCAGCTTTGCCAGCGCCAGAAATCCACGAAGCACTTTCTTCGGAGCATCGGGAGCTGAATAGAGAGGGGTGTATTCAATCGTGTGATAGTAGACGGCCGGCCGCGCGTCGCGCTTCAGGACCCCCTCGTTGAGCCAAGTCTGCAGTGTTGCGGCTGCGCGGGTGTACCGGTTCTGGGCGGGGCTGTCACCGGGTTGGTCGAGCCCCAATTCCATTCGGATAATGTTGTGGGGATGGCGATCGTGAAGTCGCTTCTGCCCATTCGTGTCGATAATATCGTACGGCGGGGCGACCACATCCTTGATGGGACCCACGAGCGTTTGATCGTACAGCATGCCCTGGAATGGAAAAATCTGTGACATGAACAACCCCTTGGTTAATGTCGTGACAGCGCGACGACGGTTTGATGGTTACAGGAGAGAGTGGGATCCTTTCGCCCTACGCTGTGCCGCTTCTACGGTCCAGCGTTCTTCCAGCTGGTGGGAAGACAACTATCGGTCGCGGGTAATCATATAATCAGCGGCGACCGAAAGCGCACGGCGTGCGGTACTATCGTCGAAGCGTTCAAGCTCATGTTTGGCAGCGGCGATATAGGTATTCGCGCGATCCATGGCATAGGTGATTGAACCGAAATCGGCCATGAGGAATAGGATGCGCTCAAGATCGGACGTGCTGAGCGTCCGGGTTTCCATGCGGTCTTTGATCATTTGGCGGTCCTGCTCCGAGCAGTGTTGCAATAGATGCAGCAGCGGCAGCGTCGCTTTTCCCTGCCGGAGATCTTGCCCGATCGTTTTGCCGAGCGACTCGCCGTTTGCGATGTAGTCTAAGGTATCGTCGGCGACTTGAAAGGCGATGCCGAGGTATTGTCCGAAGCGAAACAGCGCCTCCTGTTGGGTTTCAGATGCCTCGGCCAGAATGGCGCCCATGCGGCACGCTGCTGCAATGAGACCGGCGGTCTTATGCTCGACGATCTTGATATACTCAAGTTCCGGCATAGAGGGATTGCCGTTATAGTACAGCTGAAGGACTTCACCTTCCGCCATTTTGTTGCAGGCCTCGGCTAGGACTTCATTGATGCCTTGATTCTGGAACTCAACCACTTTGCACATGGCCTTTGTATAGAGGTAGTCGCCGACGAGAATGCTGATCTGGTTGCCCCACACCTTACGCGCGGCTCTTCTGCCTCTTCGGAGATCGGCGTCATCGACGACATCGTCGTGTAACAGGGTTGCGGTGTGGATGAATTCCACGATACTGCCGAGTTGATGATGGTCAGCGCCGGGATAACCGCAGAGGCGAGCCGACAGGAGGAGCAGTAGGGGTCTGATGCGTTTGCCGCCACCGCTCAAGATATGGGCGGCGACCGTATTGACCAGGGTCACGCTAGAGTCGAGGTTTCCCCTGACTCGATCTTCGACTCCGTCCAGTTCACCACGGTAGGCATCCCACACATCTGACATACTGTGCAGGGTTGCGATCGCTGGGCTTTGTGCCATGCGCGGATGGTATGGCAGCCGAGGAAATAAAGTCAAGCAAATGAAAGAGGTATAGACTTCCCCAATCTTGACAGAGGAATGACCCATCCAGTAAGGTCCCATCGTAACAATTAGGGGTGACGGTCACCCTGAGCGCTAGAGAGGGCAACCCACCCCAGGTTTCTCGCGTGCTTCATTCCATACATAGGAAAAACTCTCAGTCTTTTAACGAGATAGGTACATGAATATTCCTGGGTTTCCCCGCCAGCAAGGGCTCTATGATCCTCGGCACGAGAAGGACTCCTGTGGGATCGGTTTTGTTGTCAATATTAAAGGGAAGAAATCCCATGACATTGTCCGTAAAGGGCTTCAAGTCTTAGAGAATTTGACCCATCGTGGAGCGCAAGGCGCTGATTCCTGTACGGGAGACGGAGCAGGCATTCTTTTGCAAGTCCCGCACACATTCTTGAAGCGGGTCGCGGGGGATGTCGGCGTGTCATTGCCGGATGTTGGCGAGTACGGAGTGGGTCAGCTCTTTCTCCCGCCTACTGCAGATCCTCGACGGCTGTGCGAGAAGCTGTTCACAGAGATTCTTGTGGAAGAAGGCTTGCGTCTGCTCGGTTGGCGCGATGTGCCGGTCAAGAGTGACCGGATCGGCGCGCAAGCGCGAACGACCGAGCCGTTCATGCGGCAGATCTTCATCGCGCGAGATGCCCTCAACGAAGCCCAATTTGAGCGAAAACTGTATGTGACTCGCAAGCGGGTTGAAAAGGCCGTAGCGGAGTCGGCCATTCAAGGGCGGGAGCACTTTTACGTCTCGAGCCTGTCGGCCCACACCATCGTCTATAAAGGGTTGCTGTTGCCGCATCAAATGGCGGCTTACTACCAAGACCTCACTGATGAACGAATGGTCAGTGCATTGGCCTTGGTGCACTCACGCTTCAGCACGAATACCTTTCCCACCTGGCCGCGGGCCCATCCCTATCGGTATGTGTGCCACAACGGAGAGATCAATACGCTGAAGGGGAACGTCAATTGGATGAAGGCTCGCCAGGGACGTCTTCATTCCGAGCTGTTCGGGAAGGACATGGAGAAGCTGTTCCCGATCGTCTCGGAGGATCAAAGTGACTCGGCTTGTCTCGACAATACCCTCGAATTTCTGCTGCTCGGGGGCCGTTCGCTCGCCCATGCCATGATGATGTTGATTCCAGAACCCTGGGTGGCGAATGCCCAGATGGATTTGGATCGTCGAGGCTTTTACCAGTATCACGCAGCGATGATGGAGCCATGGGACGGGCCGGCAGCTGTCTGTTTTACCGACGGCAAAATGATCGGCGCGACGTTGGACCGGAACGGGCTGCGTCCCTGCCGCTATCAAGTGACGACCGACGGTCTCGTGGTCCTGGCATCCGAGGCCGGTGTCTTGCCGGCTGACGCGAAAGAGATCCGCATGAAGGGCCGGCTCCAACCGGGCCGCATGTTCCTCGTCGACACGGTGCAGGGCCGCATCATCGATGACGAAGAGATTAAGGCCGATATCGTGGGCCGCAAACCCTATCGCAGTTGGGTGACGCAGTACGGGGTCTCGTTGGATGAGTTGCCGGAGCCGCTGAATGTCCCGCAGCCTGACCACCCGACGATCCGCCAGCGACAGCAAGCCTTCGGCTATACGGTCGAAGAACTCAAAATGGTCATCACGCCGATGATCATGACGGGCGAAGAAGCACTCTCGTCGATGGGCACCGATACCCCGTTGGCGGTGCTGTCTGATCGGCCGCAGCTGCTGTTCAAATATTTCAAGCAGCTCTTTGCGCAGGTGACGAATCCCCCCATCGATCCGATCCGCGAACAGCTTGTCATGTCGCTCGTGACCAACATCGGCCCGAAGCCGAACTTGATGGACGAATCGCCCGAATCATGCCGCCGTATCAAGGTACAGCAGCCGATTCTTACGAACGCCGATCTGCAAAAAATCAGAGGCATTTCCGACCCGCACTTCAAGAGCAAGACCCTCCGTATGTTGTTCCGCGTCGCCGAAGGGCCGGATGGGCTTGGCGAGGCGGTCGACGACCTCTGCCGGCAAGCCTCGCAGGCGATTAAGGAAGGCTACAAGTTTCTCATTTTGAGTGATCGTGGCGTTGATGAACAGTGGGCCCCGATCCCAAGTTTGCTCGGTATCTCCGCCGTTCATCATCACCTGGTTCGGGAGTGTACGCGAACTGAAGTGGGCTTGATTCTCGAAACGGGGGAGCCTCGCGATGTGCATCAGTTTGCCTGTTTGCTCGGCTATGGTGCCGGGACCATCAACCCGTATCTGGTGTTCGAGTCGCTCGTCGACATGGAGCGCGACCACTATCTGCCGGAGGGGCTTGATGCGCAGACGGCGGAAGGGAAATTCATCAAGGCCATCAATAAGGGCCTGCTCAAGATCTTCTCGAAAATGGGGATTTCTACGGTGCAGTCCTACTGCGGGGCGCAGATCTTCGAGGCGATCGGGTTGAGTCGCGAACTGATCGATCGTTACTTTACCGAGACCCCGTCGCGCGTGGAAGGGGTTGGCATTCGCGAGGTTGGTGAAGAAACGCTACGCCGACACCGAACTGCCTATGAGCCGGCGGCGATCCGCCAACTCGATTTCGGCGGCGAGATCCACTACCGCATCCAGGGTGAGCACCACAACTGGAATCCGGAGACGATCTACAAGCTGCAGCATGCCAGCCGTTCGAACGATCCGAAGACCTACGCCGAGTTCGCGCAAATCGTGAACGACGAGAGCAAGCAGCGATCGAACCTGCGCGGCCTCCTTGATTTCAAGTTCGCGTCCCAGCCGATTCCGATTGAGGAAGTGGAACCGGCCAAAGACATCGTGAAGCGCTTCAACACCGGCGCGATGTCCTTCGGCTCGATCAGCAAGGAAGCGCATGAAACGCTGGCGATCGCGATGAACCGGCTCGGCGGCAAGAGCAATACCGGGGAAGGTGGCGAAGATCCCGAGCGGTTCAAACCTTTGCCGAACGGCGATTCAAAGAACAGCTATATCAAACAGGTGGCGTCGGCCCGATTCGGAGTCACGGCGCATTATCTCGTGAACGCGCGGGAATTGCAGATCAAGATGGCACAGGGGGCTAAGCCCGGAGAAGGCGGTCAATTGCCGGGGCACAAGGTGGACGAAAGCATCGCGCGTTTCCGGTATGCCACGCCGGGAGTGCAACTGATTTCGCCTCCGCCACATCACGACATCTATTCGATCGAGGATTTAGCCCAGCTGATCTTCGACCTCAAGAATTCCAATCCAGATGCCGGGGTCTCCGTGAAACTGGTGGCGGAGGTCGGCGTTGGTACGGTCGCAGCCGGTGTTGCCAAGGCCCATGCGGACAAGGTGCTCATCAGCGGCGATTCGGGCGGCACGGGTGCGTCACCGTTGTCGTCGATCAAATACGCCGGAATTCCTTGGGAGCTGGGGCTAGCGGAAACTCATCAGACGCTGGTCCTCAATGATCTTCGTGGACGCATCCGTGTTGAAACGGACGGTCAGATAAAGACCGGTCGCGACGTGGTCATCGCTACGCTGCTCGGTGCGGAAGAATATGGGTTCGCGACCGCTCCCCTCATTGTCGAAGGCTGCATTATGATGCGCAAGTGCCATCTGAATACCTGCCCGGTCGGGATCGCGACACAAGATCCTGAATTGCGCAAGAGGTTCAACGGCAAGCCGGAACACATCGTCAACTACCTGTTCTTCGTGGCCGAAGAAGCCCGGCAGTTGATGGCGAAGCTCGGCTTCAGGACGATCAACGAGATGGTTGGCTGCGTCGACAGGCTCAAGGTCACGACAGCTGTTGACCACTGGAAAGCCAAGGGGCTAGATCTCACGCCGCTACTGACGGCTCCGGATGTGCCGGCGAATGTGCCGCGCTATTGCGTGCAGAAGCAGGACCATGGTCTTGCCGACATCCTCGACAACAAACTCGTCGAGCTCTGCAAGGTCGCCATTGAGAATGGTGAGAAGGTCACACTTGATCTTCCAATCAGGAATATCAACCGGACGACCGGCACGGTGCTCTCCAGCAAGATCGCGAAGAGGTATGGGTCTGACGGATTACCAGAAGACACGATCTCAATCAAGTTCTCCGGTTCGGCAGGCCAATCGTTCGGAGCTTTCCTCGCGAAAGGCATCACGCTGACGTTGGAAGGGGAGTCCAATGACTATATCGGCAAGGGATTGTCCGGTGGCAAGATCATCGTCTTCCCGCCCAAGAACATTTTGTACAATCCAGAAGAGACGATTTTGATCGGCAATACCTCGCTCTATGGGGCGACACAAGGTGAGGCCTATTTCTATGGGATGGCGGGGGAACGGTTTGCCGTGAGGAACAGCGGGGCACAGGCCGTCGTCGAAGGGACGGGCGATCACGGGTGTGAGTACATGACCGGCGGCGTGGTTGTGGTGCTCGGTGGGACCGGCCGTAATTTCGCGGCTGGCATGTCCGGGGGAGTGGCGTTCGTGCTGGATGATGCCGGGTCATTCCAGAGCCGTTGTAACACCGGGATGGTTGAACTGGAGCCGGTGACGACGAAGGAAGACAAGCAACTGCTCCACGGGTTGATCACCAAGCATTTTATGTATACGGGGAGCCGTAAGGCCAAGCATGTGCTCGATGCGTTCGAGGCCACCTTGCCGAAGTTCGTCAAGGTCATGCCGGTCGATTACAAGCGTGTGATGGAAGAACGGAAGCGGAAGGCGAGTGCGGTACACTAGTTGGTGAGGAGTGAAGGGTAAGGGGTAAAGAGGTTAGAAGAGAAAAGATGGGAGACCCGAAAGGTTTCATAAAATACGCCCGTGAGGGCCCGAAGCGCAAACCGATCGAACTGCGTGTGCTCGATTGGAAGGAGATGTACGAACCGATCTCCGAGGACAGGCTGAAGACCCAGGGCGCGCGCTGCATGGACTGTGGTGTGCCGTTTTGCCAAGGGAACACCGGTTGTCCGGTTGTGAATTTGATTCCAGAATGGAACGATCTTGTTTATCGCGGCCGTTGGAACGATGCATTGAAAGCGCTGCACACGACGAACAACTTTCCCGAGTTTACGGGACGGCTCTGCCCGGCGCCCTGCGAAGGGGCCTGTGTGCTGGGTATCAACGAAGATCCGGTGTCCATCCGCATCCTCGAATGGAACATCGTCGACCGTGGCTTCAACGAAGGTTTCGTGACACCGGTCCTACCGGTCGTGCAGACTGGCAAGACCGTGGCGATCGTCGGCTCCGGTCCGGCGGGGTTGGCTGCTGCGCAACAACTGGCTCGGGCCGGCCATGAGGTGACGGTCTTCGAAAAATCCGATCGGATCGGGGGCCTGCTTCGCTACGGCATTCCCGACTTCAAAATGGAGAAGTGGGTTATCGACAGACGGTTGGAACAGATGAAGGCCGAAGGGGTGAAGTTTCAAACCAGCGTCGCCGTCGGCAAGGATATCACCGGCGAGCAGTTGCGCCAACAGTTTGATGCGGTGGGATTGACGATGGGCGCCGAGCAGGCCCGCGAGTTGCCGATCCCCGGACGTGAACTGAAGGGTGTGCATCTCGCGATGGAATATCTCACCCAGCAGAATAAGCGGACGGCAGGCATTCAGTTTAGTGATGAACCATTCACCGCAAAGGGCAAGCGGGTGGTTATCATTGGCGGCGGCGATACGGGGTCTGACTGTCTCGGTACCGCGCACCGCCAAGGCTGCGTCGAAGCCCATCAATTCGAGTTGCTGCCGGAACCGCCACCGCAGCGGGCTGCATCCACACCTTGGCCGCTCTGGCCGATGCAACTACGCACGTCCCACGCCCATGAAGAGGGCTGTGACCGGCAATGGAGCGTCTCGACGACGAAGTTCACCGGCCACGATGGCCACGTCACAAAACTCCATGCCAATCGGGTTAAGTTTGAAAACGGCAAGTTTGAGCCGATGCCTGGTACCGAATTCGAGATAAACGCCGATCTGGTGCTGCTGGCTATGGGGTTCTCTGGTCCCGTCAAGAACGGCCTGCTCGACAACCTGGGCGTGAAATATGACGCCCGAGGAGCGGTATCAGTGGACGAGAACTTCATGAGCAACCTCGACGGCGTTTTTGCCGGCGGCGACACCAAACGCGGCGCCTCACTCATCGTCTGGGCGATCGCCGAAGGGCGAAAAATGGCGGCAGGGATCAATCAGTATCTGCATGCAGGCAAGTCGGCGAAGAACGCACGGTCATAATCACTGCCGCAGTAGTGCAAGTGCTTCAACTAGTAGTACCTTCCTCAGCGATGTCTGAACGGCTGGTATTTCTCTCCGTATTAGCTAGAATAGGCGTGTGTCCGTCTACGAACCCATATTCGGAATCTTGAATGCAGCGGGTGCGCGGTATGTGGTAGTGGGCGGGGTTGCCACGCTGTTGCATGGGTATGCCCGATTGACGGCGGATGTCGATCTGGCCGTTGACCTTGCACCGCAAGAAGCCCTCAAGATGATTCGAGCCTTGATCGGCAAAGGATTTCGGCCGCAAGCTCCCGTATCGGGGGAAATGTTTGCTGATCCAGCGGTCCGTGAAGAGTGGCTTCAGGAAAAACATATGCGTGCCTTTTCGCTCGTCGACCCGAAGAATCCCATGCGCGTGGTAGATTTGCTGCTCAAGCCAGAGGTTCCGTTTGAAGAACTCTTGGCTCGGTCTCAGGAAGCGTTGGTGGGTGAGACCAGTGTCCGCGTTGCCTCTCTTGATGACCTCATTACATTGAAACGGCATGCCGGGAGGCCGCAGGATTGGACAGACATTAAGGAGTTGGAAGCCATCCGCAACCGAAAGAGAGATCGCTGACATGGCGGACAAACGTGAAGTTGCTTCAGGGGAGGAACAGCCGGAATATTGGGATGCCACTGATCAGAGCCTACTTTCTGCGACACTGGCGGCGACACCTACGCAGCGGATAGCCTGGTTGGAAGAGGCGCAGCAGCTGGCCTATGCAACTGGGGCCTTGAAGCCGAGACGGTTCATCACTAAAGAAGAATGGGAAGCGATGGGGAAATCGGCTTGTTGATCGTCTGGGCCATCGCCGAAGGACGCAAGATGGCGGCAGGGATCAATCAGTATCTGCATGTCGGAAGTAGCCCGCTGGAACGGCCTCTTCTCACCCGCTCACTCCGGCGCATTAAGAGGCATCTTCCATTAAGTTTTGTTCTCGCTTCGTTTACCCCCTCAACCTAGAACTGTACCCCTCAGGCTCTCATTCGCTGAGGCCTTGGCGAAAAACCGTTCTGAACGGCCTCGATGTCCCTCGCGTTGTTGACAATTATTCGATTCAGAAAGTAGCCTACCTCTCTTTCTCCCTGTTCAAGGGATTAAGCGTACCAGTAACCTTCGCTACGGGTTACCGTCGGCTCATCCCTGCCTTTGGGAGAAGACTTGTGGTGTAGACTTTGCCGGTTGGCACTCAGGACTAAAACAATGATTCAGCGTGACGCAAATGAGACCGATGTTAGAGAAGAGATTGCAGCGCCAATGTTGGCTGCACTGGGCTACGAAAGAGGTACTGCTAATAATATCGGGCGAGAGGCGACGCTAGCCTATGAGCGACAGTTCCTTGGAAAAAAGAAGGGCACTGATCATCCGCTTAGAGGAAGAGCGGACTACATTCTGACAGTGGCGGGTGCGGGTCGATGGGTTCTTGAAGTAAAAGCGCCGAAAGAGCCCATAGACATCGATGCCATCGAGCAGACGATTTCATATGCACGCCATCCTGAAGTGTCGGCTGCATACGCTGTCGTTCTGAATGGGCAACGCCTAACGGTTCACTATGCTTCACAGAAGTCTACGGACAATCCGATAGTCGATCTTGTTGTGTCTGATCCTCTGGCATTGGCTAGCCAGCTCGAAGGACTTCTTTCTCCAGCTGCGATTCGACGAGACTGCAGTCCGCCGCGTGTTGACCTTGGGCTCCCGCTCGCGAATGGCGTACGTTCGAGCGCGGTCATTCGCGGTGGTCATATTCGCCATGACACCTGCCAGTGGACATCCAGCGCTCAACTGCCTTCAATTGCCTCTGTTCAGCTCGATGACTTGTGCAGGATGTTGCAAGGATTTCTGGTAACAGTGACAGGTGGCACTGTTGCAAGGGATCAACAGTCCCGAATTCGAGCAAAACTATCGTGGGCTATGCCAAATGAAGCCCTGCTCAGGTTTGCACTCGACAAGCATCTGCTCAATGTGGAGTACGTCGCGCTCGCCGAGCGAATCTCAGAGAATCCAGAGAACCCAACAGTGTTCGATGTTGTCGGGGCGATAAATATTCAGGAGGGGGAGCAGATCTATGATCTGATGCGGTGGCGCACTGAAACTGCAGGCATCTCTACGCAGATGCAGTATCAAGGCCAAGCGACAGGGTACATTGCCGATCGCGTGTTCAAAGGGTCTTTTAACGCCACATATTTGTGCACGTATCCAGCGCTTCCTTCCCTTCAGATACACATCGAACTTGAAGGAGCATTTTCCATTGAGCTTGGTATCGAATAGATGGATCGCAGTGGTCTTCCGCAGGCCTAACAAACGAGAGAGAAAAAAATAAAGGGGTCGGGAGTGATTGTATGAGGTCCAATTCAAAATCTCAACGGAAACTGCTCCAGGAATCATTGATTTCACCCGCCGCCGCCCCTCGTTGACAGCGTTCCATCCAGGAACGTAGCCTGTCTCCCGTCCACCCACATTCAAACGTCCAGAGGAGGGCTATCATGGCGGCTGTTGATTATTTTCTCAAGATCTCGGGGATTGAGGGCGAGAGCAATGATCTGAAACATAAGGGCGACATCCACCTGGATTCGTGGTCGTTTGGGGGCACACAAACGGGGGGCGAGCATTTTGCCGGTGGTGGGGGAGGGGGGAAGTTCTCGGCGCAAGATTTTCATTTTACGTCGAAGCTCAGCAAGGCTTCGCCGAAACTCTTTCAAGCCTGTGCCACTGGTGAACGGTTGAAGCATGCGACGCTCGTGGCGAGAAAGGCAGGCGAGGGACAGCAGGAGTACTACAAAATCACATTCAGCGACTGTCTAGTGTCTTCCTATGAGCAGGGTGGGGCTGTTGGATCGGACCTCATTCCAACGGATCAGGCGGCGTTGAGCTTCGGGAGGATTGAGATCGAGTACACGGAGCAAAAGGCGGATGGGTCGCTCGGAGCAGTTGTGAAGGGTGGCTATGACTTGAAGCTCAATAAGACTGTGTAGGGGACGGAAGGGGACAGATCCAGGGAGACCGTGTCTAGACGGCGACCGGGCTGAGGGTCAGTTCTGCTTCATCGACTTGGTTGGAGACGACGGAGACTTCTCCGCCTTCGACCAGATCGGTGAAGTACTCACGGACTCCCTGTGCGTACCGAAGAAACTCGATCCCGAACTGGTTGTCTTTGTGCCATCGCACGATTGAGACCTCGACGGCGAGCGGAGATTCCGTTTCAGGAGCCTCGACGTGCAGCGCGAGGTAGCTGCCTGGCGTCAGGGCCACATTGCTTTGCATTCTGCAGCCTGTTGCAGAAAGATCGAAGAGGGTTCCTTCTCCTGCGCCATTGTCGGTCTGGACGCTGGCGGGGTACCGGACATATTTTCTTGAGCTGCACCGGAGCTGCATATCAACCTCGCTGTTAGTGCCTTTATCGGCAGTGCCAAATAAAACTTAAATATGCTGGCTCTACAATTCCTCTTCCCCTGGTTCCTGCTAGACGCGACTGCGTTCATGCTTGTATCGTACGTGTGACTCTTAATCTGGAGAACCGAGCCATGACGCAACAAAGCTATCCCCGAAGCCCTAAGGCTCTCCTCGGCGGCATCGCTCATCTCGGGCGGTTGATCGACAAGATTTGTCTGCGCCATGCCGGGCAGATTCAGGATTACAACTACATCACTGTGGGGTTCGATCAGTATCTTGTCGAGTTTCTTGGGATCGACGCGAAATCGTTCGAACAGCGTGTCTTGGCAGGTGGGACGGATGAGGAGCTGCTTGCCTGGGTGGGGGCCAATGGCCGCAAGCCATCTGAGCAGGAAATCGCGCAATGGACACAGGCTCTACTGGCTTCCGGACCAAAAGATGACCCAGCTCGCCAGAGATTTCAAGGTCGTTTGAAGGACATCGCGACCAAGCGCGGTGTGACCGTGGGTTCCTTGCCATCTGTGACGACCTGGGCGGATGTGATCGAACTTGATGAAGAACGTCTCTGAGTATCGTGGTCTCTCCATGCCAGACCCTCGTCTCCTCCAGTTTCTGGTCTTATCGCCATTCTGAACGTGCTGCATCTGGTCGACCACATCTTCCGAGGGGATTTTCACTGGCCGATTGACGAGCAGTCGGTGGGGTTCATCGGCGTGGCAACCATTATTCTGAGTGGGATGGGACTTAGTGTGCGGCTCTATCAGTCAGGCCAGGTTGGACTACGGTTCTGGGTGATGGTCGGAGTGCTTGGTCTAGGACTTGGGTGGCTTTCACATTTCAGCCCGATGACTGACCAGCCGGTGGCGGTCATCTACCATACGTATACGGCTCCCTGGGCAGGGAGCTTGGCGGTAGGTTGCCTAGTTCTGCTCCTATTCTCTGTATTGGGTGCGACAGTCTTTGCCGGATATCTGTGGCAGCGAAATGCTTACCCTGATCGGTGAAACCGAATCGGTCCTATCTCAATTCTGTCCACCCGCCTGTTTGCGAGCGAAAGGCCAGTTGGCGCGTCGTGGTGCGAATCATAGTCACGTCGTTGGTCTGGTCGATGGATTGTATCTGTTCGTGCGCCGACCAGCGCATGGTAAAGAAACCTCCGGTGAATGCGGAAAACACCAGGGCTCGCTCAGAGGTAATCACAACGATGACATGGCCGCGACCCTGCAGTTGTTTGACGGTTTCATTCGGCCCCAACGCATCGCTGAACCAATGGCCACGACTTTCTTGAAACCCATGGACTCGCCGGTTGGTCTGCACCACAAGCAGGCGTGGCAGTACCTGATGCCGTTCAACCTGCTCTTCGACACCCAGCTGCACCTCTGTCCATCGACGTAAGCCAGAAGCGAAGCCCAACAGTCGGCGGGTGGTCTGGGCAAAGCCGGCTGGTCCCTGAGCCGCCGTGGTGACGAGTGTTTCATTGACCCCCAATGGTTCCTCGACAGGACTGCCACCTCCTGGGAGCGCAACGACTCTGTCTTTGACGACCGTGACTAGGACATCGATCTGGCGAACTTGTGCGAAGGCAGGACTTGAACCCAGGGAAACTAGGATCACAAGCGCAAGCGTGACGTAACTGGTGGTGGAAAGCATCGGCATTCCGTTCGTAGGGCTGGTTGAGTGTCGCCTACCCATAAAGCATCTTGCAACAGATCGCACCGGAGGTTCTCATGGAAAGCCTATGGTGGCAATAGAGCGCCATCGGCCCGTTAGGGCCGACGACCGGTACTCGCTTTCCGTCGAATGGCAATAGGTTCTACAGGGCGGGCAGGGTCAGTAACTTCTTCATTTCGCAGTGTGCAAGAACGACGTCTGGGGCACGCTGTAGTGCCTCATAGTAACTCCGCTCATATCCATCACCGAGTTCCGAGGGGCGAATGAGTGATCGCACCTCGGTCAACAAGACCGCTACATCATCGACGCTCAGTTGGTCCTTGCCATCGAGCAATTCATCGATACGGACAACCATGTTGGAAAGCGGATGCAGCCAGGTAAACCACGGGTCGTTCATCACCAACTGTAAGAGTTGGCCGGTGCTGTCCACTCGACCGTAAATGCGCTCATAGGTTAGCTGTTCGGCGACGATCAAGGCCTTATGCAGCCCTAAGAGTCCATACCGAACATCCGCCAAGGTTTTCCTGAGCGGGTTGGTTTCTCGAATCTGTGTCTGTTTCGATGAAAGAGCCATATAAATAATCCTAGGTCAATGAGAAAATAGGGACTCAGGGGCCTTCATGTGTGAAGAGTCAATCACGTTATATGCTCTTATCGGTGATCAGCGGTTTGTTCTGTAGTCGCAACGGGGGGCATGGCGATGGGTTGGTTGGGGGCAGATATTCATCGCTATCATCCGAGCCGAGTTGGTTCTGTGGCGTGCCAGAAGTCAGCGTCATTATTCGCGTAATTCTGAGGATAGGGAGACAGCAGCCTGCCGCCGGTTCGGATTCTGTGCACCCGTTCCTTCCGAAGACATATGTTTCTGTGGGCTGAGAAGGTTCCCATAGAAGGCAAATAGCTCACCGGTCAGACGGGTTGCGTTCTCCGGATCGGTTGGGTGTTTTCGCCGGATATAGTCGTTGAGCACCAGGCCTTGGGCGGTTTTATGGACATGCGGCTGGTCCAGGTTCATACGGTAGCGCTCGATGGCGTTGGCGACGCGACTGATGAAGATCACGGTACCATCTGGTTCCAGCCGCTCGACGATTCCCACATGGGTCAGAGGATCGTTCAACTTGCCGTCTCCGTTGAAATCCCATGTATTATCGAAAAACACGAGATCGCCTGGGTTGATATTCGACTCTCGATGAAGGGTGCCATGCTGACGCACATGATTGTGAATGAGTCTGACGCCGTTCCCTTTCGGATCATTGAACGCTCCACGATACAGATCGATCCCGTGCTCCAGGAAGATGGCACGTGTCACCCCCGCACAGTCGTAGGCGATCCGCTTGCCCTGGCTTGCAATGGCCCGTGCTCCGACGAGCCGTGCTGCAGACTCGACGATGGCTAATCGGCTGGGGAGAGATGTCATGAAGGATGTTGGGTGACTCCCTGGGCCTGATCTGGGAGCAGGCTGCGGCAATGCCGGTACGTCACGAGGCTCCATCTTGCTTGCTGAGAGTGGGGGCGCAATGATTGCTCGCTTCCGCGTCTGAGCCGGCTGGGTGCAGCCCACGAGAGTCGTGATCACAAGAACAACTATGATCAGGACGAAAGGCATCGGTGGTTACCGCACGTTCACAAATCGGCCTTGGGCTGTCTGCCGAAGCGCATCGATGTCTTCACGCCGGGTGACTGAAAGCGGAACCGTCTGGGTCAATTCTTCGATGAGCAGGTCGGTCGTGAGCGGAGTTTTTTGATGCAGCGCTCGATAGAGGGCCGTGACCACCGCCTGTTCGATTTCTGAGCCGCTGAAGCCGTCGCTTGCGCTGACGATCTTGCTCAGGTCGAACGTCTTGCTGTCCTGCTTCCGGAGGCCCAGGTGAATCTTCCAGATGGATTCCCGTTCGGTATGGTCTGGCAGATCGACGAAAAAGATCTCATCGAATCGCCCTTTGCGCAGGAGTTCGGGCGGCAATGACGACAGATTGTTGGCTGTGGCGACGACGAATACGTCCTGCTTTTTTTCCTGCAGCCACGTGAGAAAGGCACCGAAGAGTCGGCGACTCAACCCTGCGTCGGCGTCGCCGCTTCCTCCGCCGGCGACCATCGCTTTCTCGATTTCGTCGATCCAGAGGACAATCGGGGACAAGGATTCCGCCATTTCAATCGCCTTGCGGAAATTCTTTTCCGATTCGCCAACAAACTTGTCAAATAACCGGCCGGCATCGAGTTTCAAGAGCGGGAGTTTCCATTCCCGTGCGATGGCCTTGGCGGCGAGCGACTTACCGCAACCTGGCACCCCCACCAGCATGATGCCGCGAGGCGGGGTGAGATTGAGCGCTTTGGCTTCGGCGGTAAACCCTACTTGGGCGCGATCCAGCCAGGACTTCAGATTGGTGAAGCCTCCCAACTCAAACCGATTGTCCTCCACGGGATAGTATTCCAAGAGGCCGCCGTCCTTGATCGCCTGCACCTTACGTTGCAGGATAGTTTGGACATCCCTGGGAGAGAGAGAGCCTCGTTCCACGATGCATTGGGCGATGACCTGGCGAGCTTGGTGGAGCGTCATCCCCTGTAAGGCGCGGAGAATCGCATCGGACGCGTGGGTTGTGGGGCCGTTGTCGGCTACCTTGGTCTCGCTGATCGAGTTGAGCATACTGTGCACAAGAGTTGTCGAGCGTGGGCGAGCGGACGTTCGAGGTCCCAGCGATTGGAGCAGGCCCTGTAGCATGGATAGAAGTTCGTCTCGATCCGGCAGTTTCAGCTCGAGTCGCACCGCGATTTTGTCCAGGTCCATTGGTAGGGAAATCGGCTGACCGGTCAGCACGCAGGTGGCCCGTGATCGGCTGTAGATAGCTGCCACCTCTCGAAGCTGTCGGCAGACAGCGGGATCTTGCAGGTGCGGTCCAAGATCCTTGAGCCAAAACACCGCCTCTACAGTCAACCCATGAAGGTGCTGAAGGACCGCCAAGGGGGTCGCGGTCATCTTACTGAGGGTTGCGCTCTCGTCGGCGCGGGTGAGCCCCCTGGTGATGGACCACTCGAAAAGCGGCATGCGCTCTTGTGCGGTCACCGATTGTAGTAAGGCCAGGACCCGCTCCTCCTCCACCGTTTCGATGACGACGAGAGGATGGGAGGAGCGAATGAGAGTACGGAGATCGTGCACGCTGGTCGACAAAGCCATCGGAGGGCAATGCTAGCACGAGGCCTCGGCCGGACCAAGAAAACCGGTGATTGTAACCGTCGCTGGTCGAAGGCTTATGTTTTGGCTGGACTGTCAAGTGCCTTGTTGATTTCGTTGATCAGACGGCGTTCGATTTCGCTCGTTTCTTCGTGGCTCACGGTTAAGATACGCCCCCCCTGTGCGACTCGTTCGAATTCCGCCTTCACGCCGAGCTTGGTGAGACTATCAGGAAGCGCTTGAAGAGAAATGAGGTATTGATTTCTCGAGCCCGTCACTTCGAGCGAGGCCGGGTTGGAGACCTTGCGCTCCGTCACATAGACCGCCCGTTGATCGGTCTTGACGCTGACCTTCAGACGATATCCGTTGCGTGCCAGCGAATCCTCAACGACTTTCGCCACGGCCGGCATAGGCCGAGGGAGGGTATCGGACTGCCCGCCTTTCTCCTCGATTTTGAGGGATTCTGTCATCTGCGTAGCAACCATTCGTTTGGTCTCAGCCAGCTGCAGTTCCAGTAGCTCGATCTGGTGGTTGGCTTCCACCTTCGTGGCTTCCGTCGTGCTCTTTGCGTCGCGGAGTTCTTGATTGAGCAGATCGATTTGTTGCTGCATGACCTTGTTCCCGTCCTGCAACGAGCTCAGGAGAGACTCTTGTTTGATGACCTGTCTCTTGAGCACTTCGTTTTCGGCGCGGAATGGGCTGTCATCCGGAGTACATCCAAAGACAGCCAAAACCAATAGGAACCCGACCTGTATCGACCATCGAATAAGTAGCGTTTCGTTGTGCACGCGAGCGTCCTCCCAATTCGGTGGGTGAATTATCTACACTTCTGATGAACTTGTCCATGTGATATCCGATAGGTGTCCGTTCCTGCGACTCACCAATATGCCTTGTGGGTGAACGCCACAGTCGCACGTATCCTGTCGTTGTTGCCTTTGCTTTTCATGCAGTTGTCGGCGGCGATGGAGAGAAAACAGACTGCGCTGAGTCCTATAGCGAGAGGACTATGGTCCATACGGCCGGATCATTGAGGGCAAATTTCCCATGTCTCAGATCCAATTGGTCCCGTTGGAATACAGGGTGGTGTCTTGGCACGCTAACCATAGTGGATCTCTGGTCTGCTCGCTTGCGCTTTCTGCTCGTTGGACTGTAGCATGCCCGTATAATGACTGCCTTGGTTCGGAAGACCTTTTCGGTTCCACCCCTCGGTTGTAACTGCTCAATCATCGGTGATCCCGTCACGAAACAAGCGGTCGTCATCGACCCCGGCGGCGCGCCGGAGCGAATTCTCCAGGAGGTGCAGCAACTGGGGTTCACCGTCAACCGCATCCTCCATACGCATGCCCATCTCGACCACTTTCTGGCGTCCAGCGAGATCAAGAAGGCGACCGGAGCGGCGATTTGCCTGCATCAAGACGATCTGCAACTGTGGAATAACCTCGAACTGCAATGTCGGGTTTTTGGAGTGTCATATGTGCCGGCACTGGCGCCGGACCATTGGCTGACAGATGAAGAAAAGGTGATGCTGGGGCAGGTGCCGATAGTTGCACTCCATACACCGGGCCATACGCCTGGATCGATGAGTTTCCATGTGCCGAATGACAAGCTCCTGTTGGCCGGGGATACGCTTTTTCGGGGAAGCATTGGGCGGACCGACTTATGGGGCGGCAACTTTGAGACCATCGAGGAGTCGATTCGTGAACGACTCTACACCCTCGATGAAACTACGACAGTTGTGACTGGTCATGGGCCGGATACCGAAATCGGTCTCGAAAAAGAATCAAATCAGTTTGTTCGTGTATGAGCACTACTCTCTGGTCATACGCTCTTTGAGGCGCTCGATTCGCTTGTCGGTGGATTGCTTGATAAAGGTCATATTCTCGGCGAGATGTTGCTGGGCGTTGATCTTCCCTTCATCGCGACGTTTTTGCTGATCGAGCCCAAATTGGGCGATGATCGGTCCGTCTTCCTTGTAGAGTTCTTTCCAGATCTCGGTACATCGTAATTGTTTGGCGGTCGGATACTTGTCACATGGCGGATCGGCAGCCGCCGAAACTGAAGTGGTGAGGAGTGAACTGATGAGTAGAGCGGAAACACTCAACCAGTACTGACCTATGCGTGTCGTCATCTGAATGACCCTCCACAAACCCCAGCACCATACCACAAGTTGGGATGTGACGCAGACCCTCCAAGCCTATGAAAAGGATGCCGAGATCTTTCTCAAACATTGGGGAAGAAAGAGATACAAGCGGCCGGCACTACTCGTTCAGTGGCTGAAGCTCTTACCTGAACGTGCGGTTCTGCTCGATCTGGGCTGTGGGGCAGGGCAAGATTCCCGCCATCTCGCGAAGCGTGGTCATCACGTGATTGGACTGGATCGGACTATGCCGCTGCTGCAATTTGCGGACGGGCGGATTCCGTCGGTGCCGCTTATCCTCGCCGATATCAGAGCGCTTCCTCTTCGAGCGGATAGCCTGGACGGAGTTTGGGCGGCGGCCTCGTTGATTCATCTACCGAAGAGAGCTGTGCAGAGCGTGTTGACCGAACCTCGTCACCTGGTGAAACCGCAAGGATTTTTTGCCGCGACCTTTACCTACGGGAGCAACAGCCGCATCAAGTGGACAGGCTGGATGCCCGGCCGCTATTTCGCACGATGGAAAAAAGACGAACTGGCACGGACACTCCACCGAGCCGGATGGGAGGTCTTGTCATTACAGGTAGTGAGCAATCAGGAGCGTAAGGGGAGGTGGATCAATATGATCACTATGAAAGTCGAGGTTTAGCAAGAAAATGCGGCCTGCTCAATCGGAAACCAGTCGTGTGCCTAACATGCCTCCTTCTCATGAAATCTCTAATCCCTTACGAATCGATTTGTGAGAAGTCCGTAGCCTATAAGGATGCCGTCGATCCTCAAAACGCTCAGAACTAGGATTGTCAGAATTTGCTCCCATTCTGCGGCAGTCACCACAAGCACAAAGGATTTAATCGTGTTAATCATTTTTCAGATCAGAGCAATGATCAAGTGGTGTCTTGAACTCTTTGGTCGACATGCCAACGGCTGGTCCAGTTGTCTCCGTAATAAGTAGAGCTGCTATGTGTGAGTGCTCTCCAGGCTTATTGGCATGTTTGTATTTCAGCACAGTCCACACATTTGCCCCACCTGAAATTCTGTTTCTGGACCCGACATGGCTATGCCATTCGACCAGTTCCCACGGTGCTCGGTCTTTTCGAAACACAAATTGCATCTCAATGCCGTTTTTGTCGAAGCGAGTTTCATAAGCGTACGACATCAAACTGGTAAGACCTAAGCACAACATAGCAATGGACACGGTGAAAGCCAGGACTAATGGAGTCAGAGGAAGAGCTTGGTCCGCGATCCCTACAAGGCTTAGAGTCGCTAACCCGCCGAGGAGACATCCAGCACCTGTCGCCATCAAACCAAGTAGTATGGTAAGGAAACGGTTCATCAACAGGAGCGGAGTGTTACTGGCCTGGCAGCGATGCCGTGGCTCTCTGCTCCAGTGTCACATAGACCTTGTCTTGGAAGGTGTAGTAGCCACCGTTATCTTTGTCCGTTGAAATGCACGCTGGTGAGAAGATGATGGCGCAGCCAAAGATATGGCCCAGGACCCACCAGGACCAGGTTCTCGTCAAAGTCATGGTCTGTGGTTCATACCCGTCTTTGGTGATGACTGCCTGGTGGTCCTCTTTTCGGTTGAGAGAGACGGTTCCCGGGGCGAGCACGTGCACGCGGTCATCGACCACGACCTGAGCATCGAGTGGTGTCGTGAAGATGGTGACGGACTGATGGTCACCATGCCACCAGGTGCCACAGCCGGAGAGCGAGACCAGTCCCAAGAGCAGAGTAATACTTCCAAATCGTAATTGGCTAGCCCAGTGCCTCATAGCGATTTCTCCTCGCTGATAGATCTCCCGCGAGGCATTCTTCCACTGACCAGCTGGTCCTTCTAGCGGATTCGCAAATCTTGCAGGAGATGCGTCAAGGGGAGAAATCGGGTTAGATCTTCATGGCTTCGTTTACTTCACGCAGCGTTGCACTGGCGACCGCAGCAGCGCGTTTGCTGCCGGCATCGACGATTTCATCGACGCGGGATGACTCTTGCGTGAGTTTGGCGCGTTTGTCCCAGATCGGTGCCAACTGTTCCACCATGCGGTCCGCCACGAGTTTCTTGCAGTCGATACAGCCGATCGCAGCGGATCGGCAGTCTGTGTTGACCTGGTCTTTGACCTCTTGTGGGGAGTAGATGTTGTGGAATTCGTAGATGGGACAGAGGTCGGGATTGCCTGGGTCGGTCCGCCGCACACGGGCTGGGTCGGTGACCATGGTCTTGAGCTTCTGCCGAACGACCGGTTCGGTATCAGAGAGGTTAATCGTATTGTTGTAACTCTTGCTCATCTTTCGGCCATCGGTGCCAAGCACCTTGGGAAACTTGGTCAGGTGTTCCTTCGGCTCAGGAAAGACTGCTGTTTTGTAGATATCATTGAATCGCCGGGCGAGCTCTCTCGTCAGTTCTAGATGGGGGAGTTGATCCTTGCCTACCGGAACAAAATCGGGTTTGTACAAGAGGATGTCGGCGGCTTGTAGGACTGGGTAGCCGAGAAAGCCGTAGGTCGTGAGGTCTTTTCCCTTGATCTCCTCCTGTTTCTCCTTGTAGGTCGGGTTGCGTTCCAGCCACGAGACAGGCGTCATCATCGAGAGTAAGAGATGCAGGATCGCATGTTCCGGAATCCGCGACTGGATAAAGATCGTAGACCTGTCCGGGTCGATACCGCCGGCCAGCCAATCGATCAGCATCTCCTGCACAAAGGTACGAATGCGACTTGTGTCGGCATAGTTCGTCGACAACGCGTGCCAGTCGGCGACGAAGAAATAGCAGTCATACTGTTCTTGCAAGGCCTTCCAGTTTTCTAAGGCGCCAAGATAGTTACCGAGATGCATGAGGCCGCTGGGCTGCATGCCGCTGAGGACTCGTCTGCGAGGTGTGGTCATTCTGCGACTCCTGGACGGAGACCGAGTGCTGTTGACAAGATTGTCCCGGACAGTCCCTTGGCAAAGGTTCCGGTGATCATGTGGATAATGCCTAGTTCTTTGTCGAATACGATGAGCCCCACCAGGATGAGCATGCCATACGGCTCCAATCGCGCGAGTGTCATCGCTGGTTTTGGCGGCAGCAGCGCCGTTAGGATCCGGCCGCCGTCGAGCGGTGGGATGGGAAGCAGGTTGAACAGTGCGAGAAACACATTGATCATGACGGAATAGAGCGCCATGACGGCGATTGGGCGAAGAAACATGGTTGTGAGGAGGCCTGAAGACTCTTCAGCCTCGGTGGCGCTGCGAGGCGACAAGGTCGGTTCGAACGTCAGGATCAACGCCAAGAGCAAGGCACTGACGACGGCGAGCAGCAGGTTCATCCCCGGTCCGGCCGCTGCCACAAGTGCCATGTCGCGTCGAGGCTGGTGCATATTCCGAGGGTCAATCGGAACCGGCTTGGCCCAGCCCAACAGAAAGCTCCCAGGCAATATCAAACAGATAAGCGGCAAGATAATGGTACCGAACGGATCGATATGGGCCAGTGGATTGATGGTGAGCCGTCCTTCACGTTTTGCCGTCGAATCGCCGCATTTCTCCGCCATCCACCCATGCGCATATTCATGGAGCACCATCGCGAACAACAGGGGGAGCCCCATATACGAGATTGTGTGGATGATTTGTGAGAGGGAGTTCATGAGTGGTCAGTTCTCGCCCCAGTCCGAATAGCCTGGTTAATCCAATTGCACAAACTTACCCTGTTTCACCTGCAGAAGAAAGAGCGGGCGGTGCAGGGTGCCATCCGGTCCGAAACTGGCCGGTCCGGCAAGTGTCGGTAGGTTGCGCTGCGTCATGAGGAAGTCGTGGAGCGCTTCGCCGGAGGTTGCTCCGTGGCGGACGCCTTCAATGACGACTCTGGCGGCGTCATATCCCTGCATGGTGAAGAGCGAGGGGGTGGACTGAAAGCGCTTGTGGTACCGCTGAACAAACTCCTGTACGGCAGGATTCGGGCTATCGACGAAGAAGCCATCCACGAATGTTGCACCGTCGACTGTCCGATCGGCGGTGCGGGCAAAGTCCTGCGAGTTCCAGCCGTTGGTACCTAGCAGCGGGGCTTTGATGTCATGAAACGCCAGTTGCGCGGCGAGGAGGCCGATCTCGTGTGAGCGACTTGGGATGAAGATCGCGTCAAACCCTGGAGTGTAGAGGACGCGCTTTTCATTTCGACTGAGGGGCTTACCGGGCTGTCGTGGTATGTCAACTGGAACTGCCAGCCCATACTTTTTCAGGTCTTCGGCTTTGAGCCGCTGGATCTGCGGACCAAAATCCGTTTCGCCTTCCTTGAAGGCTTCTATCGCAATAATTTCGCCGTCGAGTCGGCGCACCTCCTGCGCGAAGAGCCGTGCCAATTCTCGCCCATAGACGGTGTCGGGGTGGAGAATACAGAATCGTCGATAGTCCTGCTGTTTCGCGGCATAGGTCGCGATGCGTTCGGCTTGCATGGCGTAGGTCAACGACGTGCTGAAGAGGTAACTGCCCAACCGACGGACATTGGGGAGTGTGGCTGCCGGTGTAATCAAGGGGATCCTGGTTTTTTGCGCCATTTCGGCCATGACCGGAAGGTTTTTTGACAGCATTGGGCCAATGACGACGAGTGGACGGTCGTCATGAAGTAGCGTCGAGAGATCGTCCAAAAAGCCTTGCCGATCGGCATCATGATCCTTCACGATCAATCCAACAGATGGGGTGCCAGGCTGCTCATGAGACCGTTCCACCGCCAACTGAATGCCCTCTAGGACGTCATTGGCGAAGGCGGACAAGTGGCCTGACAACGGAAGGACGGCTGCGATAAAATATTGGTTGGCTTTCAACCTTGACTTGATGAGTTCCAGTGATTCGCTGGCTTTCGGGACGGAGGGGTGAGCAGGAAACGCAGCGAGAAAATGCCGGGTCTCCCGTTCGGCCAAGTGGTCTTCGCCTCGCACAATGTAGTAGTCGATCAGTCGGAGGGAGGCAAGGTCGCCGGGATAGGAACGAAGATAGGCATCCCGCACTCGGGTCAACCCTTTTTTGTCCAGCTTTTCGGTGATGAATTGACGAATCTGTTCCCGGGTCTCCGCCATCTGTGTGTCGGTGCTGCCGGCCATGCCTTCCAGTAAGGTATGGATGGCTCGGACATAGTCTTTTTTTTGGGCGAATGCCTCGGCAGTCAGCTGCTGTGCCTCGCGTTTTGTTGCGTCGTCGAGTGCCGTTGTCCGTACTTGTGTCAGCAACGGCAATGCCAAGTCGATATTGCCCATCGCAGCATGGATGCGGGCCAATATGAGCTTGCCTCGATCCACGAGGTCGGATTCGGGAAACTCCGTCTGAAGTTGGTTCAGAGAGCGGATCGCCTCTCCATAGTCCTTCATTCCATAGAGCGCGGCGCCCAGCAGTAGGTAGGTATCATCGAGATATTCAGCTGGTGGAGTGGTGGTCAAGAAGCGACGCAAGACTGTGGCCGCGGATTCCGGATCGCCTTTTTCGATCAGGTGCTTGGCCTGGTTCAAGACCGGTGGGTTTGGAAGAATGATCTTGACGGGATCTGCTGCCACTGCTCTGCTCGGTTGAGTCGACATGAGGTCGATTCCAAGCGTCAGAGTAAGAGCCATGGCAACCAAGAGCGGCGGCCATGCAGAGCTGGAAGAGGGGTTATACGAGTGGGTGAGCATTACGTTCGATCGGCGGTAGGCCGTAGCAGACTAGTATCGGAAAGGGTGCGACCTGTCAAGGAGAACTACAGCGGCATCATTGTACTGGTGAAGTGAGTTGGCTATAGTCCATCTCTCCGACCACCATGGCTGAACCAACCGCACCATTACTGGACCCTCTACTTGAACGGTATCTCAGTGAGCTGCGGATTGAAGGTGGATTGGCCACTAATACGCTGGAGTCCTACCGGCGAGATCTTTTACGTTTGCAGCGATACTTGCTGCCGCATCGACTCAGTATCGGAGACTCCGTTCCACCGCACACGATCCGGTCCTTTCTCGCAACCCTCAAACACGAGGCCCTCGCGGCTTCATCGATTGCTCGCCTCCTCTCGGCGATGCGAGGGTGGTATCGCTTTCTGGTTCGAGAACATCTCGTGAAGACCAGTCCTCTCCGTGATATGACGGCGGCGCATCGGCCGGTTCGATTACCGAAGACGCTGACACACCAGGAAATAACGGCGCTGCTAGAGCTGCCGGCTCGCGGTCGTGCTGAGGATCAACGCGACCGCGTGATGCTGGAATTGCTGTATGCAGCTGGGCTGCGGGTGTCGGAGCTTGTTGGGCTCAGTCTGTCGCAGATCGACGTGAATCTGGGCTGTGTGCGAGTCGTAGGGAAAGGTGCCAAGGAGCGAGTCGTCCCGATTGGACAGACTGCGGTCAAGATGCTGGTTGATTACGTGGAACATGTGAGACCCGTTCTACTCAAAGGGCGATCGTCCCGTGCCTTGTTCATCAGTCGGCGAGGACAAGGACTGACGAGGCAGGCATTTTGGAAGCTGCTTCTGCGGCGAGCCCGACGCGCTGGTATTTCGAAATCGATTTCTCCGCACATGCTGCGGCATTCTTTTGCCACGCATTTGCTGGAGGGGGGAGCCGATTTGCGAGTCGTGCAATCCTTGTTGGGGCATGCAGACATCGCGACGACTCAAATCTATACGCATGTGGAAGGCAGCCGGTTACGGCACGTCCATCGCCAATACTTTCCGCGACAGCGCGGTCGACGACGGCCAGGTGTGGAAAATTCTACGAAGCGCAAATAGCTAGGAATCAGTATGGTGTGAGGTTGAATGAATGGTAGGTGAACCCGTTGACAAGGAATCATGGACTTGATACCCTCCGCATCGGTTGCTAAGAAAATCGGGCGGATAGCTCAGTTGGGAGAGCGCTGCCCTTACAAGGCAGAGGTCACAGGTTCAATCCCTGTTCCGCCTACCATGCAGGAGTGGTGGTGCGTAGAGCGAGGATGTGTGCTTGCTGGGCAGAGGATCTGTTTCTTGCTCAGGAATTGATCGGTGACCACCGATTTCGTCTTGTCATGCTGTTGTTCTGCCATTGATAGACTTTGCGGGGCCGTCGTTCAGCCTGGTTAGGACGCCAGATTGTCAATCTGGAAGTCGCGGGTTCAAATCCCGTCGGCCCCGCCATTTTCTTCAGAGTTTGGTACAATCCACTTTGCCAAGAAATCGTGAGCGCTGAGGAGGGAGAGTAGAGACTCGTATGTTTCAAACTGGACCACTGGGAGTTATTCTGTCGCTCGGGATCGTATCCAAGGTGGTCCTCGTGCTCCTGGTCTGCTTTTCCATTGCGTCCTGGGCCATCATCTTCTACAAGTTGGCCGTGTTTCGCACCGCTGATGCAAAGGATCGTCATTTTATGACCTTGTTGCTGCGGGCCAGAGATGTGGAGGACGTGACTCGGCATGCGCAACAGACGATAGGGAGTCCCTGCGCAAAGATCTTTCATGCCGTGATTCAACGGATCGGCTACCTTCCCACCGAGAGGAATGAAAACGGTTCCGTCGCCTATGATCGACATGTGATGGAGCGGACGGCGGCCCATCTTGCGCAGGGGCAAATCGCCAAGTTGGAATCGTTTCTTCCGTTTCTTGCGACGACCGGAAATATCTGCCCGTTCGTGGGCCTCCTGGGAACGGTGATGGGAATCATCGATTCATTCCGGGAAATTGGAACCCAAGGGACAGCTAGTATTGCGGCGGTGGCTCCCGGCGTTTCCGAAGCCTTGATCGCGACCGCAGCCGGATTGTTTGCCGCCATTCCAGCCGTCATTGCCTATAATTATTTTCTCGTACGTATCAGACGTGCCGCCATGCATATGGATTCGGTTGTGGTGGAGCTCCTGGCTTTGATACCAGCCCAAACGAGACCCGTCGATCCGTCCGTCGGAGCGAAGGGATGATGCTTGAGACGAGGCAGCGACGATTTTTAGCCGAAATCAACGTGATTCCGCTCGTGGACGTGGTATTGGTGCTTCTGGTGATCTTTATGGTCACGGCGCCGATGCTCTATCGAGGCATGGACATCAAGTTGCCGACTTCCGCGTCGAACACGATCAAGCCGGAGATCCGAGCGGTGCTGACGATCGAAAAGGATCAACGCCTGTACCTCGACAAGGATCCGGTGAGCGTCGCTCAGTTAGAGCGAAAGCTGCGCATGATGAAAGCAGAGCATGCCGATGTGTCGGTGTATTTACGCGCTGACCGGGACGTGCCATACGGAATTGTGGTTCAGGTGATGGATGGAGTCAAACAAGCCGGCATCGAGAAACTTGGCATGGTGACTGACCCCACCGGACCTGAACGTGTCAGTGAGGGTACGTCATCCCAACACAATTAGTAGGATAAGGTCCACGGTGCAGGCTTGGGCATCAGCCGGCATGGTTTCGGATGATGAATGGCAGGCGACACTGACTCGTCGTTTGGGCTTTGCTGTCATCGTTTCTCTGGTCCTGCATATTGGCATCCTGGTAATGGTGGGTTGGGTTCGACTGCCACGGCATGGCGAACGGCCTCTGACGTCGATTGAGATTTCCCTTGCGAGTCTGCCAACGCTTCCGGAGAAAGCCGTTGAACCCCAGAAAAGTCAGCCGATTAAGAAAGATGTCGAACAGCCCAAGCCGGTACAGCAGACGAAGCCTATCGAGCAATCCAAAGCTCTTGAGCGTCCCAAACTCATTGAACAGCCTAAATCTGCTCCTCCCGTGAAAGCGGCACCCGTGTCCCTTCCGCCTGTGGCGGCAGCACCTGTTCCTCCTCCGGTGGCTCTAGCCAAACCGTCGAATGATCTCATGCGCGATATTATGAAAGATATTGAGTTGCCTCCGGATGCTCCAAAGCACGGGGACATCAGCCCGGAGGACAAGCCGAGAAAATCACCGGTGATGAAGCTGCCAGATGTACCGGTTGTGACGGAAGCAAAGGAGGCAACGCAAAAAAAGCTGGTCACCTCTGCTCAGTCCTCATCCTTGACGGAAGATCTGGCGAAGGAATTGGACGAGGAATTGAAGAAGAT
>JAOUHD010000142.1 GCA_029865345.1 Nitrospira sp.
GCGGGCCGTGGGCCATCGCACGATGGGTGTGCGTCACAAACAGGCTCTCGCAACAGCGGCTACCCACTGAATTTGCCCTGGTGGTCAGTCCAGGAACAGCTGGCCGAGTGAAAACGTGAATTAATCAAACTCTTCCCTAGAGAAATAGAAACCGCCTCATGTATGTGCAAATTGACAGCTGCTCAGCGATCTGGCATGGATGGATCGATACTCCGGCTTCCAACCCCCCGGACTCTACCCACATCTCCCATGTAAGGAGCCTCGATGGATGCGTTGAAAGACATCATTGATTTCGGAGTTATCGGCCTGTTACTGGCCCTGAGCGTGTGGTCCGTGGCTATCGCCATCGAGCGCTGGCTCTTTTACCGACGCATCAATCTCTCTCAATTTCCAAACATGCAAATGCTGGAAATCACTCTGACTAAACGCCTCGTGATTATTGGTACGGTGGCTGCTAACGCCCCATATGTCGGCCTCCTGGGAACCGTCCTTGGTATAATGTTGACATTCCATACGATGGGAACGTCGGGGACGATGGCCGTGAGCACCATCATGATCGGCTTGAGCTTGGCATTGAAAGCGACCGCCATCGGTCTTCTGGTCGCTATACCCTGTGTCGTGATGAATAACGTGCTGCGTCGTCGTGTGAGTGAGATCCTGACCGAGTATAGGACACAACATGGAACGGAACATTGATCAGATCAACGTGATCCCGCTCGTGGACGTGATGTTGGTCTTGCTCGTCATTGTCTTGACGACCGCCACCTTCATCAGCACAGGGCAAATTCCCGTCAACCTGGCCAAGGCCAAGGAGGTGAGCGATCGGAAGGATGTTCCCATCGTGATTTCCTTGACGGCTGATGGAAGTCTATTCTTAAATGACTCTCCGGTCCCCGATGGAGGCCTCCCCTCTGTTCTCAGCGCGCAGCCGCGTGAATCGGCGGTGGTCGTGCGAGCCGACAAAGTCACGCTGCTCGAGAAATTCGTGGCCCTCGTCGACGAGATTCGCGGCTTAGGATTTCAGCAAGTCAGTCTGGAGGTCATCCGCCTGTGAGGGGAAAATCCATGACGCGTTCAGGCAGTCAGACTGGCCCTCTGGCGGCTAGTTGGCTGGTATCCTGCCTGCTGCACGGAGGCCTAGCCGTGGCAGCGATCTCTTTTGTCCAGCGTATGCAATTGGCGCCGCAGGCTGACCCGTTCCAGTGGGATGTGGCTATGGTTGCTCCGCTCTCATCCTTACCGGGAGCCACCTCAAGGTCTGGGGCAATGGCGCCACCAAGTCCGGCACTTCAGCAACAGGCTCCCCCAGCGGGGAAGCAGGTTCAAGAAAGAACGAGACCGGTAACACCACCTGCGCCAGTACCTATCGTTGAAATCAGTCCAGAACTGCATCAGGAGCAGGCTCCCCCTGATTCGGTACCTTCTGTCCCATCACCTCAAGTTGCTCGGCAGGATCTATCGGGTCCATCCGCTGACCTCGTCATGTCTGCACAGGAGCGTTTGACCGTTCTACCTGAATCCCAGGTGGCCAAAGATTCTCCGGTCGACTCTTCGTCTACGATGATTGTGTCTTCGGCACCTCCCAACCAACTCACGCCCACCAAAGCCGACTACGGATGGCTGACGGAGCTCATGGCACGGTGGATTGAAGATCTCAACAAACGATACCCGGCAACGCTACGAACGGAGGGTGTTCAGGGGAAAGTGACGCTGACTGCGATGCTGCATGAAGACGGACTCTTGAGCGATGTGCGTGTCGCGAAGAGCTCAGGCAATCCTGCGCTTGATCAAGTTGCCTTGGAGGATGTGAGAAGCGGCCCTCCGATCACGCTCTCTCGCCCACTGGAACGGCACCAAATGCCAGTAAAGTTTTCGATTAGTTACGATCTCAAGATGGCCCGGTAGTCCTCCTCGGCACCTCATGGTGCGTGCAGCCGACCACGGAGTCCGGACGAGACAGTGATCTTGCCCTCCTGGTCGATGATGATCGCTTCAACCCCCGGCAAACGCTCGACCAACGCCATCCCCTGTTCTGGTCCTAACGCGAAAATCCCAGTATCCAATCCGTCAGCCATCGTGCCTTCTTTGGCAATCACCGTGACGCTCTGACAAGCTCGTGCCGGCTGCAATGTTTGGGGATCTAAGATGTGGTGATACCGGATGCCATCTCGTTCGAAAAACCGTTCGTAATCACCCGCCGTTGAAATCGCTTCATCGTTCAGGTCGATTAAGGCAATCAATGCCCCTTTCTCACGTGGGTGCCTGATACCGACGGGAAACCTGTTTCGATCTGGCAGGACGCCGAATGTTTTAATATCTCCCGATAAGGCGACGGCGCCCCCTCTCGCCCCCGCCCGCTTCATCTCCTCCACCGCCCGATCGGCTGCGTATCCCTTCCCAATCCCACCAACATCAATACGCATTCCCGTATGAGGCAGATAAATAGTCCGCGCTTCTTGATTGACTTGAATGCGTGTCCAATCGACGAGAGGCTTCAATCGTTTCAACTCCCTCTCATCAGGGATGCGCTGCCGTTCGAGTACACTCCAAGCTTCGATGGCAGGACCGAGTGCAATATTGAACCCTCCCATAGTCAGACGCCCTAGCTCCAGAGATCGAGTGACCAGCTCAAGCGTCTCAGAACTCACCTGGACAGGCCGACGGCCGGCCTCTTGATTTACCCGTGACAGTTCGCTGTCAGAACGCCAGGTACTCAGTAACTGTTCGAGTCGCTTAATCTCATCGAATGCGACCTGCATCGCCCGGTTGCCCACATCTTGGTTGGGCGACACGGCCGTGATCGTCACCAGGGTCCCCATATGCATTTGCGCACGCTTTACGATGATGGGCAGAGGGGAGGGTGACACCTCGGCGCAACTCGCGAAGGATGCCAGCGCAAGACCGGCTATCGTTATGGACCTAGCATTTAGAAGGAGAGACTTCATCGCTAGATTATTCTCCTCCCCAATGCCGATGAACTATTCCGGGACATCGCAGAATACGCATCACTTCGTAAACCATTCTCCTCTCTGCACCGGATAAGGAAGGATCTCAACCATGGAGCACCCACCAAGGGTCGGATGTTTACTAACAGAAGCTCTTGGCAACAGAGCATATTCTCATGTGGAAATTATAAGACAAGCGCCCCCGGAAACGCACACGACATCCACCTTGCCAGTGATAACTTCCCACTTGACAGTGAGACACTGATCAGGATATTAATAATCGTTCTCAATTTCATTGTACGGGAAATCTGGCATCATGGCTATCGCGAAAGCTCCTTTGTTGGAACGTGACCAGACTCATGAGACCCGCTGTGAGTGCGGCCAGCTCATCGCCAAGGTGTGCGGGCAAGGCTTGGAACTGAAGTGCAAGCGGTGCAAGCGTATTGTCGTGATCCCCTTTTCTTCAATCGAAGGCTGGGGAACGGCAATCTGATAATCCGGTTCCAAGAGGAGAAACGACCGTCATGCAGTCGTCCTGTTTCCCATGTACCCGAAGGCCAGAGACCATTGAGTCCCGAGTCAGTCTACAACCATTACTTAATCAGGGAGGATACCGATGAAGATGCGGTTACTCCTCGGGGCTCTTTCAATTCTTGCGCTGTCGGTCACTCCGGTCTTCGCAGAAGAGAGCCTTGAGGAACGAGTGAAAAGACTCGAAGAAGCGTTACAAAAAGCACAGGAACGTGAATCTCGAGGGGTTCCTGCGGAAAGTTCGCAGCCTAAGCAATACCCAGTGCCGACCGGGCCTATGACCGATATTCGGGTGGGACGCCCTGGCGAGGAAAAAACCTCTCTCGGTTTCGGATCTACAGGATCGGGGAAACTGATCTACGCGAAACCGTTTTTAAGCATGCCCAAAGCCACGCTCGGCGGTTATGCAGACGTGATGTACAACATCCTCTCTCGCCAAAATTTGGACAATCCCAGCCGCAATAGTTTTGGTCAGCAGCGATTGGTGCCCTTCATTTTTGCCGATATCACCGATCGCGTAAAATTCGCGACGGAAATTGAAATCGAACGTGGGGGGACTAACTCACCGCAGGGGGATGGTACGATACAGGTCGAATTCGCTCAACTAGACTATCTGATCGATGAGAGGATCAATCTCCGTGGCGGCATTCTCCTGATGCCGGTCGGCAAATTTAACTTGCTCCATGACTCACCCTTGAACGACCTTGTCGATCGGCCGATGGTATCCAGGCTCATCATTCCGAGCACCTGGTTCGAAGCCGGTGCCGGAATCTATGGCACGTTCTATCCATCGGCTCTCTCCAAAATCGACTATGAACTCTATGCGGTCAACGGCATGACCCAAACCGCTGGTGCGGTCACGGACTTGGGCATCCGGGGTGCACGCGGAAGCGTGTCTCGAGATCGCGATGACAGTAAAGCCATCGTTGGTCGCCTGGCCTTTAGTCCTATGCTGGGTATTGAGATCGCCGGCTCTGGATACCATGGGCAATATAAGCCCTCAACTGCTACAGTTGGTTCAGGGAATATCGACATCTTCGCGGTGGATTGGACCTTACAACGAGGTCCATTCGAGTTGATCGGCGAAGCGGCCTGGACCAGAATCAGCAACAACAACGCCACCGGCGTGGCCGGCAACGCAATAGGCCCTGCAGGCATGTTTGGCTACTATGTTCAGGGGAACTATCACTTTATGCCTGAAATCCTGAAGAGACTGGCACCCAGCCACTTCTCTGATGCATCCACCTTCACGGCAACGGTGCGCTGGGAGCAAATCGATACCGACACAGACAATCGCACGGTGGGTGGGGCCAACACCCTTGGCAATCGGCGAGAACTCGACCGGTTGACAGTCGGTCTGAATTTCAGACCCGTCGAAGACATGGTTTTTAAAATCAACTGGCAGCATAACGCGCAGAACGGTGCAGTGGGATTAACCCCTGCAGGAGATTTGGGAACCGCCAGTAGTCCAATGGACGGGGACGGATTTCTGTTCCAGGCAGCGACCTACTTTTAACTGTACAGCTAGGGAGGCTCCCCGCCGGATCGGCGGGGAGCTCATGACATGACAAAGTTTCTGCAGCGAATGAACTTGCACATCCTCCCGCTCCTTCTGATTGGAAGTGTGGGAGGTTGCGCCTTGATGACCAGCGGTATGCACCAACGGACTACCACCTGTAACTATGACCAAGCCTGGGATGCGGCCATCGATGCCGTAAAGGATCGCCCGGCCGATACGAACGATAAAGAGGCTGGATTGATCGTTACGCACTGGCTCGAAGTTCCGATGCCAGGCCGAAAGTATGGTGCATTTCGACGGGAAATCCCAGACAGCAAAGACCGATCTCGCCTCACGCTCCGAGTGAAAAGGACGGACGACAGGACAAAAGTCTTTTTCATCGAAGAACGGCACAGCTGGGTCTTTCGAGGAGGCTCACGTCTCTTTGGCTGGGCTCCGACTGATCCATCCATAGAAGTCATGCGAGACATACAAGATCGTCTCGATGCCAAGTTGCAGGAACACGGATGTTCAGCCACCTAAGAGCAATTTTCACATGCTTCGCGATTGGGACGGCACTCTGTCTCACCATCCCCTTGTCGGCTAGTGCCGAAAAGGTGTGGGATAACGATCTGAAGCGCTATCTCACTGAGGCTGAGTTGAATCACGCTGAAGTCTTCATGCTAGAAGATGAGGCCGTGAAGATCGTCCTCCCGAAATCGCAACGCGTTCGTAAGGAAGTGATCCAGCTCACCCAAGATAAGAAAGATCTGATCGAACAACGCATCGGATGGAAATTCCCGGAACAAGCTTTCGAAGTCTATATCGGTGAAACAGGTGATACGATCGACGGCTACGCCATGGTCCACAATACCATCGGCAAGCATAAGCATATGACCTACATGGTCGGTGTCGATGCAAAAGGGGTCTGCTCCGACGTCGAACTGTTGGTGTTTCGCGAAGCCAGAGGAAGCGAAGTAGGACGGAAACGATTCAATGTGCAATATGAAGGCAAGTCAGTCCTGGACCCAATCCGTATCAACAAAGATATTATCAATATCACAGGCGCCACAATGTCCGTCCGTTCCATCAGCGCTGGTGTGAAGCGGGTACTCGTGTTGATTGACGAGTTCTACCTGAAGCCTGCCGGGCTCGGCAGTGATACTCTGGCTGCGAAAAAAGATAAAGGGTTTTTGCCTTCAATTTTCGGGAACTAGCGAAAGCGGACCCAGCGTCCCAAGCATGCGAAACTTTAATCAAAAATTCAGGCTCCGTGATTCAGATCGCCATATTCGGTTGCTCTACACATTATTTTTGCTCTTGATGCTGGCTGGATTTACATTTTCGTTTTTTTGGGCACATAGCATGACGGGATTGTCACCGCAAGGCATTGCTGAGCATTATCGAGGATCGGACGCGACGTTCGGGGAACCGATGTCGTTTCGCGAGCTGGCGGAAATTACCCACTTTCATCTCTTCACAATGCCAGTCGTCTTCATGATTTTGATCCACGTGATGTATTTGACCAGTGCAAGCCATACCCTCAAGGCCGTCACCACATGGGCGGGCTTCGGGGGCGTGATGCTCGATCTGGTATCGCCCTGGCTGATTAGCTACGTGTCTCCGATGTTTGTGATCTCAATGTTGACCGGAGATACCCTTATGACGATCAGTTTCTTAGTCATGATGGTGGTCCCACTGTATGAAATGTGGATACTGGGACAGCCTTTAATGGGAGGGAAGCACCCACCAGGGTCCTAACCATCTCAGTTGGCGGTATACCATCTAGCGGCCAGCGGCTATTCGCCCAGAGCCCAGGATCACGCGAGTGATTCTGGGCTCTTCGTTTTTGAGGAGGCAGCGTCATGCATGTCGACAGTACAGATCGGATCGAGCCGGCCGTCTTGACCATTCAGGGCATGCTCACAAAGGTCGATCGTCTCCATCTGCCATCCGCCTCGCGGCGCGATCTGGAGAGTATTCTCGTTCGGCAAGTGGCGAAAGAACTGGACCGGCTTCTACCGTGGCAAGCCGGTCATGGACAGGGAACAGCGGCGATTGCACTCCACATCGGACGGGCCGCATCTCTCACGGACGAGGAATTGCATCAGCTCAAGCTGGCCTCTCTGCTTCACGATATCGGCGTTCTCATGCTTCCACCCTGTTTGCAAACCAAACGCGAATGGGTTGAGCCAGACTCCTATGTGGCGATTCAAAACCACCCCCGGCTGGGAGCCACGTTGCTAGAACCTTTCTCATTCCTTCGTGAGGCCACAGTCATGATCGCCCATCACCACGAGCGATGGGACGGATCGGGATATCCCTATGGACTCAGGGGAACGTTCATCCCGTTGGGAGCAAGAATTCTTGCAGTTGCCGATGCATTCGAAGCTATTCAGGTCCCCGCAGTTTACGATCGACCCCTTCGAGATCGCATTGCGCTTCGAATTCTCCAGGTGGCGGCAGGAACTCAATTTGACCCCTCGGTCGTCGGTCTCCTGGATGAACTCATGAGAGAGCCGGAAACCATGTATGGAAGGGACAGACCTCACCGGTAGCGCAGTCGGCGTACGACCTACGCCGACTGCGAAGTGAGAGCCCCACCTCTCTCACTTTGCCAGGTACGGGCTCTCACCTCCCGAGGGCCCGTGCCTCCCCTACGGAACGAGGGACGACCGTTGATCTTTGAGGAGGGAGTACTGCCAAGAAGGGTCAAACTGATTCTATTGAAAGGAACCACGATGCCATGAATCTAACCTTGATTACACATGAATCAAAGCTCTCTCATGTCTTCACATTTTTGATTCTGTTCCTCACTGGACTCGTCGCCTGCTCAGGAAGTGAGAGTACTCCACCGCCTCTCGCCGCCACTGGTACGCCTGGGGCTGCAGAAGCCGTCGGCGAACGGCTGTTTCTGGAAACACGATTCGCCCAGGCATTCAAGGTGTTCGTAGATACCGGCGGTGACGTTAATGATCCAAAGATCGGTGACAACGTCGTCGATACGGTCGAAACCTTGGGTGCGCCGATCACCCCGGGACCGTTCAAGGGTCTCTCCATGAATTGCCGGGCTTGTCATTTGGTCGACGATGTTCTGGATGCGCCGAGAGGCGGCATGCGGACCTATGCTGATTTTGCGCGCCGTAGCCCCATCCCGGCCCGAGCGGACGGCAAAACTGTTGCCGTCCGCAATTCACCCCCTCTCGTCAATGCTGCGCTCGATCGACCAGGCGGCGTCTTGTTCCACTTTGATGCCGAATTTA
>JAOUHD010000015.1 GCA_029865345.1 Nitrospira sp.
GAGTGGAAGCCATCAGACGATCCAAGGTGAACTCGACTCGCTTGTGAAGAAAGTCGATCACATCAAGCAAGTGATCATGTCACAGCAAGATATTGCCCGCGCAGGGAATATCCGTGAGCCTGCGTCCACTGAAGATTTAATGGAACAGGCGGTCGTGATGGCGCTCCCCGAGCCGGAGAAATACCACATCCAACTCGTACGGGAATACAGTCCAGTCCCTATGATAATGACGGATCGACACCAAGTCTTGCAGGTATTGGTCAACCTGATTACCAACGCGAAGAACGCCATGGTGGAACACTCGGGGGGCACCCGCCGTCTCACGCTGCGCATCGGAGTGCTTTCCGCTAAGGCCTTTGCTCAATTTGAGGTGATCGATACCGGCATCGGGGTCAAACCAGAGCATCTCCCTCGGCTGTTTGCACAAGGCTTTACAACGAGAAAGGCCGGTCATGGCCTTGGGCTCCATAGCGCGGCCATTGTTGCCAAAAATCTTGGCGGAACGTTGCACGCGCAGAGTGTGGGCGAGGGGTGTGGTGCTACGTTCGCTCTGGAGCTCCCGTTGGTCGTGGTGGAAGCCGCAGCATGAATAGCGATCAGGCTACCGACAATCGGCGCGTTCTCGTCATCGACGATAACAGTAACATCCATGAAGATTTCCGTAAGATCCTGATGCCGCCGGCCGATTCCGATTCATTGGCTCAAGCTCGGGCCGCTCTGTTTGGAGAGGTTCCAACCCTGCCATCACAAATATGCTATGAGCTGGACTTCGCGAGTCAGGGACGAGAGGGATTCGGTCTGGCTCAGAATGCTTATCAGAGAGGGAATCCGTATGCGGTGGCATTTGTGGATATGCGGATGCCGCCGGGATGGGATGGACTCGAGACCATCGAGCATCTGTGGTATGTCGATCCTGATATCCAAATCGTGATTTGTTCCGCGTATTCTGATCATCCATGGGAAGATGTGAGTCGTCGTATCGGAGACACTGACAAGCTGCTGGTCCTGATGAAACCCTTCAACAGCATCGAGGTTGTTCAACTCGCGAACGCGCTGACGAAGAAATGGAATCTGGCACGCTCCGTCAAGCTGCAGATTGATAGTCTCGCGTTCAGCGTGAGCCAACGAACAGCCGAGTTGCGGGACGCGAATGAGCGTCTGCAAGCAAACATTGTCAGTCGAGCTGCGGACAGACTGCCTGCTTATTCTCGGGACGATCTTGAGGCGACCCTCCGTCAGAAGGAAGAATTTTTAGCGATTATGAGCCATGAAATTCTGACCCCAATGAATGAACTCGTCAGGAAAGTGCAGCTCCTGTTGGATAGTCCTCTGAGTCCCGGCCAGCGTGAGCATGCGACGACACTCCAACGGTGTGCGCAGGATCTCCTTTCCCTCATCAACGATATGCATGTGTTCATGGCGAGTGGAAGACAAGAAACTTAGACCTAAGGCCGTGAGTAATGATACTCCTGCCTCTCGGCAGACAGAAGGACATGACGGATGATGGGCGACAATAATAAAAACCTTCGAATCTTGGTTGTTGACGACAATCGGGCCATCCATGAGGATTTTCGGAGAATCCTTGAAGCGCCAGCCGAGGAAGAGGGGCTCCATCGCGCACGGGCGACGCTGTTCGGAGAGACGCCACTTGTCGACGCCCTGGACCGGTTCGAGCTGGATTATGCGGATCAAGGACAAGCGGCGTTGGCCCTGGTAGAGATGGCGCGCCGGGAAGGACGTCCGTATGCGGTGGCGTTTGTCGATATGAGGATGCCGCCAGGGTGGGACGGCTTGGAAACGATCGAACGGCTCTGGGAGGCGGACGGACGGCTTCAAGTGGTTATCTGTACGGCCTATTCAGATCATTCGTGGGCGGAGATTGCCGCACGGCTCGAGATGAGAGACCGGTTGCTCATCCTTCGGAAACCGTTTGATTCCATTGAGGTCCAACAGATTGCTGCATCGCTGACCAGGAAGTGGGAGTTGGGACGGGACATCCGGCTGCAGATCGAAGGTCTCGTTGCACAGGTCAATGCCCGCAATCGAGAACTCCAGGCGACGAACCAGCATCTCGAGCAGCAAGTGGCTGCACGGACGGCTGAGCTTCAACAGCGCCACGATGAATTACAGAAAATGGTCGAGGCCCTTAAGGAGGCCAAGGTGGCGGCGGACAAGGCCAACCAGGCCAAGTCACAGTTCTTAGCCCGTATGAGCCATGAGATCCGGACGCCCATGAACGCGATGCTCGGCATGAACGAGCTGCTTCTCTCAACCTCGTTGAACGACCGGCAGCGTCATTTCGTCCAAACCATCCATCGTTCCGGCGAGCAGTTGCTTCAGATCATCAACGACATACTCGACTTGTCCAAGATCGATGAGGACAAGATGGACCTCCGCATCACGGGATTTGACCTGGTTGCAGCCGTGCAGGATGTTGCCGGTCTATTCCAGGAACCCTCGCGACAAAAGGGGCTTACGTTGGAATGTCAGATCGACCCCGAGTTACCTGCTGTGTGGCGGGGGGATGGTGTGCGCCTTCGGCAGATTTTGATGAACCTCGTGAACAATGCCATGAAATTTACGGAACAAGGGGGCATCCTGATTCATGTTGAGCGTCTCGAGGATCGCGAGGAGAAGACCTTATTCAAAATAACGGTGTGCGATACCGGAATCGGTATTCCTCTGGAGGCGCAGCAGAAAATTTTCGATCCGTTCGCTCAGGTTGATGGATCGATGACGAGGCGGTACGGAGGGACGGGTTTAGGCCTCGCGATTGTTCAACGACTCGCCTCCTTGATGGATGGAGACGTCGGTCTCACCAGTACCCCAGGAAACGGTTCCACATTTTGGTTTACGGTCTGTCTTGAGAAGGTGAGCGCGAGCGACAGAGCTGGGCTGGAGCGCAAGCAGGCGGATGACCACTCGACGCCTGACGTATTGATCACTAGGAACCAAGATAGGAGCCCGGGCGTCCATTCCTCCAAGCCACGGTCACGTGCGCGTATCCTCTTGGCTGAAGATAATCCGACGAACCAAGAGGTCTTTCTTCGCATGCTGGAGCTCTGTGGGGAATCAGCCGATACGGCGGGTACGGGTCGAGAGGCGATCCAGGCGCTTGAGAGGCGCCCATACGACCTGGTCCTCATGGACTGCGAAATGCCGGAGATGGATGGACTGACTGCGACAGCAGAAATTCGTCGACGAGGATTTTCGAGAGGGGACGGTAGGCCTGTCACGATTCTCGCATTGTCAGGTTACGCAGTGAGCACTGTCGAAACTGCCTGCATCGCGGGCGGGATGGACGGTTTCCTGCCAAAGCCGGTGGGGCTCAAAGAGATACAGAAGGCGGTCCACCAGTGGTTACCTGCCATTGGTTCTCGCGCTGCCTAAGCAGCATTGCCTGTTGGCGCAGTCAGGGAGAGCTGTATGAATACGGATACCGACAAGCATAGTCAGCATCTTCGAGTCTTGGTCATTGATGACAATCTCTCGATCTACGAGGACTTTCGCAAAATCCTTCAACCGGGAACGGAGACACAGGGGCTGGATGAAGCACGCGCGTCGTTATTCGGGGGCGAATCTTTCCAGAAGGCTCTTGTGCGGTTTGAACTGGATTATGCAGATCAGGGGCAAGCCGCGTTGGCTCTTGTACAAATGGCGCGCCGAGAGGGACGGCCATATGCGGTGGCGTTTGTGGACATGCGGATGCCTCCGGGATGGGATGGGCTGGAGACCATCGAGCGTATGTGGGAGGCTGATCCCGAGATTCAGACGGTCATCTGCACGGCCTACACTGACCATTCCTGGGAGGACATCATTCGCCGACTGGGCTGCGACGACCGGCTCCTGATTCTGCAAAAACCATTTTCCACCGTGGAGGTCTCGCAATTGGCCGCCTCCCTAACCACCAAGTGGAGGCTGGCGCGTCAGGCGCGCCAACGGTTAGAAGCGGCCGAGGCCGCCAACGTCGCGAAATCGCAATTCCTTGCCAACGTGAGCCACGAAATCCGCACGCCCATGAACGGTATTCTCGGGATGAGCCAACTCTTGCTGCAGACGCCTCTCAACGACAAGCAACGCCGGTACATCGAGACGCTCCACAAATCCGGAATGGCTCTGCTGCAGGTCATCAATGATATCCTCGATATCTCGAAGATTGAATCAGGCAAACTCAAGATCGAACGCATCGCGTTCGATCTGCGTCAACTCGTCAAGGATGTCCTGGAGCTATTTTCCGGCCCCATTGAGAGCAAGGGGCTGAGGCTGACGGTCGTGCTCGCTGACAATCTCCTTCCGGAATACGACGGTGACCCGGTGCGCATTCGGCAGATCTTAACCAACTTGATCGGCAACGCCATCAAATTTACGACCCAGGGAGAAATCGCCCTCCACGTGGCGGTCACTGAGGATACTGTCGATACGACAACGCTTTGCCTGAAAGTGCGGGACACAGGCATCGGCATCGAGCCCGCCGTCCAAGCCAAGCTCTTTACACCGTTTACACAGGCTGACGGCAGTACTACGCGCAAGTATGGTGGGACAGGACTTGGGCTCGCCATTGTCAAGCAACTGGCGCACATGATGGGGGGGATAGTGGGTGTCGACAGTGTCCTTGGGCGAGGATCGACGTTTTGGTGCACGATTCAACTCCAAAAGCCTTCCACCAAGACGGTGTTGGCGAAGGTGGTCTAATGCCCGGCCTCGTGAGGATACGCGAGGATAGAGGAGCTGTGACGAGTGTCGACAGATAGTCTCAATCGACGCATTCTCGTTGTGGACGACAACCCATCGATCCATGACGACTTCCGGAGCATTCTTCAATTCGAGATGGGATTGGAGGCCTTCGGGCTGGCGCGTTCCGCGCTATTCGGGGGATCGATCCCTGTCCCATCCCATGAACCTTTCCAGGTTGATTGTGTCGATCAAGGTCAGGCGGCACTTACCGCAATGGAGACCGCAAGGAGCGAGGACCGTCCCTATGCGGTCGCCTTTGTCGATATGCGGATGCCGCCTGGGTGGGATGGACTGGAAACCATCGAACATCTCTGGAAAGCGGATTCCAGGCTGCAGGTGGTCGTCTGCACGGCCTATTCGGATCAGCCATGGGAAGAAATTCGAGATCGCATAGGCAGGAACGACAAGCTCCTGATTCTCCAGAAGCCGTTTAACGGTATTGAAGCCTTGCAGCTCGCCACCGCGCTCTGCTGGAAATGGGACTTGGCGAAGAAGGCTGTTGGACAGCTGCATGAGTTGAGTCGTTTGGTCGAGGAACGCACCACGGAGCTCCAACGTGCGAACCGGCAACTCACGGACATCAACGGCGCCCTGATGCGAACCGTGGCAAATCTTGAGTCGGCACAGACAGAAATTTTGCGGCAAAATGGCGAGTTGGAGCGTTTGGCCTCGCGCGATCCGCTCACCGGATGTCTGAACCGCCGTGCGTTCTACGCGCTGTTTGAGAAAGCGTTTGCGGAGAGCCGCGAGCACGGAAGCGAGCTCTGTTGTGTGATGGTCGACATTGATAACTTCAAGCGTGTGAATGATCGATATGGACATGCCGTCGGCGATCAAGCCATCCAAGCAGTCGCTAACTGTCTCTCCGCAGCGTTGCGGTTGACGGACACGGTTGGGCGCTATGGAGGAGAAGAGTTCTGTCTGATGTTCCCTCGCACGACGCTGGCCGAAGCGGCGGATCTGGCGGAACGTTTGCGAATACGTGTTGGGACTGAGGCGGGCAGCCGGCTTCGAATGGTGTCTGGCTTGACACTGACGGTGAGCCTCGGGGTGTCGGCCATCGCGTTTGGAGCACGGACGCCGTTGGAGCTGATCGATCAAGCGGACAAGGCGCTCTATGCTGCCAAGGAAGGTGGGAGGAATTGTGTCATGGCGCTCGCCGTGCTGGTCCCAGGAATGCATCCGTCCGAACAACTGGAGCTCCAAGTGAAGCGTGTGACGCCACGGTCTGGACCGTCAGGCGCTCGATAACATCCTTGGTACATGCGACTACTCAGCGAGTGCGAACCACCACGCCGCTGTATTCTCGTGCATCAGGACACCTTTCCAACGTTCCCATGAGTCTTCGTGAATCCAAGCGGTGTATAATGATGGTGGATGGCACACCCGTCTAACCATTTCCAGTCCTCAGTCGGCCGTAAAGTCGTCATGGCTCTAAGCGGGCTGGGGCTCGTTCTCTATGTTATTTTTCACATGTTGGGGAACCTACAAGTATTCGAAGGATCCCATGCGCTCAATGGCTATGCGACGATGCTCCGCGACATGCCGATCCTCCTCTGGATCGCCCGGATCGGGTTGCTGAGCCTTGCGGCACTCCACATCGTCCTGGCGATCCAGTTGACCTTGCGAAATCGTCGTGCTCGCCCGGTCGCCTATGCGGTCCGCGAGTATCGCCAAGCATCGTTTGCGTCCCGCACCATGGCCGTCTCCGGCCTTGTACTCTTACTCTTTATCCTATTCCACTTGTTGCATCTGACGGCCGGCGTCATCGATCCCTCTTCTGCCGATCGCCTCGACACCGAAGGACATCGCGATGTGTATGGGAAGATCGTCCACGCGTTTCAGAATCCATTTATCGTGGCGTGTTACTTGACGGGTCAGCTGGGGCTGGGCTTGCATCTGAACCATGCCGTCACCAGCAGTTTACAGACATTGGGGCTTGAACGCGCGGCATTCAACCGACTCATCAAGGCCGCTGGTCCCACGGTCGCGCTGTTGGTCGTTCTCGGCAATGTCGCCATCATCCTAGCCATCTTCTTGGGGATCGTACGCGGATGATGAAACTTGATCCGAAAATTCCTGCCGGCCCGCTGGAAACCAAATGGGACCGACATCGATTCAGCGAAAAGTTAGTGAGTCCGAATAACAAGCGGAGAATCAAGGTCATCGTCATTGGCACCGGTCTTGCCGGAGCCAGTGCGGCCTCGACCTTGGGACAGCTCGGCTATCAGGTGGAGTGCTTTTGTTTTCAGGATAGTCCACGCCGTGCGCATAGTATTGCGGCACAAGGTGGGATCAATGCCGCAAAAAATTATCAGGATGATGGGGACAGTGTGGCCCGGCTTTTTTACGACACGATCAAGGGTGGAGACTTTCGTTCGCGAGAGGCGAATGTCTATCGGCTTGCCCAGGTTAGTGCACAAATTATCGATCAATGTGTGGCTCTCGGTGTGCCTTTTGCCCGTGAATATGGCGGGCAGTTGGCCAATCGATCGTTTGGAGGTGTCCAAGTCTCGCGGACGTTCTACTGTCGCGGCCAGACCGGACAGCAACTGCTCTTGGGCGCCTATTCGGCGCTCTGCTGGCAGATTGAACGGGGACAGGTTACGATGCATCCTCGGACCGAGATGCTCGATCTGATTGTGGTTGACGGTCAGGCCCGAGGAATTGTAGTGCGTGATCTCGTCACGGGACGGGTGAGTATCCAGACGGCCCATGCCGTGGTACTGGCGACTGGCGGCTACAGCAACGTGTACTACCTGTCGACCAATGCGAGTGGCAGCAATGTGACGGCCACGTATCGGGCGTGGAAACAGGGTGCCGCATTCGCGAATCCGTGCTTTATGCAGATTCATCCCACGGCGATCCCACCAGGGGACGAACACCAGGCCAAGTTGACCCTGATGTCCGAATCGCTCCGCAACGACGGGCGGTTGTGGGTGCCGAAGATGGCTGCGGATCACCGGTCTCCTGGCGACATACCCGCGGAAGAACGCGACTATTTTCTGGAACGCCGGTACCCCCGTTTCGGCAATCTTGCGCCGCGAGACATCGCGTCCCGTGCCGTGAAGACTGTGTGCGACGAAGGCCATGGCGTTGGCCCGGGAGGTCAGGGCGTGTACCTGGATTTTGCCGATGTGATTGAACGGCAGGGGCAGGATGTCGTCCACGAGCGCTATGGCAACCTCTTCGACATGTATAACCGGATCACAGGGGAAGATGCCTACTACGTCCCCATGCGGATTTATCCGGCACCACACTATACGATGGGGGGGCTTTGGGTTGATTACAATCTTATGAGTACCATCCCGGGACTTTTCGTGATCGGAGAAGCAAATTTTGCGGATCATGGCGCCAACCGGCTCGGCGCCAGCTCCTTGATGCAAGGGCTCGCCGATGGCTATTTTATCCTGCCCTATACGATCGGTCATTATTTGGCGACGGCGAAGCTCTTACCGGTTGGAGAAGATCACAAGGAATCACGCGCGGCGCTTCAGCGCGTGGCGGGCAGGATCAGCCGCCTGCTGAACGCGAAAGGCCGTCGACCTGCGGCCTCATTTCATCGCGAAGTCGGCAAATTCTTATGGGATCACTGCGGCATGTCTCGCAACCAGGCAGGGCTTGAACTGGCACTGCGGTCGATCCCGGCCCTACGGGAAGAATTTTGGCGGAATGTCGTGGTTCCTGGATCAGGAGAAGCCTTCAACCAAGAGCTGGAATATGCGGGGAGAGTGGCTGACTATCTCGAGTTTGCTGAACTGCTCTGTCACGATGCCTTACATCGGGAAGAGTCGTGTGGGGCGCATTTCCGCGAAGAGCATCAGACGGCTGACGGTGAACCAACGCGCGACGATACCTGTTTTGCGCATGTTGCCGCATGGGAGTACCGAGAGCATGCAGTACCTATCTTGCATAAGGAACCTCTTGCCTTCGAATTCGTGCAGCCGACCACGAGAAGTTACCAATAATCGGTGAGGGGTGAGCGGGAGTAGCGGAAAGCGTTAAGAGAAAGCCTGGTGGCGGGTCATGACGTTCACATTGAAAATTTGGCGCCAGAAGAGTCCAGACGAGAAAGGCCGGTTTGTGACGTATAAAGCTCACGACGTCGGCTCCGGCATGTCGTTCTTAGAAATGCTCGATGGCGTGAATCAGGGATTGATCGCCAAGGGTGAAGAGCCGGTGGCGTTTGAGCAGGATTGCCGTGAAGGCATCTGCGGAAGTTGCTCCCTGGTAATCAATGGAATCCCGCATGGCCCGGATCGTGGCATGTCCACCTGTCAGTTGTACATGCGGCGGTTTCCAGACGGAGCCGCCATCACGATCGAGCCGTGGCGCGCACGGGCTTTTCCCATCATCAAGGATCTGGTGGTTGATCGCCGAGCCCTGGATCGAGTTATGCAAGCAGGAGGCTATGTTTCCGTCAACACCGGTGGAGCGGTGGACGGGAACGTCTTGTTAATCGAAAAAGATCAGGCCGAAACCGCGATGGATGCCGCATCCTGCATCGGTTGTGGGGCCTGTGTGGCTGCGTGTAAGAATGCTTCGGCCATGCTGTTTGTGGCGGCCAAGGTGTCCCACTTGGCGCTCTTGCCGCAAGGGAAACCCGAGCGCACGCGTCGGGTGAAGACGATGTTAGACGCCATGGATCGAGAAGGATTCGGTTCGTGCGGCAATCAATATGAGTGTGAAGCTGTCTGTCCGAAACGCATCAGCGTCCGTTTCATCGCCACTCTCAATCGCGAATATCTCCGGGCCGGCGTCGTCGAATCCGGTCTTCCTGCTGAGCCGGAATCTCCCCACGCAGAGTCTGCCTAGCCGGCACGCTGACGGTAGGGCCTCTCCTCGTTGCGAATTATCACTAAGCGCGATGCCGACCGCCGGTCGCCAATCTCTCAAATGGTGTAAAAGTATGCTGGAAGCCACTTTGCGCCAGATGGCAATCAGCTTGACTGTGGGGGGAAGGCCTTTATAGTGCGGTTATAGGCTGGTGGTGGGGTGGAGATGAGAAAAAGGCACATCGAATGAGTCGCCAGGTGACCTGCCCACGGTGTCACAAGGACGATGTATTGCAGAGACGACCGCAGACCCCGCGCGAACTAGTTGCGGCGCTCATTTGGATTGTTCCGTTCCAGTGCCAAGACTGTCGCCATCGTTTCCTCGCCCGACGCGTGAGTACGGCGGGATCCTCTCACCCAATTGAGCGCCGGGAACATCTCCGTATCCCTGTCCGTCTATGCTTATCGTTTTCCGGAGGAAAAGTGAGGGGCGAGGGTACCGTGCTGGACCTCTCCCTGTGCGGGTGCATCATCGAAAGCGAGACCCACGTCCGGGTTGACGATATTTTCTACCTGGAGATCGCCCTTGCCGATGACGAAGCTCCCATCGAAGTCGCGGCCATGGTACGGTCAGTGAGTGGGCGCGGCATCGCCTTCAAGTTTCTCCGCAAGGCCCAAGAGAATAAACGCCTGCTCACCTTCATCCACTCACATTCGGGTTCCACGTCCAACGTTCTCTCCAAGGTTGTCGAGCCGATCGTCACCGGCTAGCCTCGATTTCCCGGCCTAGATTGGCATCTCCCAGGCAGACGGCAACGGATATTCAGTGATCAAGCGGTCATGTTCGGCGCCATCGTACGGCTCGATAGTCAGATCATGCTGATCCATCGGTTCCGTGCAGGCTGAAGAAGAGAACGCATCGATCAACGCCTGGGCCTTGTCTTTTGTTGAGAATCGACAGATCCCGTGTTCGGGCATGCCTGACGATGGGTGCCAGAAGACGAGGTTGATCGCACTGCCTTGATAGATGCCAAGGGTGCGGTGTCGCACTTGAAACCCACCAGGTTCATGGATCAATAGTTTCCGTGGCATAGCCTCTCTTGACCGACATATCTTAATGATTATCCCCATGGTAGCATGATTGCGAGAGCAAGGGACATTGCGTCCTGCTCTACGGCTGAAGGAGGGAACGATGGGGCGTACTTGGTGGACAAAGACGGTGATTACTCTAGCGATGATCAGTGGATTTTCTGTGTCCGGGTGTGGGTACAACGACCTTCAAGGCTTGGATGAAGATACGAAGGCGGCGTGGAGTGAGGTGATCAATCAATACCAGCGCCGTGCCGACCTCATCCCTAACCTTGTTGCGACGGTCAAGGGGTACGCGGCTCACGAAAAAGAGACGCTTGAGGGGGTCGTGAATGCCCGGGCCAAGGCGACCGGCATCCAAGTGACGCCTGAGGTGCTCAAGGACCCGGCCGCATTCGAGGCATTTCAAAAAGCCCAAGCGGGACTGACATCGGCCTTAGGCCGACTGATCGCGATTGCCGAAAACTATCCGAACCTCAAGGCCGATCAAAGTTTCAGGGACCTCCAAAGCCAGCTGGAGGGGACAGAAAACCGGATCACTGTGGCGCGTAAGCGGTATATCGATCGAGTCGCGGACTACAACAAGATGGTCCGGTATTTCCCGACGAACTTGACGGCCAAGTTTCTGCTGCACCTGGACGAACGGCCCAACTTTACCGTGGCGGATGAAAATGCGGTGGCCAAGCCACCAGAGGTGAAGTTTTAAGTCGAAGGTGGAGTTGAGGCGAAGGATGGGAGCATTCAGCATGAACCGCCTCTCATCCTTCTGTGCCCTCATCACCATCTTTTGTACCGTCCTGCTCGCGACGCCTGCCGCTGCACTCGATGTCCCTCCACTGGTCGGCCAGGTGGTCGATCAAGCTCGTGTCTTGCCGCCGTCAACTGTTGAGTCTATTACGGCTCAATTGGCGGCCCATGAAACCAAATCAAGTAATCAGGTCGCTGTCCTCATTGTTTCGACTCTCGACGGTGACACCATCGAGGAATTCTCCCATCGCGTGGCAACGGCATGGAAGCTCGGCCAAAAAGGGACCGACAACGGTGTGCTCCTATTGGTCGCGATCCAGGAACGTAAGGTCCGTATCGAAGTGGGATACGGGTTGGAGGGTGCCTTAACGGATGCGAGATCGGCGCAGATCATCAGGAATGAGATTGTGCCGCGGTTTCGCGCCGGTGATGTCCCGGGCGGGGTGACCGTAGGGGTCGACGCCATTCTAAAGACCATCGAAGGAACCTATCAGGCATCCGAAAAGGCAGCCCCTCGGCAGGACAACGATGTCATTGGGCAGGTCGTGACGGCCGTCATTGTCGGGTTGCTGGTCGGGCTTGTGTTCACGAACGTCCATCGATTCATCGGCCCAGTCGCGGGGGCAGGGATCGCGACCCTCCTGGCACCCTGGTGGGTCCCGGCACTCGCGGCGAGTGGGATTACCCTGCTTCTGCTGCTTGCCATTGGTGCGGGCGGTGCCGGGGGAAGAACCACGCGATCCCGAGGGGTGGATGACTGGGTCTGGTACAGTAGCCGTGGCGGGGGGTGGGGTGGAGGGTCCCTTGGAGGCGGAGATGGTTTCGGCGGGGGCGGTTTTGGTGGAGGGGGTGGCAGTTTCGGAGGAGGGGGGGCCAGTGGAAACTGGTGAAGGGCTGACACTTACCGCTGAAGAGCGAGAACGGATCAGGCTGGCGGTACACGCGGCGGAACAGCACACGAATGCTGAGATCGTTCCGATGATCGTAGGCCGGTCCGGGCTCTACCGTGATGCGCAACATCGGGCCGGGCTGATCCCGGCGTTGTCTGTGCTGACCATCCTGCTGACCACTGAAATATTGTGGCTTCCCTGGGGCTGGCATGCCGCTAATGCGGCCTGGCTGGTCCTGGCGACAATCCTGGCCTATGGAGCAGGAGCCTGGCTTGGTACCCTGGTCCCAATCGTTCGCCTGCTCACACCAACCGATCGGATGCATCAGAAAGTACGCTTGAGGGCCGGGCGTGCCTTCGCGCAACATGCCGTCTCTCAAACTCGTGAGCGCACTGGCGTGCTGATCATGGTGTCTCTCTTGGAACATCAGATCCACGTGCTTCCTGATCAACCCTTGTTTCAACGAGTTCCCACGGAACGCTGGTCGCAGATCGTCCATGCTGCGGTCGGGCGATTGAAAACGGGTGATATCGTCGGGGGGTTGTGCCAGAGCATCGAGACCTGTGGCCTTCTTCTCGCAGAGGTCTGCCCTGGGCGTGCAGGTGACAATCCCGATGAATTGTCGAATGAATTGGTCCAGGAGCCATAAGAAATCGCCTCCTCTATCTTGCGCGCTCAATAAAAAGCCTTGGTCAACCGATAGATAAGAGACTTGGCGGGACCGTCCAGCTCAGCCGGACTATTCGGATAAGGAGGGAGCGATATCATGTGGAAGCAGGGAGAGACAGAAGGGGGAGAGGGAGAGCAGGAACGGGAACGGGAACAGTGGGTGGAGGCCAGGCGTAATCCATCAAAGAGCGGGCCGATACTTCCGGATGAGGTAGCCTTCGTCGGCAAGGATGTTGAATTCAAGGGCGTGATCACCTATTCCGGCACGGTACGGATTGATGGGGCCTTGGACGGCGAAATTCACACCGACGGCGGCTTGCTCGTTGGGCCTGAGGCCGTACTCAAGGCCAAGGTCACAGCCGGGACCGTGGTATGCCAAGGAACCATCCACGGCGATATTCAGGCGAAGGACCAGATTGTGCTCCGGGCTCCGGCCGTGGTGGAAGGGAGTCTGATCACTCCGGTCCTTTCGATGGAAGAGGGTGTGGTGTTCAATGGGACCTTGGAGATGAAGCCGCAGGCCAAGGCTGCGGGGTCACGGGACGAAGACGCAAACGTTGTCAGCATCACGAGTCGGCCGCCTATTCAACGACTCGCGGCGTGATCCGCCGAACAATGAGGCTCCTGGCGCGAAACTCCGGCACACGCCAGGGGCCTGGCTCGGCAAGAAGTCAACCTGCTTTCTTTACTTCTTCCTTCAGTCGATCAGTCACTCACATTGTGATGACTCACTGATTCGTCCTCTCACTTCAAATTGTGAATGGGCCTGTACGTAGTGGTATGCCGGGGAGCGCTTCACGCTTCGTTTTCATGCGCCGATAGACGGCCCGCGAGCATTCCGCTAGAATCCGGTCCATGTCAGAGTCTCCCGTTTCGGCCGGTGCTCCAGCCAAACCCCAGGACGAGAATCAGTCGGTCGTCAAAGCGGCTGGGATGATCGGGGTCGCGACGTTTTCCAGTCGCGTGCTCGGCTTTGTCCGTGACATGGTTCTCGCCAAGCTCTTCGGCGCCACGCCGGCAGCTGATGCCTTTTTCGTCGCCTATCGTATCCCGAACCTGCTCCGTGAGCTCTTTGCCGAGGGGTCGATGTCCGCCGCGTTCATTCCCGTCTTTACCGAATATCACACGCTCAAATCCAAACAGGATGCGTGGGAGCTGGCAAGCGCCGTATTCACGACGCTACTGACCATTGTGACCGGCATTACCATACTTGGGATTTTGGGGGCGGCGGGTATTGTCTGGCTCTTGGCTCCGGGGTTCCATGATGATCCGACCCGGCTTGAAATGACGACGTTGCTCACGCGCATGATGTTTCCCTATCTCATTTTTATCAGCCTCGCCGCGCTGGCCATGGGGGTCCTCAATTCTCTGCGGGCCTTCGCGGCCCCGGCGTTTTCTCCAGTCTTTTTCAATCTGTTCATCATTGGGTGCTCGCTCTTTCTTGCGCCGACCATGCGGGAACCCATCCTCGGTGTCGCCATTGGTGTCGTCGCCGGTGGCGCGGCGCAGTTTGCGATGCAATTACCAGGGCTCAAGCTGCGCGGCATGTTGTTCGGATTCACGTTCAATCCCGGCCATCCCGGTGTGCGAAAGATCGGTCGGCTGATGATTCCGTCGCTGCTCGGGTTGTCGGTGACACAGATCAATATCACCGTGAGCACGATTCTGGGGTCGTTTTTTGCCGGCGGTCCTACCTATCTCTTTTACGGCATGCGGCTCATTCAATTTCCCCTTGGCATTTTTGGCGTCGCTTTGGCCACGGCCATCCTCCCCACCTTATCGGCACAAGCGGCACGAGGTGCGTTGGACGAATTGCGCACGACGCTCGGGTTCGGTCTGCGCATGATCCTCTTTATCATCGTGCCGGCGATGGTGGGCTTGATCTTGCTGCGGACGCCGCTTGTGCATCTCTTTTTTGAGCACGGCACGTTCACAGCGCACGATACCGCTGAGACCGCATTTGCAGTGCTGTTCTATGCCCTTGGCTTGTGGGCATTCGGGGGGGTGCGCATTATTGTCTCGGCGTTCTATTCGTTGAAGGATACTACCACGCCGGCCATTTCCGCTGCGATTGCGGTGGTGGCGAATATCCTGTTGTCGCTGGTGCTGATGTCGCACCTGGGGGCGGCAGGGCTGGCGCTTGCAACCGCGCTGGCTGCGATGGTCAATGGTGGAATTCTCGTGGTGGTGTTGAATCGTCGGCTAGGCGGTGTCGAGTGGAAATCAGTGATTCGCTCGGCTGGACGAGTGCTGGTGGCCTGTGTGCCCATTGTCATGGCCTGTTGGTGGGTGGCTGGTGCCCAGGTCTGGACTCAGCCCGACGACTGGGCCGAGAAATCAGCCATGCTTGTCGCTGCTATTGGGTTGAGTATCGTCGGATATTTTGGCGTCCATGCCTTGTTTAGGTCGGATGAATTGGGTGTGGTGTGGGAGATGGTGCGGAGAAAGTTGGGACGATTCATCGGCTAGTTAGGAGCAGTGTGATGAGGTGTGCGATAGTATTTAAGTCGCCCTGGGGCTGGATGGGGATCGTTGAATCTTTGAAGGGGATTCAAGCGATTGTTTTGCCGAAACAGTCCAAACGGGCGGTTGAATCCAACATCAGCGCACAGTTTAGCGAGCCAGTGCAACGGGGAGAGTCACCCAGTCTGGAGGCAGCTCGTCGTCAGCTGTTGGACTATCTAACAGGGAAACGGAAGTCCTTCGATCTACCCCTTGATCTCACGGAGGGAACGACGTTCCAACGGCAGGTTTGGCGAACGTTGCAGCGTGTGCCGTATAGCAAGTTGCGTTCGTATCGATGGATCGCTGCGCGTGTGGGTGGACCACAGTATGCCCGCGCGGTCGGCAACGCGGTCGGTGCAAATCCGTTGCCGATCGTGATTCCTTGTCACCGGATTGTCGCTCACGATGCCTCGCTTGGCGGGTTCTCCGGTGGACTATCCATGAAACGGAAGTTGCTGTCGCTCGAAGGGACGCTCACTCAATTGCAGGGAGACTGACATCAGCCGATGAGAGCCGTCCTTCAGCGCGTCACCAGTGCCTCAGTGGAAGTCGATGGGAAGATTGTGGGCCGGATCCAACAGGGTATGATGGTGTTGTTGGGTGTCGCGAAAGGCGATGACGCGTCTGATGCAAAATATCTGGTCGACAAAATCCGGACCCTTCGCATATTCGCCGATGAGCAGGGAAAGATGAATCGATCGCTCACGGAGGTCGGTGGAGGCGTGCTGGTGGTCTCCCAATTCACGCTGTTGGGCCGGACAACCAACGGGCGCCGCCCTAGTTTTGACGGGGCTGCGCCTCCAGACCTGGCCAAGCGCCTCTATGAACAGGTCGCAGCTGATTTGCAGACATGCGGGACCCCCGTTGAAATGGGTATGTTTGCCGCACATATGCAGGTGGCCTTGGTGAACGACGGGCCGGTGACGTTCGTGGTGGACAGCAGGGAGGGACGCTAGTTCGGATTCAAGGTCTGCCGATCGAGTTCCGATAGAACTGGTGACGGTGAGATCGTACGCGACTCTGATATACTGAAGACAAATATTGGAGGTGGAGATGGGCACTCAAGTTCCGCCGCGCCACCCGCTCCGACAACTCTTCGGCGCCTTAACCGAGAAGAGCTTTATGGAACATCTCGGCTGGCCCGATGCCAAGGTCACGTCATATGTCTCAAATCTTTTAGTCGATTTTACCTCTACGGATCAGCTCTATAAGATCAGAAATCGAGAGAATCAGCAGGTCGATTCAATTGTGGACTTACTCTTCGAGTCCGAGGTCATGCTTGAAGCCCAATCGTTGGACCGCGAACGAGATGTGCATCGCCACATTGGTGATTTCACCCTCTTCATGGCGGGATTGTTTCCTGAGTACCTTCGACGGCTTAAAACGGCTGGGCGCATCTATCACAAGGACTTTCTCGTGGACTATGTGAAGACCGGCAAGCGGTCGTACGGAATTGTCGCGCAGATTGGCCGTGATGATGCGGACACCAGCTTGCCCTTGTTTCAAAAACTGTCCGAGAACTTTGAACTCTGTGTGACAGGTCTGGGTTTTGTACGGTCCGATCTCGATCGCATGCAGAATCCCGCCTATCACAAGACCCGGGACTTGCTCTTGAATTGAAATCTGTCCGCCCCATCATCCTCGTGCACGGGGGTGCCGGCCCTCGCGCGATGACCTCACCGCAAGGCGACTGCCTGCGTGCCGCGCTGCAAGTCGGGTATCACTTGTTGGATCGGGGCAGCTCCGCACTCGTTGCCGTCGAACAGACCATTCGCGTGCTTGAGCGCAGCGGACTCTTTAATGCAGGAACAGGAGCGCATCTGCAACTGGACGGAGTGCGTCGGATGGATGCGTCCATCATGGAAGGGGAGCGCTTGCGCGCCGGTGCAGTGGCCTCGATCGAAGGGATCGTTCATCCGATCACTGCCGCTAGTCGCGTGATGGAAGAAACGGATCATGTGTTGCTTGTGGGACCGATGGCGACGAAGTTCGCCAGGCATTTTAAGATGGAGCGCCACCGGATTGGGACAAGACCTCGCCGGATATCCTATGGTGCGATGCTGAGACAAGGAAGATCGGCGCGGGATCGGCATGGAACGGTCGGAGCTGTCGCACTCGATCAAGCTGGAATAGTTGCCGCTGGGGCATCGACCGGAGGGATTGATCGCATGCTGCCAGGCCGAGTCGGGGATACGCCGATCATCGGCTGCGGGGTCTATGCTGAGAATGAAACTGGTGCGGTATCGATGACGGGATTGGGCGAAGGCATCATGCGTTTGGCGATCGCCAAAGAGATCTGTGACCGATTACGACAAGGAAAGAGTCCAGCGCAGGTGGCACGAGTTGTTCTCCAGAGGTTGGTGACTAGAATACAGGGTACCGCCGGCGCGTTGGTTATCACCCCCCAAAGACGATTCACCATCGCCCATGTGACGCCCAATATGGCTGCTGGTTGGTGGGATGGGAAGGGAGAGCCGACGGTGAAAGACAGGTTTCGATGAGCAAGAGTTTATTTCACCTCGCCTTTCCAATTCATGATTTCGAAGCGACTCTGAGATTCTATGTGGATGGTCTCGGATGTGCCGTGGGGAGGCGGTCTAAACACGCCATTACGCTTGGTCTGAATGGCCATCAGCTCGTCGCACACCTCGTGGCGGAACAACCCTCGAAGCAGCAAGGCATCTACCCGCGCCACTTCGGGCTGGTTCTTCTATCGCAACAGAATTGGCAGGCGTTGGTGGCTCGGGCTAAGGCGAAGGAGCTTTCCTTCTACCAACAGCCGAGGGTGCGCTTTCCCGGCACGCGCATCGAACACCGCACGTTCTTTCTTGAAGACCCGTCACGCAATCTGATTGAATTCAAACATTACACCCATGAATCAGCGATCTTCGGCGAACAGGACTTTGGTGAAGTGGGTGACGCTTCGGAATATTCGGAGTAACTGCGGTTTGGAGGCTCTACTCATGGCCATTCGGCGCGAAAGGCGTGGATTGCCGATCGATCCATTTCAGAATACGTTCGTGGCGGCGAGTGAGGAACGTAGTTTTTCGAAGGGGATCATATCGACGTGGCGACGGTAACATGGCCGCCAGCCAAGCAGCTTCGTCGACGGTCAGGTCATCGGCTGACTTCCCGAAGTGATGACGGGCCGCGGCTTCAGCGCCATAGACGCCCTTCCCCCACTCGGCCACGTTAAGATACAGTTCGAGAATACGACTTTTCGTCAGATGCTGTTCGAGTGAACGCGTAATCAGTGCTTCCCGTGCTTTTCGAAACAGGGACCGTTCGGATGACAAATAGAGGTTTTTGGCCAGTTGCTGCGTAATCGTGCTTCCCCCACGCTTGAGTTCGCCTGCTTCGAGATTGTATTTCGCGGCCTCTTTAATTCCTTCCCAGTCGAATCCTTCGTGAGTGAAAAACGACGCATCTTCAGCCGCCACGACCGCATGGCGAAGGTGAGGAGCGATACGTGAGAGCGGCACCCACACCCACTGTCGTAGGGCAGCACGGCCCTGCTCCTTCGCCTGAGTCTGCCGATGGTCCATAAGCGCCGTCGACAGTGGGTTGGCCCTTGCAAGGACGTCTACGTCTGGAAGCATGATCAGCCAGCTCATGGCCAGGAGGCCCAACGGAAGTCCGATGAGTGCGGTGCTCCAGAGGAGCACACGAGTCGCTGTGCGTCGGCCGGTTGACTTGGGCGGAGGAGGGTCGTATGTGTAGTGACGCAGAAAGGTCGGACTGTGATCGGGCTTCTGTCGTGAATCCATTGATCAGCCTAACAACATGAAAATCTTCGCCGCTGAGTTTATCAAAAGTTGTATGTCTCCAGAACAGTTTCCTTCCGGCAATCTCCACGAGGTGGCCTTTGTGGGGCGCTCAAATGTGGGCAAATCGTCGTTGATCAATTCGTTGCTCAATCGTCGGGATCTGGCAAAAATCAGCCGGACGCCAGGCAAGACGAGAGCCGTGAACGTGTTTCTCGTCTCGACCTCCGACCCGGATCTTTCGCAATTCCACCTTGTGGACCTGCCTGGCTATGGATTCGCCAAAGTGTCGAAATCGGTCCGCACCCAGTGGGGACCGCTGATGGAAGACTATCTTGTCGACCGAGCCTCGCTGCTCACCGTCGTGATGTTGGTGGACAGCCGGGTCGCGACCGACCAGGATTGTCAGACTCTCGCGTGGCTTCGTTCGATCCACCGGAACCCTCTCATCGTTGCGACCAAGGTTGACAAGTTGAAGCCTGGCGAACGGGTTCGTACGCTCAACCAGACCCATCGTGTCTTAGGACTCGCTGAGGGGGAGATGTTGATTCCGTATTCATCGATAACCGGGGATGGACGGGATCGGGTGTGGAGAGCCATTCGTGACGTGGCCGGCAGCCTTCGCGCAGACCTCGCGTGATCTCGGTTCAGCAGAATGCTGAAAAAGTCCGCCAGCGGCGTTCTTGCATCGCTCAGAAGCTCAACGTAAGGAAGGCGATGGCAAGGTGCTTATCCGCTCGCACGTGATCGAAGCGAGCGGTTCAAGCGAAGCTTGGTATGTACCTCCTTGCCTCTTCGCTCGCTGCGGCCTTGTTCGCGGAACGGCGCGTCTTGGCGCGCCGGGGCTGGGAGGGTGAGAAGTCTGGCCTTTTTGAGCATCCTGTAGTTGTCTGGGTATTCCTACCGAATGAAAACTTCAGCTATCGGTGGGCTGTGCTCGTATCGTGCTGAAACTTGATCTCGATGTAGGCTTTGTTTTTGAGTTCCACCAGCCAAGACTGATACATGTCCTCGCTCTTCCGCTGATAGACCAGCTCCTGAACTTCTCGCCGAACTTCCTCGAATTGGCGAAACTGTTTCGGCTTTCTGTCATCCATACGGATAATCTGGATTCCCTCAGGGCTCTCGATGATATCGGAAATCCCTCCAGGCACTAAGTGAGCGACGGCCTGCTCGATTGTTGGAATGAGTTCCCCCTGACGGACTAATCCTAGCCGTCCACCCTGCAAGGCGTTGGCGCCGTCGGAGTCGCGCATGGCGACATCTTCAAATTTTTCACCTCGTTTCAAGTCGTCCATGGCTCGGCGGGCCTTGGTCAAGGCCTCGGCCAATCCATCGGAGGAGCGGGGTTGAAAGAGGATCTGGCTCAGCTGGTACTCTTCGGGAAGAGCGAACCGATCGCGATGCTCTTGGTAGAACCGCTTCAGCTCGGAGTCTCCGACGGTAATGTTGCCGCGAATATGCTGGTCGATGACTCGCATGAGGAGGAGCTGGTCACGAACGGTCTGTACGTCACTCGGATTGGTGATGTTGAGGGGGCTGCCTTGTCGCTTCATCTGTTCAAGGGCTTGCTTTACTTCCAGATCAGAAACTTGAACTTTTTGAGCTTTGGCTTCCTGCAGTTGCAAGCGCCGCTCGATGAGCTTCGTCAAGGCCATGTACTCCGCTGTTTTCAGCCGCTGGGCCAGATCGCTTCCCTGGTGCTCGCGGGAAAGCCGTTCTTGCTCTGTTTCAAATTCACGCTTCATATCTGACAGCATGATCAATTCAGAATTGACGATCGCGACGATGCGATCTTGTAGCCGCGCCTCGGAGAAGGCTGGGGGCCATAGTGAGATCATCAACAGGACGAGTGGAAACATACGTGAAGCCAACCACTCTGAATCGACGGGTATCTGTCTCATGATGCGTTTATCTTGTGGTAGAGAGCTCCGATGCATGATTCTACACGAAGCGGCGGGTTCGTGGAAATCGAGTGGAGGTTAACGTTTTCCGGTGTCCTCAGTGATATAACGGGAGGCTTCGGCGAAGCGAACTGCGGCATTGGCCCGAATGTCGGCGATGACTTCTTCGAATTGTTTGCGGCGCTTATCGGTCAGTAATTCTTGCCGAAGCCGTTCCTGCTTCGCTAAATCAGCTTGAATAACGGCCTCGTCAAGCGGGGTCAACATGACTAGGTAGTAGCCCTGGTCGGTCTTAATCGGCGCACTGACGATCCCGAGTTTGAGGGTGTGGAGGACAGCGTCGACTTCGGGGAGGACCAGACCTTTTCGATAGGGCCCGAGCTCGCCGCCCTTGGATCTCGTCTTTTCGTCGATCGAGTAGCGCTGCGCAAACTTGGCAAAATTACCGCCTCGATTCACCTGTGCTTCCAGGTCTTTGGCGGCATACACATTGGGGAGGAGCATCGCCGAGACATTGGCCTTCAAGGGATCCAAAAGCTGGCTGGCGTGTTTTTCGTAGTAAGCGTCGAGTTCGGCCTGGGTGAGCTCGACCTTCGATTGGAGCTTGTCTTTCAATAGCTCGTCGAGAATCAACTGCTCTTTATACCGTTGTGTCTTGTCTCGAATCGTATCGTCTTGATCAAGACCCCGGCGGCGAGCTTCCTGCATCAACAGCTCTCGGGTGATAAGTTCATCCAGGAACCGTTGCTTACCCCCCTCCTTCTCGTAGCGGGAGCGTGTGGCCCTGGAAAGCTCGCCCCAGCGTAGATCGAATTCGGTTTGGGTGATGGCGCGCCCATTAACCAGGGCAACAACCGGTTCTTCCTGTCGCTCGGCACACCCCAACATCACCGGCCCCAAACCGGCTAAGAGGCTGGCAAACAGCCCAGGGAGACAATACGTCCTACAGAAGATTAGCAACCGGAAGGGCATCATAAGTCGAGGTACATGTGGATCTCGATTACGAGACATTCGCATCCCTTTGGATGGTCTTGGTATCACAGAGATCGAGGCTTTGCAAGATTGCGTTGAGTTCCGAAAAAAGCGAGGGCCAGTCGCTCTGACGCATCTGGATCTCAAAAGCGAGGGGGCTCAGGAACTGCAGCCGCTTCTTCAGCTGGTCCATCAAGCGGTGGACGGAGCGCTCAGGGATGATGGCCTTCGGGTGAAACACAACTTTGGTCGTCTGGTCGTGTACTTCGATCGAGGCCAGGCGAAGGCGTTTGGCGTGGGTCCGGAGTTGCATGACTTCAAGCAGTCGTTCAACTGGTTCCGGAGGGGGGCCATAACGGTCCTGAATCTCCCCATGCAGCAGGGCCAGCTCGCCGATTTGACCACAAGCTGTCAGCCGTTTATAGAGGGACAGGCGGTGGTGCGGGTCGGTGACATAGTGCTCCGGAATAAACGCTGAAACCGGGAACTGCAGCGTCGGGTCGGGGTCCTCCTCGATCACATGTCCCTTCAACCGCTGAACAGCCTGCTCTACCATTTGCATGTAGAGATCCAACCCGATCGCGGCGATATGACCAGACTGCTGCTTGCCCAGAAGGTTGCCGGCTCCTCGGATCTCCATGTCTGCCGCAGCGATGCGGAATCCGGATCCGAGTTCCGTGAACTGTTGAATCGCGATCAATCGCTTCTGGGCATCGCCGGTCAGTGTCCCTTCATCGGGAATGAGGAAGTAGGCGTAGGCTTGCTCTCCACCCCGCCCGACTCGTCCGCGTAACTGGTACAACTGTGCGAGGCCGAACAGATCAGCTCGATTGACGATAATGGTGTTGGCGTTGGGGACATCGAGTCCGGACTGGATGATGGCCGACGCGATCAGGACATCCGCCTCACGCTTCACGAATTTCAGCATCACCGCTTCCAGCGGCCTCGCATCCATCTGGCCGTGGGCCATAACCATCCGGGCTTCGGGAACCAATTGGTGCAGCCATGCCCCGATTCGCTCCATAGTTTCGACCCGATTGTGGACAAAATAGATCTGCCCTCCACGCCCGAGTTCCCGCAAGATAGCGTCTCGTACGGCCTTCTCGCTGAACCGGACCACCTCCGTCTTAATCGCCAATCGTCCGGCCGGCGGGGTATCGATGATCGAGAGATCTCGCACGCTCGACATCGCCATTTGGAGGGTGCGCGGAATGGGGGTGGCGGTTAACGTCAGCACGTCGATCTGGGTGCGAAGTTGCTTCAGCCGCTCCTTATGTTTGACGCCGAACCATTGCTCTTCGTCGATGATCACGAGTCCGAGTTGCCGGAACACCACGTCTTTCTGCAGCAGACGGTGAGTGCCGATCACGACATCGACGGTTCCCGCGCCGACATCCTTCAGGGTCGCCTTAGTCTCCTTGGATGACTGAAACCGTGAGAGCAGCGCGACGCGCATTGGAAAGGGCGCGAATCGTTCTGAAAAGTTCTCATAGTGTTGATGGGCCAGGAGCGTCGTCGGGACCAGCACTGCCACTTGGCGGTCATGTTCCACAGCCTTGAAGGCTGCGCGCATGGCGACTTCGGTCTTTCCGTAGCCGACGTCCCCGCAGACCAGCCGATCCATGGGCTTGGTCGACTCCATGTCGCGGCCGATGTCCCCGATGGCCCTGAGCTGATCCGCTGTTTCTTCGTACTCAAAGGCGGCTTCGAATTCGTGGTACAGGGTCGTGGTCGTGCCATAAGCATTCCGTTTCACCAGTTCGCGGCTTGCGTAGAGATCGATCAATTCTTGGGCCATTTCCTCGATATTTTTCTTCACCCGCGCTGTGGTCTTGGCCCAACTGGTACCGCCCAGGCGATCCAGTCGAGGGACATGGCCTTCGGCCCCGCCGTACCGTTGCACCTGATTCAATCGGTCGAGCGGAACATAGAGGGTGTCTCCACCGGAGAACTCAAGAATCAGGAAGTCACTCTCAAAATCCTGGACCGACAGGCGCTTGAGTCCTCGATATTTGGCGATGCCGTGCTGAACGTGTACGACGTAGTCGCCCACGTTCAGATCCTCCAGCGAAGAGAGGAAGGTTGCGGTTCTGCTTTTCGGCTGTGGTTTATGGCGGGCGCCCTTCGCGAAGAGCTCTTCTTCCGTCAAGAGCGCGAGCCGAAGGTCTCCCGAGAGAAACCCCGCCGACAGATCGCCGTGCAGCACATAAAACGGTTGCTTTCCGGTTCTCTGGCTGGACCAGGCCGTCGGGTTCCACGGGTCGGCAGGTAAATCGTGCTCTCGGAGTAAGGCGAGCAAGCGGTCAACTTGCCCGCGGCTTCGCGCGACCAAGACGACACGATGCTCGTTCCGGAGCCCTTCTAACAGGCTCAGGGTCTGGCTGAAGGCAGTACCCCTGATCCCGAGTCCAATAGTGCCTGGCGCTTGGGCGGAAAACGAAAACGTCTGATCCCAGGTCGAGTCCGGCGCCGCTAGAGGCTCAAGAGCCAACATGGGCCAGGGCGCGATCCGCTGCTGGATGCCCTCCCAGGTGAGAAAGAGTCGTTCGGGCGAGGGATACGGCTGGGTGGCATCCCGGTCGACATGACGGAGATATCCGTCGTCGATCTTTTCCCAGGCAGTCTCGCAGGATTTTCCCAGTGCATCCGGTTGATCGAGCGCGAGGAAAGGAACCGCTGTGAGATAGTCGAACAGTGTGTCCATGGAATCATACAAGTCAGGGCTTCGCCACTCAGCATCCGCTGGGATCGGTACGATCGCCTCCGGCGCATGTGGAGGCCGAACGAATTCTCGTGCAGGCAACACCCAGCCCTCGTTCAATTTTGCGATGGAGGTCTGGGTCGAGGAGTCGAACAAACGAATGGATTCGACATGATCTCCGAGAAACTCCACGCGGACCGGATTAACGTATGCAGTCGAGAAGACATCAATGATGCCGCCACGGACGCTGAACTCTCCAGGAATTTCCACGACGGACACTCGTCGGTATCCCAGGCGAAGGAGATTGGTGATCAGCGATTCCCGTTCGAAGGCGGCACCCGTTTGGAAGTGAAAGATTGCCTGCTCGAATGTCGAGCGTGGGATGACACGATGCATGGCAGCGGCGACGGAGGTGACGAGGATGGTGGGTGGGTTGATGAGCAGGCGATGGAGTGTCGTCATCCGGTGTGCAATCAACCCGACATGCGGCGCCGTCGCTTCATAGGGAAGCGTTTCCCATTCCGGGAACCAGGCGAGGTCCTCGACCGGACGACCCATGAGTCCATAGAAGAAGCACAAGTCATTGAACATTCGTTCGGCGGACTCGTCACTCGCGGTCACAACGACCCATGGGCTGCCGCGATGGAGTAGCGTCAGGGCGCAGGCCGATGTCGGCCCGTGCGCTCCGAGAAGGCAGACACGTGCTTTCTCGTGGTCGAGTGCCGAACGAAGCGGGACAAGCCAGGCTGTGGGTTGGACGGTGGCTTCAGACACGTATCACGTCGCGATTGACCGTATGCGTTGAAGGAGACCGGTGGTGGAGAGACCGGGAATCAGCGGGATCGTCTTGACGACACCTCCACGAGCTTCAACCAATTCGCGGCCGATGATCTGGTCGATCATCCAATCCCCTCCCTTGACCAGGACATCCGGTTGGACGGCCGCGATGAGCTGGCGAGGGTCAGATTCGTCAAAAATGACTACGAAATCCACACAGCCTAAGGCTGCCAGCACCTCAGCCCGTTGTGCCTCCGGCACGATCGGTCGGTCGGGTGCCTTGTCCAGCGTACGAACCGAGACATCACTATTAACCCCGACGACCAGGATATCGCCCAGGGCCTTGGCCGCCTGCAGATACCGGGTATGTCCGATGTGCATCAGGTCGAAACAGCCGTTTGTGAACACGATCCGTTTCCCCTTTGCCCGTTCACCTGAAAGCACGGAGAAGAGTTGGTCGCGTGGCAGCACTTTGGTGATCATGGTCCCATCATACCGTGCAGATCGTGCTGTCGGCTACATGGAAAGAGGATCGGGCTGGACGGTGTCTGCCGTCTAGGCTCCCTGACATGACGCACACGATGTTTCAGCAGAATCCTGGTGTTACCGAACGAGTTGCCACATAATGGATCGATATAGCACATAACGGACTGGAAGGCCTGGCAAGGGACCTGGCCTAGCGTCATGGGTGTGCCTGGAGCATGGGCGATGATTGTGGAAGGCGTGAGCATGGTCTGGATCATAGCAGCGGCCAATGTTTTGCTGATCGCTTCCTTGATCTTTTCTCTCATACGGACATCTCAGCGAGCACGCCGCGTGAGGATCTGTGCGGAAGCCGAAAGACTCCGCTTCCAGGAAAACGAGCAGCGGCTCCGGAGTATGTTGGAAGCTGAACCCCATGGGATATTGGTCATTGGGCTCGACTACCGGGTGCTTCAGCTCAATCCTGCGGGATGTCTCCTCTTCGATGCGGGATTTTCAGAAGAGATAGTGGGGACAGATGTTCGAACGTATATCCAGACGAACGATTGTCTACAGATCGAAGAAATGCATAGGGCGGCGAGGGAAGGCCGGGAAACTTGTGGAAAAGGGCGGCTCATCGGACTATCGGGGCAGGTCCGGTGGGTCGAGGTCACGTTCGTCCCACTTCCAGCCAGTGACGGCACTGTGCAAGCGGTCCTCAGTGTCGTCCGGGATGTGACAGAGCAACGGAGCGCCGATCGTCGGCAAGCTCTCCAGCACGCTGTGGCCAAAGTGCTCGCAGGTGCCTCTACGGTCGAGCAAGCGGTCCCCGACCTCCTCCAGGCCCTTGTCGTGAATCTCGATTGGCATGTTGGTCTGTTCTGGCGGGTGCAAGACGACCGGCGAACCATTATCTGCACGCAGGACTGGGCGGTTGATACAACGATGGTGCAGGAGTTCATGAGAAGAAGGCGGCAGGAGGTCTACACGGCTGGGGCTGATCTGCCGGGGCACTGTTGGGCCCGTGGGGAGCCGCTGTGGGTGGAGGATGTTGCAAGAGACCCTCTATTTACGCGTGGGCCTGTCGAAGCGACGGGAATGCTGCACGCAGCCTGTGCGTTTCCTATCTGGCTGAGGGCTCACGTCTACGGCGTCATCGAGCTCTTCAGCAGCGAGCCTCAGGCCAAGGATTGGGATTTACTGAGAGCTTTGGGCACGGTCGGAAGACAGATCGGCCTGTTCGTCGAACGAACGGAAGTGGAAGCGGCACTGCATGAGAACGAAGCCCGTACCAGCTTGATTATTGATACGGCTCTCGACGCTGTGATGACGATGGATCATACAGGCCGGATTACCGAGTGGAATGCCCAGGCTGAGCAGGTATTTGGCTGGTCTGCACATGAGGTGATCGGGCGTGATGTTGCCGACACGATCTTTCCACTGTCCCAATGCCTCAGCTATCGCGAGTATGTTCAGCGGCTTCTTGACCCCCAGGACTCGCCTCTCTCAAACAGGTTGGTCGAAATGATCGGTCTCCGGCGCGACGGCTGTGAATTTCCAGTGGAAATCGCCATGACACCATTAGCCGTCGAGGGCTCCGTCATCTTCAGCGCATTTATCCGAGATATCACGAGTCGGAAAGAAGCCGAGCAAGCACTGAAGGGCTATGCCCAGCAGTTGGAGCATATCAATCAGCAGCTGGATGTCGCCTTGAGAGAGGCCAAAGCCGCCACCGAGGCCAAGTCGTCGTTCCTGGCGACCATGAGTCACGAAATCCGGACACCGATGAATGGTGTGATTGGGATGACCGGTCTCTTGCTGGAGACCACACTGACGGAGGAACAACGTGAATATGCGGAGACGGTTCACAGTTGTGGGGACCATCTCCTCACGATCATCAACGATATTCTCGATTTTTCCAAGATTGAAGCAGGGAAATTGGATTTAGAGAGGATTGAGTTCGATCTTCGGCTCACTCTTGACGAGTCGTTGGACCTCGTAGCAGAACGTGCATCGTCCAAAGGACTTAATGTGGCTTGTCTCTTCCACGCCGATGTGCCCCGCCATTTGCTTGGTGATCCAGGGCGCCTCAGGCAGGTGGTGATGAACTTGATGGCGAATGCCATTAAGTTTACTGAAAGCGGGGATGTGGTGGTGGAAGTGACGGTTGAGGCTCAATCGAAGGACGACGCAATGATTCGCGTTGCGGTCACGGACACGGGGATCGGGATCTCAGAGGAAGCGTGTGAGCGACTATTTCAGTCGTTTAGCCAAGCCGATGGGGCCACAACGAGGAAATATGGTGGGACCGGACTCGGGCTTGCGATTTGCAAACGTCTTGTCGAGATGATGGGCGGAACGATTGGGGTGATGAGCCGTGTTGGAGAGGGGAGCTGCTTCTGGTTTACGGTGAATCTTCGTAAACAGGCTGATGGCTCCCGCAGGGCCCACCTCTCTGCTGCCGTGTTAGCCGGTCTTCGCATCTTAATCGTGGATGAGAAGGCCATCAATCGAAGGATGTTGGAGCAGATGACAAAGAAATGGGGGATGCAACCGACACTGGTTCATAGCGGCTCCGAAGCGTTGGACGTCCTAAACGGTGGGCCTATGCAATCACGGTTCGACCTTGCCCTGTTGGATGTCGATATGAGTCCGACGGATGGGATCGAATTGGCACGTGCGATCAAGGCACGACCTGAAGGAGGCGATGCCAAACTCGTGCTGCTCACGTCGTTTGGTCGGCGGGGAGATGCGAAGACAGCCAAAGAAGCGGGGTTAGCAGCCTACCTAACCAAGCCGATTCGTGAGAGACAGTTGCATGATTGTCTTGTCGCAGTCCTCATGCAGAGCCCCGTTAGTTCAGGTCTATCGGCCACGAATGACACACCTCCACTCATCACTCGGCACACCCTTGCAGAGACCACGGCCACGGTGGATCTCCGTATCCTCCTGGCCGAGGATAACATCATTAATCAAAAAGTGGCCGTTCGCCTCTTCCAGCGGTTGGGGCATCGAATTGACGTCGTGACCAACGGGCGTGAGGCAGTCGAGGCGGTGTCGCGCGTGCGCTATGACGTGGTGTTCATGGATTGCCAGATGCCGGACATGGATGGCTTCGAAGCGACAAGCCTCATTCGTCAACATGAGGCGGCCGGAACTGTTTCAAGTTGCGATTTTCAGGTCTCGGGCCCAAGATCGGAACATTCCGGCCTCCAACCAGAAACTCGACACCCCAAACTTGAAACTCCCCGTCGTGCGGTGATTATTGCCATGACGGCAAACGCCATGCAGGGAGACCGTGAACGGTGTCTGGCTGCGGGGATGGACGACTATCTCTCCAAGCCTATTTCGGTAGACGCGCTGGCTGGTGTCCTGGGCCGAGTCAATCAGGAGTACACAGGTTCCCGACCTGACAAAAGCCAAGAAGCGGCATAGCTTGCCTTTCCCCGTCAGAGCCCCTTTCCCACATCACGTCAGCTCAAGAGTCAATTGTTCTGGTGTTTTGCCGAGGCCAGCCGGTCTGGTTGACCGGATTGATGAGTCTAAGGCTCGCGTGAGGTAGGGCGTGGGACGATCCTCGATCAGTTGAGTTGGCGAGACGAGTTCCTGCAATGCGCCTCGACAGGATCCGCAGTGATGGCGCTTTGGCTGGATCGTTCTTCGATGCCGTCGATAGAGTCGACCGCAGCCTTGGCATCGCCAGGCGAATTTCGCTAAGGCCATTACTTCCTTCTCCAGCGTGTGGTACGTCGTCACGGCGACTGTCCCTGTTCGATTCATCTGCGCCATCTTCCGCAAAAACTCCAGGCCATGATCAGGCCGACGTTTCAATACATCGAATTGCCATTGATGAATCATTTCATGAGCCAAGGTGTTGAGCAGCTCCTGTTCCGCGTAGGGTGTCCGTGCTGTGAGCTGTTCAAAGAGCGGGAGAGAAAGGCGAATTTCTCGACGGCTGTGAGTCAGGGTGAGGGGGGAAAAGGTCTTTGGCCCTTCGCGACAGGCAAACATCCCAACCGAGGAGGTCAGGCGCTGACTCCAGACGATCTCGATTGGCCTCAGTGAACCGGAGAAGTACTGTGTGTTCAAGTGCTGCCAATGAGCCTGTAGCCATTCTGAAGAAAGGAGTACCGAAAGGCTCGGGGCGGACGAGGATGGGCTCATCCCAATTCCTCCAGCACAGCCGCTGCGAGCAACGGCAGCATGATCTCGTGGTGGCCGGTCAAGGAATAGCCCTGGCCGCCCTTTTGCGTGGGGCGCCGCACGACGTTGGTTTGCGGTCGGTAATGGGAGAGAAAGTCCATATTCACGGTCGTAATGTTAGCGATCGGATGGCCGAGGTTTCTCCCTAATGACAGTGTTTTTAGAAAGACCTCTGGCAGAATCACCGCCGAGCCGACGTTCAGGTAGACGCCCCCTTCCATCCCAGCGACGACAGCGGTCAGACGCCTGAAGTCCAGGAGAGAAGTGGCTCCGATGGCTGCACCGTCCGCCGAGGGGTGCATGTGGATAATGTCGGTTCCGACCGCGACATGCACGGTCACCGGAATACCGAGTTTCGCTCCTGTGGCAAGAATGCTGACGGCTCGATTCGGGAATTGATCGGCTGTGTGGTTCATGTAGCGTCCGATGGCTTCACCCAGCCCCTGACCGTCTTTCGCGCCACGCGTGATGGCGTCATTCAGAATCCGTCCCGTTTCTTCCGCCATGCCGAACCGACCATTGTCGATCTCGGCATCGACTTCTTCGGAGGTGTGCCCCATGAGGGCCAATTCGAAGTCGTGAATAATTCCTGCCCCGTTCATGGCCACTGCTGTGATGATGCCTCGTTCCATCAAGTCCGTGATGATCGGGGACAGCCCCACCTTGATGACATGGGCGCCGATCCCGAGGATGACGGGGCGGCGCCTTCGATGCGCCTTCACGATGGCCTGGGTGATGGCCCGCAATGTTGTGACCGCGAGGATGTTTGGAAGGCGGGAAGAGAAGGTTGAGAAAGTCCCTCCGCGTTTCCATGGCGCGGCCAAGTCTGAAAGCCGAACCTTGCTGTGTCGTTTTTTTAGCGGATAGGTCTTGAGGTCAGACGCGTTGATCGGAGGGATCAAGGCGGGCGGCCGAGTCAAGGGAGTCCTATTAGGACGCTTTCCCAAGGAAATGATCCTCTACCAGTTCGCACAGGACATGGCCGAGTGTGATGTGACTTTCTTGAATCCGAGACGTGACCGTAGACGGAACGATGAAGGGGTACTCGACCAACGCGGCTAGCTTTCCGCCGTTGGCGCCTGTCCAGGCGATCGTGGTCAAGCCACCGTCGCGGGCTGCCGCGATACCTTTCAGCACGTTTGGAGAATTTCCGCTGGTGCTGATGCCAATCGCAATGTCACCTTTTCGGCCATGCGCGCGCACCTGGCGGGCGAAGAGTTCTTCGTACCCATAGTCATTCGCGATGCAGGTAATGGCGGCAATGTCCGTCGCTAAGGCAATTGCGGGTAACGGCATGCGGTCGGCCTTGTACCGTCCGACGAACTCCGCCGCAATATGGGCCGCATCGGTGGCGCTGCCACCGTTGCCGAACAGCAAGACTTTATAGCCGTTGTGAAAGGCCGCTGCGAGCAGCTGTGCGACTTGGACGATCCGGTCGGCATGTTCACACGCGAACTTCTGTTTCACGCTTGCGCTATCGGTAAACGCCGCCAAGACTGAATCCTTCATGGACGCGATTCTAGGCGAGGTCATTGATCCTGTCAAACGGAACGGGTGTGCCCGTTACGACTTCGCGGGGGGTGAAATCCCAGGTTGTCTCATGGCATTCATCGCCAGTGCGATCATTGAGCCGACATCGGACACGCTTGCCGGCAGGATCAGGGTATTGGTCGTTTTCGCCAACTCTCCGAACTTGGTGATGTACTGCTCCGCAACGCGGAGCTGAACGGCCTCTTGCCCTCCGGGAACCTGAATCGTTTCAGCGACTCTTCGGAGGCCCTCTGCCGTGGCCTGTGCAATGGCGAGAATTGCGGATGCAGCACCCTCTGCTTCATTAATCTGTTGCTGCTTCTTGGCTTCCGATGCCTTAATCACTTGTTGTTTTTCACCTTCCGCCTGGTTGATCGCGGCATCACGTTCGCCTTCTGAGGTCAAAATCAATGCGCGCTTCTCCCGTTCCGCACGCATCTGCTTCTCCATCGCGTTCAGTACATCCTTCGGCGGGGTAATGTTTTTGATTTCGTAGCGGAGAACTTTGACGCCCCAAGGCTCCGATGCTTTATCCAATTCGTTGACCACCTGAGCATTGATCGTGGTTCGGGCTTCGAATGTCTTGTCCAGTTCGATTTTTCCGATCTCACTTCTCAGCGCCGTCTGGGCCAATTGCGTGAGTGCAAACTGATAGTCGCTGATTCCGTAGGATGCGCGTTCCGGATTCAGGACCCGCATATACAGGATTCCATCGACATGCACCTGAACGTTGTCACGGGTAATGCAGACTTGCTCCGGAATATCGACGGCGCTTTCCTTCAGCATGTGCCTGTATCGGATCACGTCGATGAACGGCACCAAGATGTGGAATCCCGCGTCCAGCGTGGAACCGTATTTGCCCAAGCGCTCCACGACATAGGCGCTCTGTTGAGGGACGACGACCGCCGTCTTCGCGATGACGACTAAGACGATCACCGCCAGGACGATGACGACTAACGTTCCGCCTTCCATGCCCGCACCTCGTTGATTTACGCCCGTTATTCTGGTTGGACCCAGAGCATTAAACCATCCACTTTGGTGACTGTTGCGCGTTGACCTGATGAAAGGGGAACGGTTCCGACATTCCTCGCGCTCCATGTGGAGCCACGCAATTCAACTTTCCCCGTATGCTCCGGCTGCAGGTCGTCAATCAGGATTGCCGTCTCTCCGATCATGGTGTCCATCGCCTGCGGGGGATGCCGTTGTGTTAGGCGAATTAATGGCCCGCGTAACAGCAGCAACGAGAGGATCGCCACAATGGAGAACAACAGCCACTGGAGCCAGTCGGCTGTTACGACATCCAGACCGGTCAGGGCACCGACCATCACGGCGGCGATGCCGAAGAACAAGAGGTAAAACCCTCCGGGAGACGCCATCTCCGCGCCGACCAAGGCCAAGCCCAGAAACATCCAATACCACCAGATCATCGAACAGACCTCGTTGTGTGCGGTAAGTATGGTGTGAGGAAATGGTGATGCTGGAAAAGTCTAAGCCCGATTCCTCAGTCCGTCAAGCGACGTGCAGTGTGGCATCCGTGAATTGATCACACACTCATGGCGATGATATAGTCCGCGCGCGATGGCACAAGACCAACCCATCAAGACGCTCGTGGTCGCATTGGTCGATGATGCGGCAGCAGCAGTCTATTCGATCAACAGGCTCAATCCGGAGGCCCTGTGTTTCGTGTTGCCTGAAGGAAGTAAGGCTTTGGTGGAATCGGACATACAGCCGAAGATCCAACAGATGCCGAGGCGGTGGGATTGGATCGTGATGGAAGACGCAACGCAGTTCCCCGCTATCTATCAGACAATTGCACGGTCGTTACCGGATCTCTTGCGGACATGGGAGATACAGCCGGGGGAGCTGGTCGTGGATCTGAGTGGAGCCACCCCGGCGATGGCGAGTGCGCTCACCTTGGTGGCGCTTCCATGGACGTCTCGGGTGGTTGAGCTGGCTCGGGCGCGTGACGGTCAGGAGGATGATCGGGTCGAGTTGGGTCCAAGGACGCTCGTCTGGACCCAGAGTAATCCATGGGACGAGCAAGCGACCGTGTCACGCCGGGAAGGATGCGAGTTATTTAATCGGGGTCTCTTTCACGCAGCGGCCAAACTGTTCCGCGCCGTAGAGCTGCGAGTGAGTGGCGGGCACAAGCCGCTCTATCGTGCCTTCACCGATTTGGCCGAGGGCTATGAGTGCTGGGAACGGTTTCAGTACCGGCAAGCTTGGGACAAGTTGAGAACGGCGACCAAGGCGCTGGAGATGGCGTCGCTGTGGGGTGGACCGACTGGATTGAAAGCGATCCTGCCTGCGCTGAAGGCCAACGCGAGTTTCCTTGAGAAGCTGGTGCTGGACCCTGCGGAGGTCAAAGAATACCTCGCGCTGGACCTGTTGGCATATGTGGGCAGGCATCTCCATATCGGCCATGACCCCGAAGGGGCGATGACAGCGCTGGTCCGGGCGTTAGAGGCGTTTGCGCAAGTCCGGCTCTATAAGGCGCACAAGATCAAGAGTTGGGATGTGTCGCCGGGACAGCTTCCGCAAGCGCTTCAGGAGACCTGCCGAACCTGTTATCTCGAAGACATTGACGGCAAATACAAGCTGCCGCTTCAAGCGCAGTTTCG